>CBDALO010000235.1:0-6868 GCA_965196985.1 Gammaproteobacteria bacterium | reverse complement strand
TGAATAGCAATGAAACCAAGCCATTTTTCCAATGAATTACTGCTAGTTTTTCAGAAAAAGCATTTTATTTGCAATCACACTAACTTGGCCTAAAACAGTGTTTACCAAAAAAACATTGAGTTTCTCAAAAACAGTCGATTAAACTCACACAAAAATGCTTTAAACCAATGTAAATCACTAAATTGCAATGAAACCAAGCCATTTTTCCAATGAATTACTGCTAGTTTTTCAGAAAAAACATATTATTTGCAATCACACTAACTTGGCCTAAAACAGTGTTTACCAAAAAAACATTGATTTTCTCAAAAACAGTCGATTAAACTCGCACAAAAATGCTTTGAACCAATGTAAATCACTGAATTGCAATGAAACCAAGCCATTTTTCCAATGAATTACTGCTAGTTTTTCAGAAAAAACATACTATTTGCAATCACACTAACTTGGCCTAAAACAGTGTTTACCAAAAAAACATTGATTTTCTCAAAAACAGTCAATGAAACTCACACAAAAATGCTTTAAACCAATGTAAATCACTGAATTGCAATGAAACCAAGCAATTTTTCCAATGAATTACTGCTAGTTTTTCAGAAAAACCATATTATTTGCAATCACACTAACTTGGCCTAAAACAGTGTTTACTAAAAAAACATTGATTTTCTCAAAAACAGTCGATTAAACTCACACAAAACTGCTTTAAACCAATGTAAATCACTGAATTGCAATGAAACCAAGCCATTTTTCCCATGAATTACTGCTAGTTTTTCAGAAAAAACATATTATTTGCAATCACACTAACTTGGCCTAAAACAGTGTTTACCAAAAAAGCATTGATTTTCTCAAAAACAGTCGATTAGAATCACACAAAAATGCTTTAAACCAATGTAAATCACTGAATTGCAATGAAACCAAGCCATTTTTCCAATGAATTACTGCAAGAATTTCAGAAAAAAAATATTATTTGCAATCACACTAACTTGGCCTAAAACAGTGTTTACTAAAAAAACATTGATTTTCTCAAAAACCGTCGATTAAACTCACACAAAAATGCTTTAAACCAATGTAAATCACTGAATTGCAATGAAACCAAGCCATTTTTCCAATGAATTACTGCAAGTTTTTCAGGAAAAACATATTATTTGCAATCACACTAACTTGGCCTAAAACAGTGTTTACTAAAAAAGCATTGATTTTCTCAAAAACAGTCGATTAAACTCACACAAAAATGCTTTGAACCAATGTAAATCACAGAATTGCAATGAAACCAAGCCATTTTTCCAATGAATTACTGCTATTATTTCAGAAAAAACATATTATTTGCAATCACACTAACTTGGCCTAAAACAGTGTTTACCAAAAAAACATTGATTTTCTCAAAAACCGTCGATTAAACTCACACAAAAATGCTTTAAACCAATGTAAATCACTGAATTGCAATGAAGCCAAGCCATTTTTCCAATGAATTACTGCTAGTTTTTCAGAAAAAACATATTATTTGCAATCACACTAACTTGGCCTAAAACAGTGTTTACCAAAAAAACATTGAGTTTCTCAAAAACAGTCGATTAAACTCACACAAAAATGCTTTAAACCAATGTAAATCACTGAATTGCAATGAAACCAAGCAATTTTTCCAATGAATTACTGCTAGTTTTTCAGAAAAAACATATTATTTGCAATCACACTAACTTGGCCTAAAACAGTGTTTACCAAAAAAACATTGATTTTCTCAAAAACAGTCGATTAAACTCACACAAAAATGCTTTAAACCAATGTAAATCACTGAATTGCAATGAAACCAAGCCATTTTTCCAATGAATTACTGCTAGTTTTTCAGAAAAAACATACTATTTGCAATCACACTAACTTTGCCTAAAACAGTGTTTACCAAAAAAACATTGATTTTCTCAAAAACAGTCAATTAAACTCACACAAAAATGCTTTAAACCAATGTAAATCACTGAATTGCAATGAAACCAAGCCATTTTTCCAATGAATTACTGCTAGTTTTTCAGAAAAAACATATTATTTGCAATCACACTAACTTGGCCTAAAACAGTGTTTACCAAAAAAACATTGATTTTCTCAAATACAGTCGATTAAACTCACACAAAAATGCTTTAAACCAATGTAATTCACTGAATTGCAATGAAACCAAGCCATTTTTCCCATGAATTACTGCTAGTTTTTCAGAAAAAACATATTATTTGCAATCACACTAACTTGGCCTAAAACAGTGTTTACTAAAAAAACATTGATTTTCTCAAAAACAGTCGATTAAACTCACACAAAACTGCTTTAAACCAATGTAAATCACTGAATTGCAATGAAACCAAGCCATTTTTCCCATGAATTACTGCTAGTTTTTCAGAAAAAACATATTATTTGCAATCACACTAACTTTGCCTAAAACAGTGTTTACCAAAAAGCATTGATTTTCTCAAAAACAGTAGATTAAAATCACACAAAAATGCTTTAAACCAATGTAAATCACTGAATTGCAATGAAACCAAGCCATTTTTCCAATGAATTACTGCAAGAATTTCAGAAAAAACATATTATTTGCAATCACACTAACTTGGCCTAAATCAGTGTTTACTAAAAAAACATTGATTTTCTCAAAAACCGTCGATTAAACTCACACAAAAATGCTTTAAACCAATGTAAATCACTGAATTCCAATGAAAACAAGCCATTTTTCTAATGAATTACTGCTAGTTTTTCAGAAAAAACATATTATTTGCAATCACACTAACTTGGCCTAAAACAGTGTTTACCAAAAAAACATTGAGTTTCTCAAAAACAGTCGATTAAACTCACACAAAAATGCTTTAAACCAATGTAAATCACTGAATTGCAATGAAACCAAGCCATTTTTCCAATGAATTACTGCTAGTTTTTCAGAAAAAACATATTATTTGCAATCACACTAACTTGGCCTAAAACAGTGTTTACCAAAAAAACATTGATATTTTCAAATACAGTCGATTAAACTCACACAAAAATGCTTTAAACCAATGTAAATCACTGAATTGCAATGAAACCAAGCCATTTTTCCAATGAATTGCTGCTAGTTTTTCAGAAAAAACATATTATTTGCAATCACACTAACTTTGCCTAAAACAGTGTTTACTAAAAAAACATTGATTTTCTCAAAAACAGTCGATTAAACTCACACAAAACTGCTTTAAACCAATGTAAATCACTGAATTGCAATGAAACCAAGCCATTTTTCCCATGAATTACTGCTAGTTTTTCAGAAAAAACATATTATTTGCAATCACACTAACTTTGCCACAGTGTTTACCAAAAAAGCATTGATTTTCTCAAAAACAGTCGATTAAACTCACACAAAAATGCTTTAAACCAATGTAAATCACTGAATTGCAATGAAACCAAGCCATTTTTCCAATGAATTACTGCAAGTTTTTCAGAAAAAACATATTATTTGCAATCACACTAACTTGGCCTAAAACAGTGTTTACTAAAAAAGCATTGATTTTCTCAAAAACAGTCGATTAAACTCACACAAAAATGCTTTAAACCAATGTAAATCACAGAATTGCAATGAAACCAAGCCATTTTTCCAATGAATTACTGCTAGTATTTCAGAAAAAACATACTATTTGCAATCACACTAACTTGGCCTAAAACAGTGTTTACCAAAAAAACATTGATTTTCTCAAAAACAGTCGATTAAACTCACACAAAAATGCTTTAAACCAATGTAAATCACTGAATTGCAATGAAACCAAGCCATTTTTCCAATGAATTACTGCTAGTTTTTCAGAAAAAACATATTTTTTGCAATCACACTAACTTGGCCTAAAACAGTGTTTACCAAAAAAACATTGATTTTCTCAAAAACAGTCGATTAAACTTACTCAAAAATGCTTTAAACCGATGTAAATCACTGAATTGCAATGAAACCAAGCCATTTTTCCAATGAATTACTGCTAGTTTTTCAGAAAAAACATATTATTTGCAATCACACTAACTTGGCCTAAAATAGTGTTTACTAAAAAAACATTGATTTTCTCAAAAACAGTCGATTAAACTCACACAAAAATGCTTTAAACCAATGTAAATCACTGAATTGCAATGAAACCAAGCCATTTTTCCAATGAATTAATGCTAGTTTTTCAGAAAAAACATATTATTTGCAATCACACTAATTTGGCCTAAAACAGTGTTTACCAAAAAAACATTGATTTTCTCAAAAACAGTCGATTAAACTCACACAAAAATGCTTTAAACCAATGTAAATCACTGAATTGCAATGAAACCAAGCCATTTTACCAATGAATTACTGCTAGTTTTTCAGAAAAAACATATTTATTCCAATCACACTAACTTGGCCTAAAACAGTGTTTACTAAAAAGACATTGATTTTCTCAAAAACAGTCGATTAAACTCACACAAAAATGCTTTAAACCAATGTAAATCACTGAATTGCAATGAAACCAAGCCATTTTTCCAATGAATTACTGCTAGTTTTTCAGAAAAAAACATATTATTTGCAATCACACTAACTTGGCCTAAAACAGTATTTACTAAAAAAACATTGATTTTCTCAAAAACAGTCGATTAAACTCACACAAAAATGCTTTAAACCAATGTAAATCACTGAATTGCAATGAAACCAAGCCATTTTTCCAATGAATTACTGCTAGTTTTTCAGAAAAAACATATTATTTGCAATCACACTAACTTGGCCTAAAACAGTGTTTACCTAAAAAACATTGATTTTCTCAAAAACAGTCGAGTAAACTCACACAAAAATGCTTTAAATCAATGTAAATCACTGAATTGCAATGAAACCAAGCCATTTTTCCAATGAATTACTGCTAGTTTTTCAGAAAAAACATATTATTTGCAATCACACTAACTTGGCCTAAAACAGTGTTCACTAAAAAAACATTGATTTTCTCAAAAAAAGTCGATTAAACTCACACAAAAATGCTTTAAACCAATGTAAATCACTGAATTGCAATGAAACCAAGCCATTTTTCCAATGAATTACTGCTAGTTTTTCAGAAAAAACATATTATTTGCAATCACACTAACTTGGCCTAAAACAGTGTTTACCAAAAAAACATTGATTTTCTCAAAAACAGTCGATTAAACTCACACAAAAATACTTTAAACCAATGTAAATCACGGAATTGCAAAGAAACCAAGCCATTTTTCCAATGAATTACTGCTAGTTTTTCAGAAAAAACATATTATTTGGAATCACACTAACTTGGCCTAAAACAATGTTTACCAAAAAAACATTGATTTTCTCAAAAACAGTTGATTAAACTCACACAAAAATGCTTTAAACCAATGTAAAGCACTGAAATGCAATGAAACGAAGCCATTTTTCTAATGAATTACTGCTAGTTTTTCAGAAAAAACATATTATTTGCAATCACACTAACTTGGCCTAAAACAGTGTTTACTAAAAAACATTGATTTTCTCAAAAACAGTCGATGAAACTCACACAAAAATGCTTTAAACCAATGTAAATCACTGAATTGCAATGAAACCAAGCCATTTTTCCAATGAATTACTGCTAGTATTTCAGAAAAAACATATTATTTGCAATCACACTAACTTGGCCTAAAACAGTGTTTACCAAAAAAACATTGATTTTCTCAAAAACAGTCGATTAAACTCACACTAAAATGCTTTAAACCAATGTAAATCACTGAATTGCAATGAAACAAAGCCATTTTTTCAATGAATTACTGCTAGTTTTTCAGAAAAAACATATTATTTGCAATCACACTAACTTGGCCTAAAACAGTGTTTACCAAAAAAACATTGATTTTCTCAAAAACAGTCGATTAAACTCACACAAAAATGATTTAAACCAATGTAAATCACTGAATTGCAATGAAACCAAGCCATTTTTCCAATAAATTACTGCTAGTTTTTCAGAAAAAACATATTATTTGCAATCACACTAACTTGGCCTAAAACAGTGTTTACTATAAAAACATTGATTTTCTCAAAAACAGTCGATTAAACTCACACAAAAATGCTTTAAACCAATGTAAATCACTGAATTGCAATGAAACCAAGCCATTTTTCCGATGAATTACTGCTTGTTTTTCAGAAAAAACATATTATTTGCAATAACACTAACTTGGCCTAAAACAGTGTTTACCAAAAAAACATTGATTTTCTCAAAAACAGTCGATTAAACTCACACAAAAATGCTTTAAACCAATGTAAATCACTGAATTGCAATGAAACCAAGCCATTTTTCCAATGAATTACTGCTAGTTTTTCAGAAAAAACATATTATTTGCAAGAACACTAACTTGGCCTAAGACAGTGTTTACCAAAAAAACATTGATTTTCTCAAAAACAGTCGATTAAACTCACACAAAAATGCTTTAAACCAATGTAAATCACTGAATTGCAATGAAACCAAGCCATTTTTCCAATGAATTACTGCTAGTTTCTCAGAAAAAACATATTATTTGCAATCACACTAACTTGGCCTAAAACAGTGTTTACCAAAAAAACATTGATTTTCTCAAAAACAGTCGATTAAACTCACACAAAAATGCTTTGAACCAATGTAAATCACTGAATTGCAATGAAACCAAGCCATCTTTCCAATGAATTACTGCTAGTTTTTCAGAAAAAAACATATTATTTGCAAGCACACTAACTTGGCCTAAGACAGTGTTTACCAAAAAAACATTGATTTTCTCAAAAACAGTAGATTAAACTCACACAAAAATGCTTTAAACCAATGTAAATCACTGAATTGCAATGAAACCAAGCCATTTTTCCAATGAATTACTGCTAGTTTTTCAGAAAAAACATATTATTTGCAATCACACTAACTTGGCCTAAAAGAGTGTTTACCAA
>CBDALO010000234.1:0-10728 GCA_965196985.1 Gammaproteobacteria bacterium | reverse complement strand
ATCACAATTTAGACTCAGGCGGAGTACTCCCATGACCAATATTTTCCATAATTCCATACCAGGGCGTCCATTATTCTTGTCAACCTCAGGTGCAATCCGAGCCTCTAGTAGTTCGAAAATCTCCTTCCGTACAGAGGGTGTACTATAAATAAACTGTAGCCCTTTTAATAATTTTGGAATGTCATCCCGTGATTTAGAGCTGATTTGAATTTTAGAAATATCTACTTGGCCAATTTGCATTTGTGGATTTTGGGCTAGTCTTGTCATTCTTGCTTTCCAGTGAAGAGTTACCATGCTGTGGCGAAAAATCATCGAAGATTAAGGCATTATATCGAAAATAAGCTGTAAATAGCTGAAAAACGAGTATTTAGTGCTGTTTTTTGAAAATCTTCATGTGACCAGTTCGCCCCGAAACATTGAAAATAAAAGGCTTTGCGGGTTTTCTGTCAGTCACTAGGTAAGATGCATTCGCTGTTCTGATTCCACATAGAACCAAGCGCTATAGGCTATTAAGCCCAATTTTGTTACTCCAGAGATGACACTTTTTTCAACTGACCAACGACCAAAATGATTACTTAAGAAGCGACCTGCAGCGGTAACCCCCTTGCTTACTGCATCTCCACAAGATGAAGCGCCCCACCATAATGCCGCAGTAAAACGCTGGCATGGGTTTGTTCTTGCCATGAAATTTCCTTTGTTATTGTTAGTTAACTATCCCTATTGATAATCCGACTAATTGATTTTATTAACTTTTAACATTATTAAACTGCGCTCAAACTAACAAGCAAAGCTTAACGAACTCTTAAGACTTTCAGTAAAACGTTAACTTTCAGTTTATAAAGTCATGTAAAGTGTAGTTTCTACCTGCTTTGCAGCAGCTTTCAATTTTGGTATTTGCGCTACTCAATGCTGCAGAACGGGTGGCACGAATCGAGGGCTCCCAGCAATGCTGCTTGCGAGCACGCTGGGAAACGATTCGTGACAGGACCCGTTGGACGCAATATGCTCTGTAAAATACGAAACCACATTTTCTGAAGATTTCCAAAAAAGCACGAAACACAGTATATCCCAATCGTAAGATGAGCCTGAAGCAGCATCTGAACAGATGTCACCATGATGGTCCATCGGTTAGTCTTCAGTGCTGATAGTATCAGCTATTTGCTCTTTTGTTATTTTCTCAAATAACGTCTTCTTTGCTTCCTGCATCTTTTGTGCAGATTCATGATCAGTCAGAGAATACGCTAATTTATCTAGTCGTTCAAAGGTTTCATTTTCCTTTAAATACTGCTTAGCATTTTCAATTGATTTGAACTTTTCGTAAGGAGTCATAATGGCCTCGTAAGGGTAAAGTTTAGTTTGCTTACCCTTGCTATTAATGCTGGTTACAGGGAAGTAACAGGGTCTGTGAAAATTAATATAGTCGTTAAAATGCTGGTTATAGAATTCATTAATTTGCGGGGCAAAACGTTGTTGAATATGTATGTAGCCAAAATGCTTTCTAACAACCGAGCCATTTTTACTTTCCACCAAACCGTTGTCATTACTATGCCTTGGCCTCGATTTAGTGAGTTCAATAAATAACTTTTGCAATAGTTTAGCTACATGCTGATTAATGTACTCTGAGCCATTATCAGCATGTAGGCCTAACACTTTAAATGGAAAGGTATCGATTATTTGCTCTAAGACAGGGATTAAGTAAGCCTCACTAATTTTTTCAACAGCGCAGACTACTTCCATCTGTGTCACCTCGTCAACAGCATTAATATGATAAACACCCTTGATTTTATCCATATCTCCTTGGTGCACTGTATCAATACGTATAAAGCCAGGCCTACCCTCTGGAGTTGGTTTTCGCCTTTCACCAATAGAAACCTGCGTTGCTTTAGTTTTATTAAAGTGTCGCCGTTTGCGCTGGTAGGTTTCAGTTTGTCGAAGATTGTAAAGATGAGAGACTGAGATAAAAGCAAGACGCGCATAACGCTTATCTCCAAACAAATGAAAGGCTCTCTCGCAAAGTTTTTTTGTGGTAGGCCCGCTAAGCGTTTGATGAACCTGATCCGTTTCAGCTAACAACCAAGTATCCTCATGCGTATAGATTAAGCTAAACTTATTTCTAGGTGATCGTTGCTTAACAACAACTTTTCCTGACTTTTGATACTGAGCAATTAGCCTAGTAATTTGTGAACGTGAGTAACCAGTCATTCGTTGCAGGTAATCACGAATCAATCCTTTGTCCTTTTTGCACATACCGCAATAAGCAAATTTTTTTAAAGTGTTCGTAACCCATACCCAAGTTTGGCCATTTCACCCTGAAAATCAAAAATTTCATCACTATTTTTAACTCAACCCATTGATTTTACTTGCCTAGAAACGTGAATTCTCGAATGTAGTGACACATAATGGCAATAAGGGGTTGCATGGGCTGGTGAAGTGATGAGAGTATTGAGTTATGTATATTCGAACCTCTACACAAAAGAGTCCTCGGACAGGTAAGTCTTACGCAACCTACCGACTTGTTGATACTCATCGCACTGCTGACGGCAAAGTACGTCAAAGACTGATTTTAAATCTTGGTGCGAATTTTTCAGTAAAGAAGGACAGTTGGAAATTGCTTGCTGACCGTATTGAGGAAATTTTAACGGGTCAAGGCACGTTAATTTCAATACCAGCACATCTCGAAAAACAGGCGCAAATGTATGTAAAACGCATTCGCTCTAGGTTTGCTGATGACAATGAGACAAGTATCGCTGTTAATTCAGTAAGCGCGGTAGAACCTGACTTTAAAACAGTGGATGTTAACTCCATTGAGAGCGCGGACATACGACACGTTGGAGCTGAGGCGTTGGGCTTACATGCTGCCAGGCAATTACAACTTGAGGAATTGTTCAGGGCTTTGGGCTTTAATCAAAAACAATGTCACCTGATGCTTGCTACCATCATTGGGCGGCTAGTTGCCCCAGGAAGTGATTTAAGTACGCACTATTATTTAAGCAATCAAAGTGCGTTAGATGAATTACTGGGTACTGATTTCTCAGAACTATCACTCAAGAAATTCTATAAGACTGCTGATGAGTTACTCAAACATAAGCAAATGATTGAAGATCAATTATTCGAACGTGAGAAAAATCTCTTTAGTTTAAATCAGGTGATCACTCTCTACGATATAACCAATACCTACTTTGAGGGTAGAGCATTACAGAATGATCACGCACAGCATGGTCGATCAAAGGAGAAGCGGTCTGATTGTCCGCTTGTTTCTCTAGGACTCGTGCTGGATGGCTCAGGGTTCCCGCAACGCAGTGAATTTTTCAAAGGGAATGTTAGCGAGCCTAAAACATTATCCGAAATGCTAACTGAGCTTCATGCACAGCCAGAGGCAACAATTATCTTAGATGCTGGTTTTGCAACTGAAGAAAATATTTCATGGCTTACTGAAAAAGGTTTCCATTATATTGTAGTGAGCCGTAGAGCATTGCCTGTTGTCGATGAAAACATTGATAAAGTGCTAGTAAAAGAATCAGTAAATAATACGGTTACAGCGCAATTAATTAAAGATACTGAAGCAAATGAAGTCTTACTGTACTGCCATTCTCAGGCTAAGGAAGAAAAAAGCTTAAATATGATTAGTAAGGCTGAGACTCGTTTCGAAGAGGAATTAATTAAGTTAGCTAATGGACTCACTAAAAAAACTGGAATGAAAGCAATTGAGAAAGTAACCTTGCGTTTAGGTCGAATAAAGGAGCGCCATAAACGTGTTTCAGGTCGATACACTATCACGCTTGATTCAGAGGCTGATAAGGTTACGAAAATCAGTTGGAGTAAAGTTAACTCTGAGAATCTGGGCGCATATTGTTTGCGTAGTAACAGAATGGATTTAGATGAAAAAACAATTTGGAGAATCTATACAACTCTAACTGATGTTGAATCGGCATTCAGATCATTAAAATCAGAGTTAGGCCTGCGTCCTATCTACCATCAAAAGCCAGAGCGAGTTGATGCCCATCTGTTTATTAGTATTCTTGCTTATCACTTACTACACACTATTCGCCATCAACTTAAATTGCAGAGCATTGATAGTAGCTGGCAAACTATACGGCAGATTTTTAGCACTCAGGTTCGTATCACGACTACGATGCGGCTTGAAAATAATAAACTACTTTCTGTTAGAAGAACCTCAAAGGCAACTCCAGAGCAAGTTGTGATCTATAAATCGTTAGGCATGAATTCACAACCTGGGCACACTGAAAAAACAATTTGTTAAGTTGTAGTGACCCTAAACGTTTTTTTAAAATGTAAGTCATTGATTTGGATAGGTTTAATTTTAGAAAGGGCAAAGTTGGGCATAGGTAAGATTCTGCTCGTAATGTAGCTTCAAAGGTAAGCTGGGTTGATGAGGATAGAAATTGCTCAATCTGGGCAAGTGTGTTTAATTCTATGTCGTTCATATTGATATTCATCCATATAGGATGAACGATCACGCAACAACTTCAGGCCCACTTTGCATTGGAAAGTGGGGGCTATTTCAGGCTCATCTTGCATTGGAAGAGACTAACACTTCCAAAAACCAACTAACTACTCTAGAATGCACCTCTTTTTAACTAATCAAGAAGGAAGAAGCTTATGGTAGTGATCCGTTTAGCCCGTGGTGGCGCAAAGAAAAAACCGTTTTATCATGTGGTAGCCGCAGACAAACGCGCTCCTCGTGATGGTCGTTTTATTGAAAAATTAGGGTACTTTAACCCTGTTGCGCAAGGTAAGGCCGAGCCATTACGCCTTAACCTAGAACGTATTGACCACTGGCTGTCAGTAGGTGCTAAACCTAGTGATCGTGTTGCGGATCTTATCAAACAAGCTAAAGCAGAAGCTACAACTGCTGATGAGTAACCCTTCTGACCACGCCGATAACTATGTCGTGGTTGGTAGCTTTGGTTCAAGCTATGGTGTTAATGGCTGGATTAAAATTAATTCAGCCACCTCACCTACAAAAGCTATTTTCGATTATCTTCCCTGGTGTATAGAAGCTACTAACGGTTGGCAACCGTTACAAGTTACAGAAACTCAACAGCAACACCAGCAACTCCTCGTCCTCTTACAAGGTTATGACTCTCCTGAAGCCGTCACTCAATTGGCCGGTAAACGTATTGCGGTATTGCGTGAGCAACTACCAAAAACTCATGATAACGAAATCTATTGGACGGACTTAGAGGGCCTGACAGTAAAAACAGTTCAAGGCATTGTGCTAGGCAAGGTTGATCATCTATTTGAAACTGGCGCGAACGATGTTCTAGTTATTGAAGGTGAGAAGCGTCACTTAGTTCCTTACACTAAAAGTGTTGTTACCCACATTGACCTAGAGGTGGGCGAGATCACAGTTAACTGGGATCCTGATTTCTAATGCACGCTGGCATTATTAGCTTATTCCCAGAAATGTTCACCGCATTAAATGCTAGTATTACGGGGCGCGCCCTTAAAGATAACAAGCTTAAGCTAAGTTACTGGAATCCACGTGACTTTGCTAATGACCGACATCACACTGTTGATGATAAACCTTACGGCGGTGGCCCTGGCATGTTAATGAAAGTTGAGCCACTACAAAAAGCCTTACAAGCCGCAAAGCAACAGCATCTCAGTGCTCGCACTATTTATCTCTCTCCGCAAGGCAAGCCGTTCACTCAGGCAGCCGCTAAATCCCTTGCTCAGCAAAGTGAATTGATTTTTTTATGTGGGCGCTATGAAGGAATTGATGAACGCTTAATTGAAAGCGAAGTCGATGAAGAATGGTCTATTGGCGACTACGTTGTTACCGGCGGTGAACTGCCAGCCATGATTATGATTGACGCTATTGCTCGCCTACTACCCGGCGTGTTAGGTGATGAGCTATCAGCTGAACAAGATTCTTTTAGCCAAGGATTACTCGACTGCCCTCACTATACTCGACCCGAAATAATCAATAACCAACGTGTTCCTGAAATACTACTCAGTGGCAATCATGCCGCTATAGCAACTTGGCGTGAACACCAAGCATTGCTACGCACCTACCAACGTCGCCCCGAGTTACTAGCACAGCTCAACCTGACTGAAGAGCAGCTACAATGGCTTAGCTCACACCAAACTAAGCAACCTGACTCAAATCAAAGTCAGGAAACAGAATAACAGCAGGGTGTACATGCAAAGCCTTTGCTAAAACCAAGGCGCGATCACGGCCAATATTTTTAGCTCCTCGCTCCATAGCTGATAAATGTGATTGAGCAATACCCGTTAATTCAGCCAGCTCTACCTGCGTTAACTCTTGCAATTCCCGTAGCGCTTTAAGCGCCTCTCCTGGCGTTAAAGGATAACGTACACTCGCTCTAACAAATTCATCGGCCATCACTTTTCTCCAGCTAGTATTTATGTGCATTAATATCAAAAACATAAACCTCAAAAGAAGCTTGGGCTACTTTATAAATAACCCGCCATTTAAGATTCAACCAGGAAGATCGATATCCTTTCCAAGTGCCTTTCAAAGCCTCATCATGAAAGCCTTTTATAAGCTTCAAACCAGCAAGCCCTTCCAGTTCAACAATATGCTTCCATAGCTCGTAATTACGCCGTACTTCTTTAGGTAGCTTTCTGTAAGCTTTTGTTAAGCTCTTTTTTTCGTAGATCTTCCACATACCCTAAATTGTATATACCCTCTAAGGTATGATCAAGCTTGTTAGCAATAATATTTGCTGTAACCCACTGAAAAAATAAAAAAACAACTGGATTATTGGTCAAACTATCGTTAGAATTGCCCCCTAATTTAATGGGGTATAGGAATATGAGCACAATTATCAACCAGTTAGAAACCGAGCAACTCAAGCAAGACATCCCTGACTTTCGTGCTGGCGATACAGTAGTTGTCCAAGTAAAAGTAAAAGAAGGTAACCGTGAACGTCTACAGGCTTTTGAAGGTGTTGTTATAGCAAAGCGCAATCGCGGCCTAAACTCTGCATTCACCGTTCGTAAAATTTCCCACGGTGTTGGCGTTGAGCGTGTTTTTCAAACACACAGCCCGCTAGTCGATAGCATTAAAGTCATCCGTCAAGGTGATGTTCATCAGGCTAAGCTTTACTACTTACGTGAACGCAGTGGTCGCTCAGCTCGCATCAAACAGAAAATTGTACGTAAAAAAGATAAACCTCAAGCTGCTAGCAAACCTGCTACAGAAGAAGCGCAAGCTCCTGCTGAATAAGCAAAGTTGAATATCTTATTAAGAAACCCGCTTCGGCGGGTTTTGTTTTTACAGTTCTCTTCCAGAATGTGTGGGTAAGTAAGTAGCCAATGAATTTTGTGTTTTTGTTGCTCAGAGCTGCAGAACGGGTGGCGCGAATCGAGGGCTCCCAGCAACGCAGCCTGCGAGCACGCTGGGAAACGATTCGTGACAGGACCCGTTAGTCGTAAAAGCTTTGAAAAATGCAAAACTCATTTTGCCCATAGATTTTGAAAGAAAACCGTTTTTACTTACTAAAAAACTATCATTCATTCCCTGCCTACCGCAAGCTAAGTTGAGCTGCTCACTACGAAAGCGTATAGTAAGTCTTTCATTGATAAAGCGATAACAAACACATGATCAATACCAAGCGCGTGGCCTTCCTAGCCACCGGAGATGAAATCGTCAATGGCGATATTCTCAATACTAACGGACAAGCTATGGCACATGAGTTGTTTGATCTTGGTATTGAGATCGGTATACACTTAGTCGTCTCAGATACTCAAGCTGAAATCGAAAATGCTATTCACTACCTACTTGCCACACATGATGCGCTAATCATTACTGGAGGTTTGGGGCCAACCTCAGATGACCGGACCCGTTTTGCTCTGGCTAGCGCACTTAACCGCGAATTAATTTTTGATGAGCCAAGTTGGGAAGCCATTCAATCACGGCTCAATCGCTACAACCTTAAAAACCAACCGATCAGCAATCGCAACCAAGCTCTCTTTCCCGAGCAGGCGACGATCATCCCCAACAAATCGGGCACGGCCTCTGGCTGCTGGATTAACTTTCATGACAAGCTAGTCTTTATGCTACCAGGGCCACCCTCGGAATGTTTACCTATGTTTGAAACGGTCACTAAGCCGCTTTTAAATGAGCACCACTTTGCGAAACCGGTGATTCATCGCAAGTGGTTGCTCTTCAACGTTAGCGAAGGAGAGATCGCCGACAGACTTGATAAGCTTGCAGCCCCCTTTCCCATTACAACCGGGTATCGAATGAGCTTTCCTTATGTTGAGTTTAAGATTCACTCTGAAGACCCTCATGCTGTAGAACGTTTTTTACGTAAAGCTACACCACTAATCAGTGCCAACTTAATTAACCCGGAGTCTTTAATGGCTTCTGAGTTGTTGAACCGTTATTTGGCTAAACACAACCAGGTTATTAGTATTAACGATCAAGCGACGCGAGGCCACTTAGCTAAAGCCATTACAACTCTCGATAGCTACCAAAAAATCTATCGCGGCAAGCAAGAAGACAGTAGTATTTTGCACTTTGATATCGAAGGTATACCTGAATATTGGCAAGGTGTTGAGCAAGGTGGCATTAGCTGGTTAAGCATCAATGCGCAGCGCTTTGAAATTCCCTTTAAAGGCTATCGCACCGTGCACTATGCGGTTGAGTTCTTATCAAATGAATTATTGAAATTGCTTCGTAGTCAGGCTTAAGTTTGCTTATAAATTCATGGTGACCTTTTCCTTATCAGATAGCAATGGGCAGGATGCAGGGAACAGATTTATATAAAAGTGTAGGTCGGTCCTGAAGTGGTATTGATATTAACCTAATCAAGCATTGAATATTAAACCACCGAAGGCCAACATAACGAAGTGCGAGTATAGCTCAGCGTCGGCCCGCGCTACGCTTGGGACCGACCTACCGTACTTAGCAGCAATTAATAAAACCTACCCCTCAACCGCAAAAATACCGGCTTCGTTACGAAGGTAGTCTTTATAGTCAAGGCCATAACCATAGAGAAACTTGTTCTCCACCTCAAGACCGGTAAAGTCACACTGCTGAACACCTTTTGGGTCACGTGGGCTTTGCTTATCGACAAGTGCTGCGGTAAAGATTTCTTTAGCGCCATGCTTAAAACAAAAGTCACGCACAGCCGCCAAGGTTAAACCTGAATCTAGAATATCCTCAACGATAACTACACTGCGATCTGTAACGCTAATCGTTGGCTCTGCCTGCCAGTGTAATTCGCGCCCTTCTATCTCACCCTGGTATCGCGTGGCATGGATATAATTAATCTGCAAAGGAAAAGTTAATCGCGTCATCAACTTCCCCATAAAAATAACTGCACCATTCATCACACAAATAAATACAGGTGCTTTATCAGCAAGTTGTTCGTTCATTTGTGCGGCTACTTTATCGATCGCCGCTTCAACTTCAGCTCTAGTATGTAAACAGCGGCTATTGGATTTTAGTTCTAAGGTCTTATTAAGGTCTTCTAGATAGTTGGTCATTGATCACCTGCTATTGATGGGTTGGTTAAAGCAATTCCTTTTGGCACTTCAAGTGTTTGCGTCGGAAAGGCAAACTCAGCACCATGTGCGGCGATGATATCAGCAATCGTTAGCAAAATCTCCTCTTGAATCGCCATAAATTTTAGCCACTCAGTTGTTTTGGTGAAGGTATAGACTTGAATATTTACACTAAATGCGGCAAAAGCAACTAAGCGTACATAAGTTACTTGATTTTGATCGATTTCTGGATGCGCTTTTAGCATGGCGGTAATAGCTTCGGTAATTGCTTTTACCTTTCCAACGTCATCGTAACGCACACCAATGTCTGTTTTAATGCGACGATTATACATACGCTGATCATTGATCACGGCAATATTAGAAAAAACCGAGTTGGGCACATACATAGGTCGCCTAGCAAAACTACGAATTTTAGTTAGTCGCCAACCAATATGTTCAACAGTCCCTTCGATTTGCTTATCGGGTGATGATATCCAATCACCAACGGTAAACGGCCTATCAGTAAAAATCATCAAACTACCGAAGAAGTTAGCCAAGATATCTTTAGCAGCAATACCCACGACGATGGCACTCGCACCACCAAAAGCAATTAAACCTGATAAAGGCACGCCAAACACTTGCAACAAGAATAAACCAGCTAATAAAATCGCACCTACCCGTAGTAACTTACTTATTGCAAAGGTAGTCGCTTTATCAAAACGCTTTTTACCTGAACGCTGTACGGTCGTCGTACTTAAACGCTCCTCAAAAAAACGGATATAACGAATAATAAACCAAAATACCACCACAACAATAACTGCTTCACGTGCTAAATAAAAACCTTGGTCCCAGCTAAATTTAGGCACAAGCTCCACGGCTGCTTCAGTTATATTAATTAAACCAAACAGCCAAATTAAGCACTGCAGCGGACGGTGCAAAGAGTATAAAAAAATATCATCCCAAATATTATGTGTTCGCTTAAGACGATGATAAAGGTAATGAAACACACCAAAGACTATCAAACTAATAAGAACTGTAAGTAACAGCACGACGCCAACGTGTATTATTGCTTCCCAAATTGGTGGTAAGTTTTGTACCCAGTTGATAGCTTCCTGCCCCCAGGTACTCACTACGACTAGCTGTCCTGCCATCTATTTACTCCTGTAATGATTCTATTTGCTGTTTAGCCTGCTGCCAGTTAGGGTTTTCACGTAATATTTCATAACTATAACGTTTCGCACCTTGCAT
>CBDALO010000233.1:0-153753 GCA_965196985.1 Gammaproteobacteria bacterium | reverse complement strand
TTGGAATATTCCTATCGCGAATACAACAGTTATTCTACTTGGTGTAGGGACATCTATTACGCAGGCAGCGGTGAAAATGTTGGCATCAGCAGGTGTTTTAATTGGCTTTTGCGGTGCTGGAGCAACACCATTATTTATGGGGTCAGAAATTGAGTGGATGACACCACAAAGTGAGTATAGACCCACTGAGTATTTACAAGGGTGGCTATCGTTCTGGTTTGATGATGTGAAGCGATTAAAAGCTGCTAAACTTTTTCAGCAAGCACGTATAGCGTATTTAAAAAAGGTTTGGTCAAAAGATCGTGACCTAAAAGAGGCTGGCTTTGATATTTCTCATGCTGATATCGAGTCCGCGTTACACCGTTTTAACGAAGCTACAACCAGTGCGTTAAAATCTTCTGATTTATTACTAACTGAAGCTCAGCTAACTAAAATGCTTTATAAGTATGCGGCAGGAAAAGTAGGTTTGTCTTCTTTTTCCCGCGAACATAATGCATCTGACCAGGCAAATGCATTTTTAAATCATGGTAATTATTTAGCTTATGGCTTATCTGCAACCACCCTTTGGGTACTAGGGATTCCTCATGGGTTCGCAGTTATGCACGGCAAAACTAGGCGTGGTGCTTTGGTTTTTGATGTTGCTGATTTGATTAAAGATGCGATTGTACTTCCATTAGCCTTTATTTGCGCTAAGGAGCGCACGACCGATCAGGAATTTCGTCAGCAGTGCCTACAAGTCTTTACCGGTCACAAAGCATTGGATTTTATGTTTGAGCAAGTAAAAGCAGTAGCATTACAGAGCAAGACTTTTGATGGTGATAACAGATGATGGTGACATTTATATCCCAATGTAAAAAAAATTCACTGAAAAAAAGTATCCGTCTTATTTCAGCATGATGCTCATGCTGCGCTCTCTTTAGTTTACTGCGCCTGTGATGAGCGGATGGTAATTAATTCCGCTAGCGAAGGCATAGAATAGTTTTTTGTAATTCTGTCATATATATAATCGAAGACATTAACTGCTAGCTTTTTACATGTCTCAGTAATTGTAACCATTGTATCCTTAGCTTTCGTTCCTTCTTCACTCATAGTATGAAGGTGTACATCGCGCATTCTAGCCTGCTTCCGAGCCATCAACTCTGCTGGATTGTTATGTAGAGGAAGCTCTGGCTTTTCCAGCACTAACAATAGCTGCCTTTTCTTTTTTAAGGTGAGCTCAATTTGTTTATCTAGTTTCTCGTAGCCAGTGATTGTTGAGAATAACTCAGTAAACTCATTGGATAGCTTATCTATCTCATCTTGCCCTGGGTTCTTTTTATATTCAATGAGCTTATGATAATAATCCCAAAACCTATCCAAGAAGCTGTCAACAGAGTCTTGGTGCTTCTTAAAAATTGGCGTCAGCTTTTTATAATGCCTACCCTCATGAACCCAGCACAAGGCGAGTGATTCAGTAATGAGCTTAAACTGTGGCGCATCATCGGTAATGAGTGTTTCTATCGCATAAGGACTCTTTCTATATGTTGAGATAGCTGCCGCATCAGTAATCAGCTTTCTATATTTTGGAAATTTTTTATCACCTAATACCTTATCAAGAATAACTTCCAGCTCCTTACTGTTTAAGATAGTCGATGAGTGAAATACCTTTAAGCTTTCGATTACCTTGTGGGGTAAGTTCATAGTAGCCAGTAAATTAAAAGCGGCCTCATTTAATGTGAACCCAAAGTGGTCTTTGCTTAACATTTCAATGACGCTTAATCGACTTTTACTGGTCAGCGTAAAGTAAGCTGAATAATACTCATTACCCAATACATTAACATAACGGTTTTTCCCATCCTCTCTAGCGTTGGTGTCATCTAGGTGCTGGTAGTTCGTGGATTGTAAACCTGCCTTCACAACTTCTACCTTCTCGGGCTCAAGTATCGTAGGTGTTTTAATTGTGAAGCTATGGATGGTTGATTTACTAATATCTATGTTGGCGGTTTTATAAAATGTCTCAAGGCTTTCTAGCGTCATACCACCTTGAGTATTTAGGAAGCTTGTCCAGCTTTTAATAGTAGGGCCGAACTGGCCCTCATAACCAGTTGGCAGAGGTGCTGTATAGTGTTTGTTTTCAGAAGGGGAGTAATATTGTTGGCGCAAAAAAAGAGTGTTATTAGCAGCAATTTTTATATCCTGGATAAGTGTTTTCTTAGAGCCATTTGGCACAGCATCGCTGGGCAACGAATCTGGATTAATTGTTAGTGTCACTGTATTAGAGACTTCGAGATTTTTTTTACTAGATTTTGGCTTTCTAGTTTTATTGGTTTTATTTCCTTTTCTATCCTTCTCGGAGGAATGATCCTTGTCCTTGTTAGCGCGCGTTTGCTTTCTAACATTAGGCTTTCCTTGCTCACCTTTATATTTATTTAATCTGAGAACTACCCAAAATTGTTATCTCCCTACCTGAACTGAATTCGATAATTCTTTTTGTTCTTCTTGAGAAACACTATTTTCTTTAAAAAATTGCTCTACTAAGTGATACGTTAGAAGTTTTCTAATACCCTTCGCAATAAAGTGTCGTGTCACCTTGCCCTTACCATCTCCTAATTTAGCTAGCATAATTGCGTAATCGTCATAAGCTTTTTCCTTACCTATCTCATACAAATATGAGGCCACATAAAAACATACAGCCAGTAGATTTTGTATCCCTTTAAAATTTTTTATCTGCATATTTTCCCAGCCTAGTCCTTCCTTGAGAAATTTAAAAACATATTCAATTTTCGCACGAGATAGATAGGCTATGTATACCTCATACGCCTCATCAAAAGTCGTTACTTTTTTATTAGTTAATAGCAGCATGTCATTCTTAAAAATTCTCCTACCATCTCTGCCTGTAATTTGGATTTTAATTGCATTGAAGTTCTCAAACTCTCCAAAATAAATAGTTATTTTTCCGTCTTGTACGCAATTCTTTCCAACTGTTAACTTTTGGAATTGCTTTTCGCCTTGAGCATCAAAATCAGCGTTAATCAGCTTAAGCTTTTTACCATCATCACCTCTACCTTCTATTGTTCTTGTTATTTTTGAGCGAATAATAAAGTCTTGATCTAGGTTTGTATCAATTAGTGAGAGATAGTCATTATCATCAAACTCTCTATCTAGAATATGGGTAATGGTTGCATCTTCATTCTTTGATTTTAGGCAGATTCCTATTTTTTCTATTTCACGAATAGACAGCAGCTTTTTATTAAAGTAATCACCAGATTCATAAAGACTCTTGGCCTCTTTATCTCCCTCAAATGGCTTTCCAGCCTCTATTTTCTTAATATGCTCAGCTTTTAAAAACTTAGGGTCTTTATTGCTGTAGCTTACATGCGATAGTAGATGCACAGCCTTATCACCAGGTACTAATGCAACTGCGTTATGCGTGCTGTAACCATTGATAATATCCCCGTCCAGACTCCTTACTTTACCTAGATTTTCAGTTTGCTTGCTATGTGGCTTTCTAATATCAGAAGGATCATGAAGAACATCAATTTTACTGGCGTGTGAAAGTTTTTCACAGCTCTGTTCTAGCAATACATCATTTGTTTTTATTGGATCTAAATCGGTGCTTTTATTTTCACCGGTAAGTGTACGAATCATCTTTTTATACTCATTGTTATCTTTTGATGAACTGAACAACTTACAACTACCTTCAGTTAATAGCTTTCCTACAATCGTCGATAGATTTTTTTAAAACAACTTTCCCAGTTAATTTTGAAAAAAGAGGGGCAGCGTAATCGGCGAAGTTTAACATTTATACTCATCTCGTTAGTCTTGTTAAAAAGACAAAGCATAGTCATTTTTACACAATATTTCAGCATTATTTTGTTGATTTAAATTTTGGGTAGTTTTCAGTATTTAATGCGTTATTTAACGATTGCACCTTGTCTTCTAGCTTTATGATTTTCTCAGCCTGACTTTCACATACATTGCTAAAATCTGTTTCTAGTGCTGTTGGTGTAACAGTATTATTAAATCTCTCAATGAGATCGGCTAAAACTGATTTGTCAGGTTGTTTTTTCATAGGAAGAGTATACCACGGGTTTGAAAAGGTAAATTTTCCCCACACAGATGGCCGTACTGCTGAAATTATTTTTAAGCCATGAACCTGATCGATGAAAAAATAATCCGAGCATACAGCGTTGTTATAGAGCGCACATCATGCTTTTATGACACACGATGATTCCAATATAAAATTTCCAAATTTGCACGAAAAAGCTGTCAAGAACTTTTTGAATTATTTTCAAATCATGCTGATATTGAACGGATACGAAAAAAACACGTAGAGTTCTGGATGCTTTTGCTAATCGTATTGGAGATAATACCTGGCAGACAGTGATTACACTGGAGGGATTAAGTGCTGTTAAAAAACTATTAAGAAAAACTGCTAGTAAAAATACAGCTGTGTCTTGTCATTGGATTAGATCTAGAGCAAGAACTGAGTTGGTATGGGTGGTGGGGAATAAACTGGAGTTTAATCGTGAAGGTCGCGTACCTGTAAACCGCACCAAAAATGATTTAGTTTACCAAGACGATTTGTTAGATTGGAAGTTGCTTCCCCTTATCCGAGCGTTAACTTCTTTGGCAGCTTTACTGCACGATTGGGGTAAAGCCAGTATTCGCTTCCAGAATAAACTTTCCAAAAACTACAAAGGCACTCAGGCGGATCGGTTACGCCATGAATGGGTGTCCTATTTATTGCTCAAGGCACTAATCTACAATACCAAAAACCCAAATATAGACCATGACTGGTTAACCACATTAAAAGAGGGAAGAATCAATGAAGATGCGATTAAAAGATTCTTACACAATAATACTGAACAAGTGTCGTTAGCCGATTTACCCAGCATAGCAAAATTAATTGCATGGCTAATTATTACCCACCATAAACTTCCGATTTTAAATGAGAAAGAAGCGCCTAAAGGTAGCCCATGTACTGGTCTCGATGGTCTGCTTAAGATGATTGATAAGACATGGGGATATGAAAATAAAAATATAAAAGAACTTGCAGCATGTTTAGAGTTCCCTCAAGGCCTACTAACTAACGCTAATACATGGGTGTCACAAATAAAACGCTGGTCTGCCAAATTATTAGATTTACAAGATGTTATTGCTCAAGCAATCGACAATGGTAGTTATCGAGTCTTGTTGCACCATGCTCGTTTGGCCTTGATGTTAGGCGATCATTACTTTTCATCGCTTGATATTAGTAAAACTCGTAATTGGAAAAGTATCACCAAATTGATCGCCAATACCCAGAAAGATAAGTCACCCAAACAAGCTTTGGACCAGCATTTGGTCGGTGTTTGCGAGAGCGCCAAAAAGATTATAGGAAAGTTACCAGCTATCGAAAACAACTTGGATCCCAGTTTTAATACTGCTGAGTTGAAACGCAAAAGCCCACAGCCCTATACCTGGCAAGATACTGCTGCAAGAAAAGTGCGAGATTGGCGCACAACGTGGGGTGGAACACGAAAAGGTTTTTTCGCAATAAACATGGCTAGTACTGGTTGTGGCAAAACCTTTGCTAACGCGAAACTCATGATGGCACTCTCTGAAGATGGTGATAGTCTGCGCTATATTCTCGCGCTCGGGTTACGCACACTTACATTGCAAACTGGAGATGAATACCGCAAGCGTATATTTAAACACAGTGATGGCAGTGATCTACTGAGAACTACCCAAAATTGTTATCTCCCTACCTGAACTGAATTCGATAATTCTTTTTGTTCTTCTTGAGAAACACTATTTTCTTTAAAAAATTGCTCTACTAAGTGATACGTTAGAAGTTTTCTAATACCCTTCGCAATAAAGTGTCGTGTCACCTTGCCCTTACCATCTCCTAATTTAGCTAGCATAATTGCGTAATCGTCATAAGCTTTTTCCTTACCTATCTCATACAAATATGAGGCCACATAAAAACATACAGCCAGTAGATTTTGTATCCCTTTAAAATTTTTTATCTGCATATTTTCCCAGCCTAGTCCTTCCTTGAGAAATTTAAAAACATATTCAATTTTCGCACGAGATAGATAGGCTATGTATACCTCATACGCCTCATCAAAAGTCGTTACTTTTTTATTAGTTAATAGCAGCATGTCATTCTTAAAAATTCTCCTACCATCTCTGCCTGTAATTTGGATTTTAATTGCATTGAAGTTCTCAAACTCTCCAAAATAAATAGTTATTTTTCCGTCTTGTACGCAATTCTTTCCAACTGTTAACTTTTGGAATTGCTTTTCGCCTTGAGCATCAAAATCAGCGTTAATCAGCTTAAGCTTTTTACCATCATCACCTCTACCTTCTATTGTTCTTGTTATTTTTGAGCGAATAATAAAGTCTTGATCTAGGTTTGTATCAATTAGTGAGAGATAGTCATTATCATCAAACTCTCTATCTAGAATATGGGTAATGGTTGCATCTTCATTCTTTGATTTTAGGCAGTTTCCTATTTTTTCTATTTCACGAATAGACAGCAGCTTTTTATTAAAGTAATCACCAGATTCATAAAGACTCTTGGCCTCTTTATCTCCCTCAAATGGCTTTCCAGCCTCTATTTTCTTAATATGCTCAGCTTTTAAAAACTTAGGGTCTTTATTGCTGTAGCTTACATGCGATAGTAGATGCACAGCCTTATCACCAGGTACTAATGCAACTGCGTTATGCGTGCTGTAACCATTGATAATATCCCCGTCCAGACTCCTTACTTTACCTAGATTTTCAGTTTGCTTGCTATGTGGCTTTCTAATATCAGAAGGATCATGAAGAACATCAATTTTACTGGCGTGTGAAAGTTTTTCACAGCTCTGTTCTAGCAATACATCATTTGTTTTTATTGGATCTAAATCGGTGCTTTTATTTTCACCGGTAAGTGTACGAATCATCTTTTTATACTCATTGTTATCTTTTGATGAACTGAACAACTTACAACTACCTTCAGTTAATAGCTTTCCTACAATCGTCGATAGATTTTTTTAAAACAACTTTCCCAGTTAATTTTGAAAAAAGAGGGGCAGCGTAATCGGCGAAGTTTAACATTTATACTCATCTCGTTAGTCTTGTTAAAAAGACAAAGCATAGTCATTTTTACACAATATTTCAGCATTATTTTGCTGATTTAAATTTTGGGTAGTTTTCAGTGATCTAGCTGTATTGATTGGTTCAAGGGCGATTGCAGACCTGCACTACCAAAATAAACAAGAGAAAGTACAGGATCAAGCGGAAAAAGGTTCGGAATCTACTGAAACTCTACTGGCCGACTCCGACGAAGTTGTTTACCAAGGTGAACTGCCTGAAGAAGGTTTAACTACTATTTTGCATAGCTATAAAGATAGGCAGTTACTCTATGCGCCGGTTCTGGTCTGTACCATTGACCACATTATTGCCGCAACTGAGACTACAAGCGGTGGACGTTACATTTTGCCTGCATTGCGATTACTATCATCTGACTTGGTTATTGATGAAGTGGATGATTTCACAAGTGGTGATTTAATTGCTATTGGTCGCTTGATTCACTTAGCAGGTATGCTGGGTCGTCAAGTAATGATCTCATCGGCTACTATTCCACCCTCAATGGCAGAAGGATATTTCAATACTTACCGAGAAGGCTGCTAGTGCGCCATCCTTTCTGTAAATTCCATTGACTTGCTGAAAATAAGCAGGCGACTCAGTCAGATTAGAAATTCCTTTTAAGGTAAACTTAACCAAAAAAGAGGAATGACAATGAGCTGCTATAAAAATGAGAACTTAATCGAAGAAGCCATACATGTTTTAGCGATGGAGGGGTTTGAAGCTTTACCTAAGCTTGTCTCCAGGTTGATGAATGAGGCTATGTTAATAGAAAGGGAGCGCCATTTAAATGCCAGTCCTTATGAGCGAACTGGCGATAGAAACGGATATGCGAACGGCTTTAAACCAAGGTTAATTAACACAGGTCAAGGTCAGCTTGAGCTACAGATACCGCAGTGTAACGTCCCACAATAATTTAGAGAAACCATCTCAACCTATTTTGCGTGAGATGGTGTCAAATAGTTAACCTTTTAGCTCATGAATTGCCTGATTAATGACATCATCCGGTATATGGTTTAAATTCATATTAGCGGCGATTAGCAACGCATGTCGCATGAGCCTATCAACATAACGAAGCCTACCTTTTGTGGCCATGTGTACTGCACGAATACCTGTTTCAGTGAATAAGCTGCTGCTCATTCCTGCCTTCTCAAAAGCAGCGTGAATAATGCTCTCAAAATCCCTGCTATCTTCAATTGCATGCCACCTAATAAAGCACTGAATTCTAGAGTTGATAGGTTCATAGGCTGGTCTCTGCAATGTTGCTAGAAGTGATGGGAGTCCACATAAGATAATCGTCATGACGTCTTTGCTGTCAAAACTGAAATTAAGGAAGTCAGGTAATCGTAGAATGAAATCATTACTAAGCTGATGCGCCTCGTCTAGGATCCAAATAGGCTGAACGTTTTTATCATGGTAGAGCGCGATCAAGCTCTGCTTCAAGTCTCTCCAAAGTTTAGAGAATCGGTAATAGTTTTCTAAACCTAGATTTTCGGCAAGCTGAGAGTACACATCAAATGACCGAAAGTGAGTGTCTGATTGATAAATGACTTGATGGGTCAGCGGGTTGAGTTTATTGCTCCAGTATCTTAGCGCCGTGGTCTTTCCTGTCCCTGAGTCGCCAGTAATCACTGCTAAGCCGCGTGTTTCTAGCAAACCATTAAGTTGCTGCTCTAGTCGCTTTGACTGCGCCAATTGAATAATGTTTGATTTACCCAATGGATCAAATTTCAAGCCAAAATGTTGAAGATACATCTTACTCATCCTTGTATCTTAAATAACTGTAGAGATATGACAATATTGCTACAATCCCAAGGATGCTTGGGTAGGCGGAAGGTGAAGCCGTGTTCGTCCTTAGGATTTAATCCTGTTGAGGAGATTTAGCTCCCTTCCACCCTCATAAGTTCATGAGATCGAACGGTATCTTAGGCCATTGTGAGCCTGTATTTGCAAGGTTGATCCGAACTATGATTTCCCAAGTTTGTTAGTGTAATAAAATTTAAGAGGCTCTAGCAAATGAAAAAAAATTGTGTTGGTATTGATATTGCAAAATCTGATTTTGTTGCTGCTATCACCACTAGCGGAAAAGATCACGTTAAACATTTTAATAATAATCCTGAGGGCTTTTCTGAGTTATTAGAATGGACGCAATCTTTATCTGATCAGTCACTTCATTTTTGCATGGAATCAACAGGTAAATACGGTAATGCATTGGCTCTTTATTTACATAGTGAGAAGTGTGATGTCAGTATAATTAATCCTGCACGAATAAAGTTTTTTATGAAAGGACAGCTAATACGAAACAAGACCGACAAGGCCGATGCGGTCAGTATTAAGGACTATTCAAATCATTTTACTCCAACGCTATGGCAGCCTTTGCCAGCTAATATAGAGGCTCTAAGAGCTTTGATACAGAGATCTGAAGTATTAACCTCCCAAGTCAGCAATGAACAAAACAGGCTGGAGCTAGCGGAAGAAACAATTATTAGCTCTATACAAAATCATATCGATTATATGGAAAAAGAAATTTTACGACTGCAGGAAGAAATTAGTAAGCTGATCGCGAGTGATGATGATCTGAAGAATAACACAGAGCTGCTTAAAAGCATCCCAGGCATTGGTGATAAAACCGCTCAAACACTAACTGCTTTTTTTAATAATATTGAAAGATTTTCTGGCGCAAAACAATTGGCTGCTCATATTGGTTTAAATCCCAGCCAGTCACAATCAGGCACTTCATTGAATTCATCACGGCTCTCAAAGGTTGGTAGTGCTTGGTTGCGAAAGGCGCTTTACATGCCGGCATTAGTGGCTATAAGGCATAATCCTATTTTGAAGAAATTTTATGAAAAGCTGCTCAAAAAAGGCAAGCCAAAGAAGCTAGCCATTTGTGCTGTTATGAGAAAAATGGTGCATATGATTTATGGCATCCTAAAAACACAGCAGCCATTTTCAGCGGATGCCTAGTAAAAATTTTACAATTTATTGTTGACGTTTAAGACGGTATCTCCTCAGTGATATCCAAATCCTCTTTAACTTAGTTATAAACAATCTCAACAAGTCAGGCCGGCTTCGCCGGCAACTTTCTAAGCCTCTAAGAGTTTAGTCTTTACAAAGCCACGAGTATTATTAAGTCTCAAACTAGTCAAACCTGCCCATGGAATAATAACGAATAAAAATAACACACCTGCTATAGAAATTGCTTCAGGTAGCTGAGCAATAACTCACCTACTATACGCGCTTCTCATTTTACTCTAAGAATAATGAAACGCTTTAGTATCAAACAAATCTTGGTAACCAATCAGAACTGGTGGAACTTTCACACCAAGTACAAAGATAAAATCAGAGAAGCTATTGTCATTGGCATTGTTAAGCTGCTTAGCTGCAAACATCCTATGCGTGGCCATAAAGAGTATCATTGCAGTAATCAAAACTGTTCACACGTCAAATACATCCGCCATACCTGCAAAGCTAAAAGCTGTTCATCGTGTGGTAAAAAAGCCACAGAAGTATGGATACAACAACAAATGGCAATCTTACCCAACACTGCATGGCAACACATCACATTCACCATGCCCTCTACTCTTTGGGACTGCTTTTGGACAAACAGAGAGCTTCTTAATTTACTCCCACCATTAGCAGCAAAGGTGTTACTCAAGCTTGCTAAAAACAAGAGGGTTAAACCCGGTGTATTTATCGCGCTTCACACCTTTGGCAGAGATCTAAAGCGCAATGTGCATCTTCATGCGTCAATCACTCTGGGTGGTATCAACAAAGAGTTAACACAATGGAAAAGCCTCTACTTCCATCAACCTACACTAATGTCCATGTGGCGTTATGAGGTCATTAACCTTTTTAGAAACCACCACCAGGACAAAGGGCTTATTCTGCCAAATCAGTTAGCCTCTACACTGAACCACACTTTCAACTTTAATCAACTGCTTGATCAGCTTTACCAAAAACGATGGGTAGTACATTGCGCAAAGCCCTCAAAGAATCACAAACAAAACGTTAAATACTTAGGTCGATACACCAAACGTCCTCCTATTGCTGAGTCAAAAATTAAAAACTTTGATGGGAGCAGCCTCAGTTTTAATTATCTTGATCACGTCTCTAAAACCTACAAGCAATTTAAATTAACCGCGGAAGAGTTTATTGCTCGATTTATTCAACACATTCCTGATGTTGGCTTTCGTATGGTGCGTTATTATGGGTTTCTTGCTAACCGGGTGCGAGGTGAGATGCTACCCAAAGTCAGACTCCTATTAGGTGAAACTGATCCAAACACACCCCAGGTCAATTACCGCACCTTAATGCAAAATAATTTTAACATTGACCCCTATGAATGTGTTCTATGCGGTAGCCAAATGTTTTTAGCTAACTGCTGGTATAG
This sequence comes from Gammaproteobacteria bacterium, assembly GCA_965196985.1. GTDB lineage: Bacteria > Pseudomonadota > Gammaproteobacteria > UBA12402 > UBA12402 > 2-12-FULL-35-23. The sequence continues at coordinate 142,265 of CBDALO010000233.1, read as the reverse complement.
ACAACCTAACCGTTACAAATTGCTATCAAAGCATCGTGAACTCGCCTTACTGAAAAAAACCTAATAACTTCCTAGGGGGGTAGTCCGTCCAAAACAACAAATAACAGCTAGTTTTGGCTATTGTTTGTCATAACTAACCCTGCCCCACCACTAAATCGATTTTATAAAAAATACCTGTGCTAAAATTACTCATTTTAATTGGTGGTATTTTTACCAATTGACACATTGAAATTCCTTAATATCTAGCGAGGTTTTTCTTGCTGGTTGTTCCGGCATCTGAGGTCTAGCTCGGGTTCTAGAAAGGTTGTTATGTTTGTCCAGCTCTCCCACTGCACCAAGGTATTGATATTCCAATGATTCGACGTGACGGGCGGAGTCACTATGCGGATCAACCACTAAATAAACCTCTTGTTGAGCCAGTTCAAACGGAACTTCAAAGAGTCGATTATTCCAGCTTACCGTGCCATCCTTCCTGACTCGGCGCTTAATGCGATGCAGGAAGTAATCATCTAGCTTATCGGCCAAACAACCTAACGGCTGAATTTTAGTGAGGTCTTGCTGATAGCGTTGTAACGGGGTCATCTTGTCAGGCAGGGCGCTTTGCGAGGCTTGATGATAAACACGCTCAACCCAAGCCCAAAATCGATCATTCAGCGCATTGAAACTATGAATGGAATCCAGGTTGCATTCAGCTAGGAATTGCTCGCGTACTGTTCTATGCCAACGCTCTAGTTTGCCTTTGCTTTGCGGTTCATAGGGCCTGCCGTAAATCAATTGAATTTTCAAACGAGCACAAATGGTTTGCAACGTTTTAGCACGGTAGGCAGGGCCGTTGTCAATGATGAGCTTAACAGGAAGCCCACGTTTGAGTAATGCCTCTTTCAACACATGCTCAATAGTAATGGCACTTTCATCAGTACAAAATTTACTGTGACAGACCAACCTTGAGGCATCATCAAAAATACTCACCAAATAGCTTTTAACTCTTCTTTGGCCATCGTAAATCGTTGGACCATGCATGACATCGCCATACCAAATATCACAAGCTGTGAGCGCCTCAAATGAGCGGCGCTCAATTTGGTTAGAAGGTGTGACTGTTCTTTTAGACAGGCCGTGTTTTACTAATAAGCGGTGAACTGTTGCGTGAGATAATTCACCTCGTGCTACCTTCCCTTGAGTTTCTAAGAGTTTAATCACGGTCGGAATTGATCTTGAAGGGCTTTCCTGTTTAGTGGAAATAATTAACTCTTGTAGCTCTGGATTGATGTGACACTGGCCTTTGTCTCGTCGAGTTTTAGGAACTAATCCATCAATACCCTGCTTTAACCAGGCGTAATACCAATTCTCAATTGTTTTAGCACTGAGGTGAACACGCTTACTACCTGGAATGTTGTAGGTTTGCTGGGACAACCTTTTAATAATGCTCTTGAGCTCACCATGCTCAAAACTATTTCGGCTACATAGCTCACCTAAAACACTTAGGCGAAACAGTGCTGTTGGGTGAATGGGCTTGGTCATTTTGCAATTCCTGTGTGATTTAACTACTTGCAATGAGTTAATCACAACTTGAGTTGAGAATGCTACGCTCAAACTGTGTGGGGTCGTGAGGTTTACAGAAAATATCCATCTCAACTTTTTTTCACGTTAATTAATTATGGGATGCTCACTCCTGTGTTGTTAAGAAAAAGCATGATGCTCGATAAATCATGCTCACCAAGGCAGGCCAACCAAAACGCTTGTGGATCACTATGTCGCCCAAGCTGTAACCACAACGGATGTGCTTTGATATGGAAGGAGTAATCAACGAAGTGGTCAACCAACCAGTGAAACCACCTAGCAACGGTGTGTCGACTAACACCTTGCTCCTGACCTGATGAGCTAATACTTTTCCCAGGAGCACGCTCATTAACACTGCCTGCTGAACTGACCAGCAATACCAACGCTTTGGAGAAAGTATCTCAGGTAGGGTTGAACAAGTACGTTTACATTGATGACAATAAAATCTCAAAACAGGGGTGGGATTTAAAGAGCGTCCTTTACCTGGGTTCCTATCTGGTTTTCGATCATATGATCCATGTGACCATAGTCCACCTGCACCGCAATGGCTGCACTGCTCTGGCCTTAGTAGCTCTGGATTTTTTTTCAGCAGGATCAGGTAATCACTCAGGCTTTTAATCGCTTTTATGATTCTGCGCATGACTAATTTCACTATAGTTTTTATATCAAGTTATTTTACCTTGATAGGTTACTAAAAACCTTGTTTATTATGAGATAAAACTAGCTCAATTCCCCTAAATAAAGATAGACGTAACAAAAGGGAGCGCCATTTAAATGCCAGTCCTTATGAGCGAACTGGCGATAGAAACGGATATGCGAACGGCTTTAAACCAAGGTTAATTAACACAGGTCAAGGTCAGCTTGAGCTACAGATACCGCAGGTTAGAGACTCCAATGAAGCCTTCTATCCATCAGTCTTAGAGCGAGGTGTACTCTCTGATAGAGCACTTAAGCTGGCTGTCGCTGAAATGTATGTGCATGGGGTTTCCACGCGCAAAGTTGAAAAGGTGCTAAAGCAACTCTGTGGAACAGATATTTCAAGCACAGAGGTAAGCCGTTGCGCTAAATTGTTGGATGAAGATTTAAAGAAATGGCGAAATAAGCCGTTAGGAAAGATAAAATATCTTTGGCTAGATGCACGTTATGAGAAGGTGCGCACTAGCGGCACAGTACAAGACTGTGCGGTATTGATAGCCTATGGCTTTGATGAATCAACCGGCAAGAGAACAGTGCTAGGTGTTTCTGTTGCGTTATCAGAGGCTGAGGTACATTGGCGTGATTTTCTTCAGCAGTTGGTTGAGCGAGGTATACATGGTATTGAGTTGATTACTAGCGACGCTCATACTGGCCTAAAAGCCGCTAGAAGAGCTGTGTTCCCCAGTGTTCCTTGGCAACGCTGCCAATTTCATTTGCAGCAAAATGCTCAGGCTCACATACCAAAGCGCTCAATGAAGGAACCAGTAGCTGAGGAGATTACAGCTATATTTAATGCCTCAAACATTCATGAGTCGGAAAGACTATTGGCTATGGCGGTAGATAAATATCAGCAAACAGCACCAGAGCTTTCTTCTTGGTTGGAAGTGAATATACCGGAGGGCTTAGTAGTGATGAACTTTGACAGGCCGCATCAAAAAAGATTAAGAACCAGTAACATAGCTGAGCGCGTAAACAGAGAGGTAAAAAGAAGGACGCATACAGTTGGAATTTTCCCTAATACTGAATCGTGCCTAAGGCTCGTATCAGCTGTTTTAGTGGAAATTGATGACCAGTGGAGCGGATCACCTAGATACTTAAATTGAAGTGAATAATAAGGCTTCATAGGGTTTTAGGATAGATCATTCTTGTTCTTATTAACGAGATATAATTGCTATTACCTAAAAGTTAATAATTTATTTTGAGAGGAGAAAAATTTGAGGTATAAATAATTTTTTAGATTGATTAGCATAATTAATTTAAGATATTATGCGATGAGACAGGTACAATAGAGTGCCATTTAGAATTTTAAAGGTTTTTCTAAGTACTGAAGTTGGTTTTTACAGACAAAATAACGCTCTATCGAAGAGTTTAATGAATTGGTTGGTTGCGGTTTGGTGGTGGTGGCGTCATAGCGGATAACTTGCAATTTAGTCAGCAAAAGATTATTAAGTTTAACCATTTATTAGCAAACATGTTGATCTTTCATACTGTCGTACATCAAACAAAGGCTGTGAATAAGCTGAAAGCGGAAGGAATGGATATACCTGATGAGGTTTTAGCGAGCCTTTCACCTTACTGGCGCGATCATCTCAATCGATTTGGTGTTTTTACACTTGATATGGAAAGAAATACTACAGAAATTGATTATAAATTAGCTAATCATTGAGATTTGGTCCCTTTTAACCAGGATTCCGGCCGGACCTCATGCTCTATTTTTTGTACGGTAGGAAAATGGGGGATATCAATAGAACCCCAGCTAGAAAATAATCTTCATAATGCACTTTTAGAAACTAGCAATGAGTTGTATGTCAAGCGAATTTTAGCCTTTTCTATTAAATTTATCCAAAGTCCAACTCTAAGCCACCCTTCCTTCAACTAAACCACCACCGTAAGTCCCCACTAACATGTGGTTGCCCGAGACCGTGACACTCGACACCCAATTAGTTGGCAGTGCCACGGTGCTGCTGGTGTTATACACCGTTGGATTCGTGATGGCGCCGGTACTGCTGTTATAGTCCCCCACCACTAAACCACCACCGTCAGTCCCCACTAACACGTGGTTGCCCGAGACCGTGACACTCGACACCCAATTAGTTGGCAGTGCCACGGTGCTGCTGGTGTTATACACCGTTGGATTCGTGATGGCGCCGGTACTGCTGTTATAGTCCCCCACCACTAAACCACCACCGTCAGTCCCCACTAACACGTGGTTGCCCGAGACCGTGACACTCGGCACCCGATTATTTGGCAGTGCCACGGTGCTGCTGGTGTTATACACCGTTGGATTCGTGATGGCGCCGGTACTGCTGTTATAGTCCCCCACCACTAAACCACCACCGTCAGTCCCCACTAACACGTGGTTGCCCGAGACCGTGACACTCGACACCCGATTAGTTGGCAGTGCCACGGTGCTGCTGGTGTTATACACCGTTGGATTCGCGATGGCGCCGGTACTGCTGTTATAGTCCCCCACCACTAAACCACCACCGTTAGTCCCCACTAACACGTGGTTGCCCGAGACCGTGACACTCGACACCCGATTAGTTGGCAGTGCCACGGTGCTGCTGGTGTTATACACCGTTGGATTCGTGATGGCGCCGGTACTGCTGTTATAGTCCCCCACCACTAAACCACCATCGTAAGTCCCCACTAACACGTGGTTGCCCGAGACCGTGACACTCGACACCCAATTAGTTGGCAGTGCCACGGTGCTGCTGGTGTTATACACCGTTGGATTCGTGATGGCGCCGGTACTGCTGTTATAGTCCCCCACCACTAAACCACCGTCAGTCCCCACTAACACGTGGTTGCCCGAGACCGTGACACTCGACACCCAATTAGTTGGCAGTGCCACGGTGCTGCTGGTGTTATACACCGTTGGATTCGTGATGGCGCCGGTACTGCTGTTATAGTCCCCCACCACTAAACCACCACCGTCAGTCCCCACTAACACGTGGTTGCCCGAGACCGTGACACTCGACACCCGATTAGTTGGCAGTGCCACGGTGCTGCTGGTGTTATACACCGTTGGATTCGTGATGGCGCCGGTACTGCTGTTATAGTCCCCCACCACTAAACCACCATCGTAAGTCCCCACTAACACGTGGTTGCCCGAGACCGTGACACTCGACACCTGATTAGTTGGCAGTGCCACGGTGCTGCTGGTGTTATACACCGTTGGATTCGTGATGGCGCCGGTACTGCTGTTATAGTCCCCCACCACTAAACCACCACCGTTAGTCCCCACTAACACGTGGTTGCCCGAGACCGTGACACTCAACACCCGATTAGTTGGCAGTGCCACGGTGCTGCTGGTGTTATACACCGTTGGATTCGTGATGGCGCCGGTACTGCTGTTATAGTCCCCCACCACTAAACCACCACCGTCAGTCCCCACTAACACGTGGTTGCCCGAGACCGTGACACTCGACACCCGATTAGTTGGCAGTGCCACGGTGCTGCTGGTGTTATACACCGTTGGATTCGTGATGGCGCCGGTACTGCTGTTATAGTCCCCCACCACTAAACCACCACCGTCAGTCCCCACTAACACGTGGTTGCCCGAGACCGTGACACTCGACACCCGATTAGTTGGCAGTGCCACGGTGCTGCTGGTGTTATACACCGTTGGATTCGTGATGGCGCCGGTACTGCTGTTATAGTCCCCCACCACTAAACCACCATCGTAAGTCCCCACTAACACGTGGTTGCCCGAGACCGTAAGGCTTAGAACATTATAAATTCCTGGCACACGGTGCCAGGTTTTTCCGTTATTACTACTAACAGCTAACCCTTGCTCTCCACCAGACAAAATAATATTTCCGTACTGCTTAACTATTAATGTCTTATTTCCTGTTGAATAACCATTAAATTGCCCTAAATCAAAAAAAGGATTCACAAGAAAATTATGGCCATAAGCGTTAACCCATTGATGATCAAGCTCATAACTGACCGCGAATCCTGCATAATTAAACGATAGGCTAGTCATTGAACCCGCTGATACAGCAAATCCATCGCTTTGAGGGGTTAAAGCACTTGGATTGTAAGTAATACCCAACGGGCAATTCCCTCCCGTATTACAGACTATGGCTGGAGAGTAAGTCACCCCGTTTGGTGGGAAGGTCGCCTTTAAATGCACATCAGTGAGCTGCTGCCCGGAAGTATTTGCTAATGTATAGTTATAGTTATGGGTTACATCATCAAGCCAAGCACCAAAATTCAGTGAATTATTCACTCCAGGTATCACTCGAATAGGAGAATTCGCTTCCATTAATGAAGCAGGTGCGCCCATTGCTGCCACTTTGATTGTTTGTGAGTCTGCGACTACTGTGATCACTGATTTTTTAAAAGAATCCGTTGTAATATTTTGTGGCTTGTAAGTGATTTTAAAAGTGCAGCTCCCGCCTTCTGCTAAACCAGATGCACACTGATTATCCGTGATGCTAAAAGGTATGCTTGCACCACTAATTTCTACGGGGTGAGATAATCCATTATTAGCAACCCTTGTTTGTAAATTAGCTGTACCAACTAGTGAAAGGGTGACTAAGCTAGAATGAGGACTTTGGAGTGAGGAATAAATAACAGGTTGATTGAGAGTAGCTTGCAGTTGATAACTCTGTGAACTTGGACCTCCATTTGAGCCATCGTCATGACATCCTCCAATTAAAATCACAGCAACAAATAAAACGAAAGTTTTCCATAACAACCAGTAAAACCTCATTCGTATAAGTCCTTCTATTTCAATAAAATGCAAATTAATTACTTTTTAATGTTTTTATAGTCCTAAGCTGTACACAACGACAAACGATGATAAGCAAAAATAATCTTCCTTTCAAGAAAATTAATAATAATTCAGTGATTAATTTCTGATAAAGAATGTTTTGTTAAAAAATTAATCGGCTTTCTTACATATTGGCTATATTTTAATTAATCCCCATAAGGTTCATTATGAGGGGTAATAATGGCCTTTTCTGAATAGATTCTGCCCATCCCTGATAACGCTGGTTATGGTGTGCTATATTACCTACAGTGTTTTCTACCTAAGAAATAATCCCCATACCCTTTCTGTTACTCTAAATAAACAGATAATTTCTATAAGTTATTCTAAACGCATTATTTGGATTAAATGAGAATGATAAATATGCAAGTTAGAGTTACTTACCTGTCCGATCAAAAAAAACAACCAGAGCGTGTCGAACAATGCAATTGGAATAGTATTACAAAAAAAGAACATATAAAGAAAATTGAAATCATAGATGAGATCACGAGCCTGGGTGATTGGGCGTTTTCTGGCTGCAGCAGTTTGCAATCCATTACGCTGCCCAATAGCGTCACGAGCCTGGGTGATTGGGCGTTTGAAGGCTGCAGCAGTTTGCAATCCATTACGCTGCCCAATAGCGTCACGAGTCTGGGTTTAAGGGCGTTTTCTGGCTGCAGCAGTTTGCAATCCATTACGCTGCCCAATAGCGTCACGAGTCTGGGTGATGGGGCGTTTTCTGGCTGCAGCAGTTTGCAATCCATTACGCTGCCCAATAGCGTCACGAGCCTGGGTTCTTGGGCGTTTTATGGCTGCAGCAGTTTGCAATCCATTACGCTGCCCAATAGCGTCACGAGTCTGGGTGATTGGGCGTTTTCTGGCTGCAGCAGTTTGCAATCCATTACGCTGCCCAATAGCGTCACGAGTCTGGGTTCTTGGGCGTTTGAAGGCTGCAGCAGTTTGCAATCCATTACGCTGCCCAATAGCGTCACGAGTCTAGGTTTAAGGGCGTTTTATGGCTGCAGCAGTTTACAATCCATTACGCTGCCCAATAGCGTCACGAGTCTGGGTTTAAGGGCGTTTTATGGCTGCAGCAGTTTACAATCCATTACGCTGCCCAATAGCGTCACGAGTCTGGGTTCTCGGGCGTTTGAAGGCTGCAGTGCATTGGCGCTCATAGTTGCTCCAGACGCGCTTATTTCAGATCTTGAAAATCAGATTCACCAGACTGATGGATCTTCTTTAATAATCTCACAGAATAATCACAAAAAACTTGATGATTATTTATTAACCTCACTTAATGTTTCTCATGGTTTAGATGATCCAAACAAAAAGCTACGAAATAAGTCACTAGTCGATTCAATGAACTTTGAGGATAAGGTATTCTGCTATAGAGCTTTTATTTTAAAGGAGGCTCACTATCAGCAAAACGTATTTACTGAAGTAGCTCAGAGTAGATCTGAAGAAATCCACCAATTTGCAAAAACCTATTTAATGAAGGATCAAGCTGAAACATCATCACTTTACAGCCTATGTAAATATCTGAATATAGGTCAGCTTTCCGCGATACGAGATGGCAGATTAAATAAGGATTTATTTGAGGCAATGCCGACGAAGATAGTTGACTCAATTATCATGGAAGCAATAGCATTAATTGAGGATGATGAACCCAGAAAAAGCGCTTATCTAAAAACGCTTTTTCAGAGTTCTAGCGGCTTAGATTATTTGCGAACAGCTGTTAACAAATCAACCTATAAAAATCCAATTTTATTGGATGCTTTATTGGATCAGCGAAGACCAGATCTATCCTGTCGTAAGAGCAGATATGAGCATACCACTAGTGCAGAAATAGTCGTTGAGCTTATAGATTCGCTTCAAGAACAAGTGCAGATAGAACAACCAGGCTCTATCTCCAATAATAATAGCGCTTTATTTGCCCAAGGTAATAGATTGAAAAAGAACGTGGTTGAACCAGAACAGTCGTCAATGAACAGGCATTTTTTAAGCATAACTTAATTAGCTGCACTATTTCTACACATTGCCCCATAAGGTCGCTTATGGGGGGCTATTTTTACTGGCGTTTTACTCCCCTACTCCCCCTGCTTTTGAGGTCCGGCCGGAATCCTGGTTAAAAGGGACCAAATCTACCGCTCAACTCTTATTTTAATCAAAAGACCTTCTGCGAAACTAAATAGTGACTGACAGAAAACCTACTAATTCTTAGTCTTTGTTGTTTTATTACACTTTCATTTTTTTATATCCGCGCGAGATCATAATAAAAATAGCATATTAAGCCCTGGCCGCGTACAAAAAAATGAAATCTCGCTGTTTTGATACGAAAAAAAGCATCCTGCTTTCTGGAATACAATGGGATATTCTGAGGCTGACTAGGCAGCTAACGGTGGGCTGCGACCTCGAATGCGTTTTTTTAGTCGCGCTGCTTTCCTTTGCTCAGCTCTTTGTATAAGACTTCCGATACGATCTATGTTTTTTCCAACAATCGCTAAGCCAACATAACTCTTAAAGCCATCAATGCCGTGATCTAGGCATTGATCCAACCCATGAACTTCAAGAGCATTAATACTGGATTCTACCGCAGAATGCTTTTGTTTCGCTTTCACAAACGAGTCTGACTTTTCAATTTCCTGTGCTTCCTTTGAGAGTCGACCTTTTCTCGGCAATGCAACAACTTCCAAAATATCTGCTAACGCAGATTGATTTTCTTTTGAATGAAAGCCCTTATCAAAACTACATGTGTTTAACTCTGGGAACTTTTGTTGGGTCTCTTGAACCATAGATACGGCGACCTTGTCATCAGTCTCATTCTCCATCACACGATGATGCAATATAAATTGGTGTTGATCCTCCAAGACACAGACTTTCATTCCTAATTCGACTGGTACACCAGCCTTTCCTTTTACAATCCATTCAGTATGTGGCTGAAAGACAGAAAAGACTTTTTCTTCATGCGGGATCTTTTCATCCAATAATATTCGGCGTTTAATTTGATCAACTTGGCGATCTGCATGAACCGTGAACATTTCTATATTTTCAACCAGTGGCGCATCTTGCGGCTTCAGTAGATCGGCTTTCTGGATAGCGTTTATTGAGGCATGTGCTTTATCTAAATATTTTTGCGCAATATTGAGATACTCCTGATGAGCATCCTTGATTGCCTTGTCCTTTTTGTTTTGTTGATCTGCTTGCTTGCTCTTACTGCGCTTTTTTAGTTGAGCTATTCGCATGAGCCGTTTCAGATGCTTGATGTTATATCGATATTGACGCCAGTCACTCAATCCGCTGTGTTCACACAGCTTGGCCACCTGCTGAATTATTTTGCGCATTGCGTCAAACAGTAAGCTTATGTCTGTTGGAAAATGTACGTCTGTTTCAACCACAAAGGAATCGCAACGGCCTCGCAGAGGCTCACTTTTTTTTAACAATGAATGACCAGCTTTCACAACAACTTGATTAATCTCATCTAACAACTCGGGAGTGAGTAGCGAGACATTGTCTTTAATTGTTTGCAGCTGATACTCTATTTTATCGAAAAAATCAGCATGCCCTAGCATTTCACGAATGGTTTTATGTTGATTCACAAGTTCATGCAGTCGATCATAATCACAATTTAGACTCAGGCGGAGTACTCCCATGACCAATATTTTCCATAATTCCATACCAGGGCGTCCATTATTCTTGTCAACCTCAGGTGCAATCTGAGCCTCTAGTAGTTCGAAAATCTCCTTCCGTACAGAGGGTGTACTATAAATAAACTGTAGCCCTTTTAATAATTTTGGAATGTCATCCCGTGATTTAGAGCTGATTTGAATTTTAGAAATATCTACTTGGCCAATTTGCATTTGTGGATTTTGGGCTAGTCTTGTCATTCTTGCTTTCCAGTGAAGAGTTACCATGCTGTGGCGAAAAATCATCGAAGATTAAGGCATTATATCGAAAATAAGCTGTAAATAGCTGGAAAACGAGTATTTAGTGCTGTTTTTTGAAAATCTTCATGTGACCAGTTCGCCCCGAAACATTGAAAATAAAAGGCTTTGCGGGTTTTCTGTCAGTCACTAAATACTGGGCGAGCTTATGCTCGTTTGTAGTTTTAGAATCCGGCTTGAAGATTGAGAATCCCAGCAATAATATTAAATCTCATATTGTGTTTTCTGCGAAAATTCCTATACACCTCCCCAAGAATGCGGAATTTTTTAAATTTTGAGAATTGATGTTCAACCCTAATACGGATCTTGCTGTGATTACGGTTATCCTCTTTTTGTTGAGTAGTTAATTTGCCGCCTTTGGGCTTTTTATGAGGTAAGTTAACCAAGGGGTCAGTATGTTGAATTCCTTGGTATCCTAGATCAGCATATTTTTCTGCTGGTGGCAGTGGGCTGCCACGTTGTCGGATCTTAATATCATGAACCCTCCCAGGCATTGTTTGAGAGACGTTGATTATTTTTCCGGATGTACTCATTGCTATCTCCACCTTTTGAGTATGTCTTTTCTTTTTACCAGAATAATAATCTTTACGTGGCTTCTTCTTTTTGGGGCGCTGAATAGGCTGCTCCGTTACATCCATTAATATAGCGCAAACCGCATCTTCTGTTAGGGTTCTGTCTTTTTTAATATGAATATGCTTGGCCACTAAGGGTTCTAAGCGTTTAAATAAGCGGCAGACATTACTGTCATCCAAACCAACAAAGTAACCTAAGAATTCATGTGTTACATAAGTGCGATAGTACATCATGAGAAGCAAAAGGCGATCATGGTGCGTGGTGAGTTTCGGGCGCCTTCCCAGCTTACTAAACTCATCATCAAGTGATGACTTCACTTGTTGGTGTATCGTTTCAAAATCATCAAGGGTCAAACCAGTTAACTTTTTAAAAATACGCGGGCGGTTACTGAGTTGCTGATAGCTTAATAGCATATGCCTTTCCATGAATGATTATTAATCAGGCAATTATAAGCAAATTTTAGCTAGTTTCTAGAACTGCCCTTAGTTACGCAGAAGGTCTAAAATTTACGAATTGACTGGAAATCCTTCCTCATTGCATCAATCAATTGCTCCATTAATTGAGGTTGGTCTTCCGGGCTAGCATTATAAAACTTTTTACTGATCATAATAACTTCTCTATTGGCTATCAGCTTTACTTGCTCTTGTGATGATACATACTTTTGACGAGATTCTTGATTACTCTTACTAATGATAACGTTTCGGTAACTTTCTATTAATTTAATATATATAGTCATTTTGTGATTAAAAAGATGCTTGCTTCTTTCGGAGGTATCCGTCTTATTTCAGCATGATGCTCATGCTGCGCTCTCTTTAGTTTACTGCGCCTGTGATGAGCGGATGGTAATTAATTCCGCTAGCGAAGGCATAGAATAGTTTTTTGTAATTCTGTCATATATATAATCGAAGACATTAACTGCTAGCTTTTTACATGTCTCAGTAATTGTAACCATTGTATCCTTAGCTTTCGTTCCTTCTTCACTCATAGTATGAAGGTGTACATCGCGCATTCTAGCCTGCTTCCGAGCCATCAACTCTGCTGGATTGTTATGTAGAGGAAGCTCTGGCTTTTCCAGCACTAACAATAGCTGCCTTTTCTTTTTTAAGGTGAGCTCAATTTGTTTATCTAGTTTCTCGTAGCCAGTGATTGTTGAGAATAACTCAGTAAACTCATTGGATAGCTTATCTATCTCATCTTGCCCTGGGTTCTTTTTATATTCAATGAGCTTATGATAATAATCCCAAAACCTATCCAAGAAGCTGTCAACAGAGTCTTGGTGCTTCTTAAAAATTGGCGTCAGCTTTTTATAATGCCTACCCTCATGAACCCAGCACAAGGCGAGTGATTCAGTAATGAGCTTAAACTGTGGCGCATCATCGGTAATGAGTGTTTCTATCGCATAAGGACTCTTTCTATATGTTGAGATAGCTGCCGCATCAGTAATCAGCTTTCTATATTTTGGAAATTTTTTATCACCTAATACCTTATCAAGAATAACTTCCAGCTCCTTACTGTTTAAGATAGTCGATGAGTGAAATACCTTTAAGCTTTCGATTACCTTGTGGGGTAAGTTCATAGTAGCCAGTAAATTAAAAGCGGCCTCATTTAATGTGAACCCAAAGTGGTCTTTGCTTAACATTTCAATGACGCTTAATCGACTTTTACTGGTCAGCGTAAAGTAAGCTGAATAATACTCATTACCCAATACATTAACATAACGGTTTTTCCCATCCTCTCTAGCGTTGGTGTCATCTAGGTGCTGGTAGTTCGTGGATTGTAAACCTGCCTTCACAACTTCTACCTTCTCGGGCTCAAGTATCGTAGGTGTTTTAATTGTGAAGCTATGGATGGTTGATTTACTAATATCTATGTTGGCGGTTTTATAAAATGTCTCAAGGCTTTCTAGCGTCATACCACCTTGAGTATTTAGGAAGCTTGTCCAGCTTTTAATAGTAGGGCCGAACTGGCCCTCATAACCAGTTGGCAGAGGTGCTGTATAGTGTTTGTTTTCAGAAGGGGAGTAATATTGTTGGCGCAAAAAAAGAGTGTTATTAGCAGCAATTTTTATATCCTGGATAAGTGTTTTCTTAGAGCCATTTGGCACAGCATCGCTGGGCAACGAATCTGGATTAATTGTTAGTGTCACTGTATTAGAGACTTCGAGATTTTTTTTACTAGATTTTGGCTTTCTAGTTTTATTGGTTTTATTTCCTTTTCTATCCTTCTCGGAGGAATGATCCTTGTCCTTGTTAGCGCGCGTTTGCTTTCTAACATTAGGCTTTCCTTGCTCACCTTTATATTTATTTAATGCGTTATTTAACGATTGCACCTTGTCTTCTAGCTTTATGATTTTCTCAGCCTGACTTTCACATACATTGCTAAAATCTGTTTCTAGTGCTGTTGGTGTAACAGTATTATTAAATCTCTCAATGAGATCGGCTAAAACTGATTTGTCAGGTTGTTTTTTCATAGGAAGAGTATACCACGGGTTTGAAAAGGTAAATTTTCCCCACACAGATGGCCGTACTGCTGAAATTATTTTTAAGCCATGAACCTGATCGATGAAAAAATAATCCGAGCATACAGCGTTGTTATAGAGCGCACATCATGCTTTTATGACACACGATGATTCCAATATAAAATTTCCAAATTTGCACGAAAAAGCTGTCAAGAACTTTTTGAATTATTTTCAAATCATGCTGATATTGAACGGATACTTTCGGAGTTTAGTCTGATCCAGGTTCCAATAAATCCACCAATTGCTGCAGCTATAATACTGAACAGTGGTAACCAAATATTCAGGGTGCTGCCTCTATATAATGTAGGCTATATTGCTGCTGGCACGCCAAAATCATTGACCTTCTCCCAAAACTGATCCCATCTGCCTTTAGTCTTTACTAGTGTTCTCAAGCATAAAACGATTTTCATTCCCTTGTCTTTCCAGCGCATTCCTGATCCGCCTAATCTTTGTTTAACAATTGTTTTACATGCTGCTTCAGTGACGCCAGAGCCAATTGGTGCATTCTGCTTAATCAAATTATGATACGACATTCGCTTTTCTTTAATATTATTTTCAAAATACGTAATTGTTCCTTCTAGCTTTTCTCTAAGCGATTTATTCAGTTTTTTATTTAGATGCTCTTTAAGCTCAGCAAGTATTCTACCTGCCGCACCTTTCTTGTGCTTTAAGTCATGACATCTCTCTTCGAGCCAAACATCACGCTCATCTCTTTCAGATTTTTTGGTAAATACTGCCTTTGATGCTTCGCCGAGATATTCAGTTGCATGCCAAAAATCTAAAATTTGCGTATCAGTATGTTTTTTTAGAAATGGCCAATTATTTTTTGCTCCATCAGCAACGCCAATTGTTTTAGCATCAGGGTAATATTTCTTTTTCAGCTTTATTTCCTTTTCAAGCCTATTAAAGAATTCATCTTTTCCATATTCTGGTGATGCTGCAACGTAGGTTGTGTGCAGGCGTGCACCATGCTTATCATACATGGAAATAGTTCCAACCATGCTCTCTCTATAACCATCATCAACGGTGAGAACATATGCACCATCTAAGCTAATACTTAGCATCTCAATGCCTGCATCAAGCTTTGGCTCTTCATATTCCCACTCAGCCTCTTTGGCTTGTGCAATACCGCCAACAAAATCAGTTGCCCGTTGCAAGTATGAATGTGAGATTTTACGGTTATGATTGACCTTGAGATCATCAATAACACTAGGAGCAGGTAAGTTTGAGTATTTATGTGAGATTATTTTTGCAAATCGCGGTGTTGATCCTTGGATAATTCTAGCCTTATCTTCTAAAGGACAAAAGATCTTCCCGCCTTTAGAGGTTTGATAAACATAACGCTTAACTCGAGCAACTCCATAAGGCGTTTGGTAATTTGCTTCATCTCTACTTCGTGCTGTTAGCTTTATTTTTCCAACATGGATAGGAGAGCCATCTGCATCAAACTTACTTAAAGCTTTTTCAGTGGCTAATGTTCCAACCTCATTAAGGCCGTCAAGAATTGCATCCTCACATTCAAGCATGGATCCTTTTAGTGGAAGCTTGAGCTCAATAGTTAATTCATTATTTTCATCAGAGAGAATTCTAGCTAACATCCAAACACCATCCGTAATCAAGTTAAAGTGTATATTATGCTATATTTTCTACATTATATAAAGGCAGCACCCTCCTCAGCTACTGGTTCCTTCATTGAGCGCTTTGGTATGTGAGCCTGAGCATTTTGCTGCAAATGAAATTGGCAGCGTTGCCAAGGAACACTGGGGAACACAGCTCTTCTAGCGGCTTTTAGGCCAGTATGAGCGTCGCTAGTAATCAACTCAATACCATGTATACCTCGCTCAACCAACTGCTGAAGAAAATCACGCCAATGTACCTCAGCCTCTGATAACGCAACAGAAACACCTAGCACTGTTCTCTTGCCGGTTGATTCATCAAAGCCATAGGCTATCAATACCGCACAGTCTTGTACTGTGCCGCTAGTGCGCACCTTCTCATAACGTGCATCTAGCCAAAGATATTTTATCTTTCCTAACGGCTTATTTCGCCATTTCTTTAAATCTTCATCCAACAATTTAGCGCAACGGCTTACCTCTGTGCTTGAAATATCTGTTCCACAGAGTTGCTTTAGCACCTTTTCAACTTTGCGCGTGGAAACCCCATGCACATACATTTCAGCGACAGCCAGCTTAAGTGCTCTATCAGAGCGTACACCTCGCTCTAAGACTGATGGATAGAAGGCTTCATTGGAGTCTCTAACCTGCGGTATCTGTAGCTCAAGCTGACCTTGACCTGTGTTAATTAACCTTGGTTTAAAGCCGTTCGCATATCCGTTTCTATCGCCAGTTCGCTCATAAGGACTGGCATTTAAATGGCGCTCCCTTTCTATTAACATAGCCTCATTCATCAACCTGGAGACAAGCTTAGGTAAAGCTTCAAACCCCTCCATCGCTAAAACATGTATGGCTTCTTCGATTAAGTTCTCATTTTTATAGCAGCTCATTGTCATTCCTCTTTTTTGGTTAAGTTTACCTTAAAAGGAATTTCTAATCTGACTGAGTCGCCTACTTATTTTCAGCAAGTCAATGGAATTTACAGAAAGGATGGCGCACTAGCGGAGAAAAATTTGAGGTATAAATAATTTTTTAGATTGATTAGCATAATTAATTTAAGATATTATGCGATGAGACAGGTACAATAGAGTGCCATTTAGAATTTTAAAGGTTTTTCTAAGTACTGAAGTTGGTTTTTACAGACAAAATAACGCTCTATCTAAGAATTACTGAAGGCTAGCGCTTGAGTATTTAGTGTTTGACAGAAAACCTCGAAAGCCTTATGCAGCAACGCTTGTAGAGGATTTTCACAAACGTAGATTTTGGCTTCTTTGCCATAAATTCATTAAAAGCGGTCAATTTAGACACTAATGGTGCTTAAACAGTAAATCTTCGTTTGTGAAAATTGCCTGTATGCCTTACGTAGCAACGGTTTCTAAGTTTTATGTCAGTCACTAAGTAAATAAGCGGGCCAAATCGGCAATTGCTGTCTAAATTCCAATTATTTTTAGTTAATTTTAGTTAATTTTAAAAATAAGCTTAAAAATCTGCTGATAGAGCGTTATTTTGTCTGTAAAAACCAACTTCAGTACTTAGAAAAACCTTTAAAATTCTAAATGGCACTCTATTGTACCTGTCTCATCGCATAATATCTTAAATTAATTATGCTAATCAATCTAAAAAATTATTTATACCTCAAATTTTTCTCCTCTCAAAATAAATTATTAACTTTTAGGTAATAGCAATTATATCTCGTTAATAAGAACAAGAATGATCTATCCTAAAACCCTATGAAGCCTTATTATTCACTTCAACTTAAGTATCTAGGTGATCCGCTCCACTGGTCATCAATTTCCACTAAAACAGCTGATACGAGCCTTAGGCACGATTCAGTATTAGGGAAAATTCCAACTGTATGCGTCCTTCTTTTTACCTCTCTGTTTACGCGCTCAGCTATGTTACTGGTTCTTAATCTTTTTTGATGCGGCCTGTCAAAGTTCATCACTACTAAGCCCTCCGGTATATTCACTTCCAACCAAGAAGAAAGCTCTGGTGCTGTTTGCTGATATTTATCTACCGCCATAGCCAATAGTCTTTCCGACTCATGAATGTTTGAGGCATTAAATATAGCTGTAATCTCCTCAGCTACTGGTTCCTTCATTGAGCGCTTTGGTATGTGAGCCTGAGCATTTTGCTGCAAATGAAATTGGCAGCGTTGCCAAGGAACACTGGGGAACACAGCTCTTCTAGCGGCTTTTAGGCCAGTATGAGCGTCGCTAGTAATCAACTCAATACCATGTATACCTCGCTCAACCAACTGCTGAAGAAAATCACGCCAATGTACCTCAGCCTCTGATAACGCAACAGAAACACCTAGCACTGTTCTCTTGCCGGTTGATTCATCAAAGCCATAGGCTATCAATACCGCACAGTCTTGTACTGTGCCGCTAGTGCGCACCTTCTCATAACGTGCATCTAGCCAAAGATATTTTATCTTTCCTAACGGCTTATTTCGCCATTTCTTTAAATCTTCATCCAACAATTTAGCGCAACGGCTTACCTCTGTGCTTGAAATATCTGTTCCACAGAGTTGCTTTAGCACCTTTTCAACTTTGCGCGTGGAAACCCCATGCACATACATTTCAGCGACAGCCAGCTTAAGTGCTCTATCAGAGCGTACACCTCGCTCTAAGACTGATGGATAGAAGGCTTCATTGGAGTCTCTAACCTGCGGTATCTGTAGCTCAAGCTGACCTTGACCTGTGTTAATTAACCTTGGTTTAAAGCCGTTCGCATATCCGTTTCTATCGCCAGTTCGCTCATAAGGACTGGCATTTAAATGGCGCTCCCTTTCTATTAACATAGCCTCATTCATCAACCTGGAGACAAGCTTAGGTAAAGCTTCAAACCCCTCCATCGCTAAAACATGTATGGCTTCTTCGATTAAGTTCTCATTTTTATAGCAGCTCATTGTCATTCCTCTTTTTTGGTTAAGTTTACCTTAAAAGGAATTTCGGCCTTGTTCATTTCTGGGTATCAGATTAGATGGTCAGGTATTGAGCATACATACAGTATAGTATTTCACGGATTGGTAATTATGGCTTATCTTGCCATATACTCTCGCATCCAAGTCAATAATGAAAGCAAAAGAGTGAGGCTGATCATGTCAACAACAAACAGTGCCGCTAAGTTAATGAATGCAGACGATAGAAAAGAACTTGCTTTAAAAGCATTAAAAAAAGATAAGTCAGTTTCTAAGCTGGCAGAACAAAATGATGTTAGCCGTAAGTTTGTGCATAAGCAAAAAAATAAATTGGTGAATGCAATTGATAGTGCTTTCTCAGAAACAGACGCGACTAATGATGCACATAAGGTTTTGTATTATATACCAGTAACCAAGCAGTATATTTCTCTTATGGTTGTTTGCTTACTGCTTTTTTCTCGCTGCTCATTTAGGGGTATACGTAGATTTTTAAGTGTTTGTTTAGACTATGAGATCTCTCAAGGTGGAATTCATAACATTGCAGCTGTTGCGATTCAAAGAGCGGAGAAGATTAATTCTCAGGAAGACTTAAGCCAAGCCAAACTAGTAGCTAATGATGAAAAGTTTCACCTTAATAAACCAATTCTTTCTGGAACCGATATTCGTTCTTTATATTGTTATTTGCTTCGCCTAGAAGACACACGTGATGGAGATACGTGGGCAAGAAATTTACTAGAGCTGAAGAAAAAACATTTTTTACCAGAGGCTGTTTATGGTGACGATGGCCGTGGTTTGTATGCTGGACATAAACTTGTAATGCCAGATGTTCCTTACCACAGAGATCATTTTCACATCATCCATGAGTTACTTGAGGTTCGCCGTTACTTTAGAAATAGGAAAAAAAGTTCTATCACATATCTAAACCAACGAGAGAATAAGTATTACAAGGCAATTACTAAAGGTAATGAAGCGCTACATGAAGAGCAGTTATTCATGGCGGTAAAAGAGGCAGGACAAGCTGGGCGCTTATCAAGCTCTATTGACACGTTAGTAGACTGGTTGTGTCATGATGTTTTAGTAAAAGCAGGCCCAGCACCAGAGCAACGTAGTGAGTTATATGACTTCATTGTTAATGAACTAAAAACCCTTGAGTTAATTCATCCTCATCGTATTAAATCAATTCGAGTTATGTTGGAGAATGCCAAACACTTAGCTTTATCATTTATGATGACAATTGATAATAAATTTCAGGTAATTGCTGAATCTAATAATATCTCTGTAAATACTTTGTGGAAAATAGCTGAATTACAAAGGTGTAAGGAAGGGTCAATGAAATATGCTGTTCGTGCGTTACCCTTACAAGATGAATTGGGTGATGATTTCTATGACATAGAAGAACTTGTGACTCGAGTGCTAGAGGGCACGGAACGCACAAGCTCTATGGCAGAAAACCTGCATAGTCGTATATCTCCCTACTTATTTGTACGTAAGCAAGTAGGGAATGGATTTCTTAATTTACTACGCTTCTTTTTAAATCATGAGAAAATCGAGCGTAGCGAAAAAAGCTTTCGTCATCAGAAAACTCCAGCACATATTTTAACTGGTCAGGAGCATCCACACTGGGTAGAAATGCTGGGCTTCAAACGTTTTCAACGAGCAGCATAACGCAATCTAATTTTTAAAGAGCAGTAGTTATTATGCTTTAATTGGGTAGGTATTTCTATGCGCCCTGATACCTAAAATACACCGTAATTGAACCAAGCCGTTTTTTGTAATTCTGTCATATATATAATCGAAGACATTAACTGCTAGCTTTTTACATGTCTCAGTAATTGTAACCATTGTATCCTTAGCTTTCGTTCCTTCTTCACTCATAGTATGAAGGTGTACATCGCGCATTCTAGCCTGCTTCCGAGCCATCAACTCTGCTGGATTGTTATGTAGAGGAAGCTCTGGCTTTTCCAGCACTAACAATAGCTGCCTTTTCTTTTTTAAGGTGAGCTCAATTTGTTTATCTAGTTTCTCGTAGCCAGTGATTGTTGAGAATAACTCAGTAAACTCATTGGATAGCTTATCTATCTCATCTTGCCCTGGGTTCTTTTTATATTCAATGAGCTTATGATAATAATCCCAAAACCTATCCAAGAAGCTGTCAACAGAGTCTTGGTGCTTCTTAAAAATTGGCGTCAGCTTTTTATAATGCCTACCCTCATGAACCCAGCACAAGGCGAGTGATTCAGTAATGAGCTTAAACTGTGGCGCATCATCGGTAATGAGTGTTTCTATCGCATAAGGACTCTTTCTATATGTTGAGATAGCTGCCGCATCAGTAATCAGCTTTCTATATTTTGGAAATTTTTTATCACCTAATACCTTATCAAGAATAACTTCCAGCTCCTTACTGTTTAAGATAGTCGATGAGTGAAATACCTTTAAGCTTTCGATTACCTTGTGGGGTAAGTTCATAGTAGCCAGTAAATTAAAAGCGGCCTCATTTAATGTGAACCCAAAGTGGTCTTTGCTGGGTGCTGCCTTTATATAATGTAGAATATATAGCATAATATACACTTTAACATGATGAAGGATGGTGTTTGGATGTCAGCTAGAATTATCTCTGATGAAAATAATGAATTAACTATTGAACTCAAGCTTCCACTAAAAGGATCCATGCTTGAATGTGAGGACGCAATTCTTGATGGGCTTAATGAGGTTGGAACATTAGCCACTGAAAAAGCTTTAAGTAAGTTTGATGCAGATGGCTCTCCTATCCATGTTGGAAAAATAAAGCTAACAGCACGAAGTAGAGATGAAGCAAATTACCAAACGCCTTATGGAGTTGCTCGAGTTAAGCGTTATGTTTATCAAACCTCTAAAGGCGGTAAGATCTTTTGTCCTTTAGAAGATAAGGCTAGAATTATCCAAGGATCAACACCGCGATTTGCAAAAATAATCTCACATAAATACTCAAACTTACCTGCTCCTAGTGTTATTGATGATCTCAAGGTCAATCATAACCGTAAAATCTCACATTCATACTTGCAACGGGCAACTGATTTTGTTGGCGGTATTGCACAAGCCAAAGAGGCTGAGTGGGAATATGAAGAGCCAAAGCTTGATGCAGGCGTTGAGATGCTAAGCATTAGCTTAGATGGTGCATATGTCCTCACCGTTGATGATGGTTATAGAGAGAGCATGGTTGGAACTATTTCCATGTATGATAAGCATGGTGAACGCCTGCACACAACCTACGTTGCAGCATCACCAGAATATGGAAAAGATGAATTCTTTAATAGGCTTGAAAAGGAAATAAAGCTGAAAAAAAAATATTACCCTGATGCTAAAACAATTGGCGTTGCTGATGGAGCAAAAAATAATTGGCCATTTCTAAAAAAACATACTGATACGCAAATTTTAGATTTTTGGCATGCAACTGAATATCTCGGCGAAGCATCAAGGGCAATATTTACCAAAAAATCTGAAAGAGATGAGCGTGATGTTTGGCTCGAAGAGCGATGTCATGATTTAAAGCACAAGAAAGGTGCGGCAGGTAGAATACTTGCTGAGCTTAAAGAGCATGTAAATAAAAAACTGAATAAATCGCTTAGAGAAAAGCTAGAAGGAACAATTACGTATTTTGAAAATAATATTAAAGAAAAGCGAATGTCGTATCATAATTTGATTAAGCAGAATGCACCAATTGGCTCTGGCGTCACTGAAGCAGCATGTAAAACAATTGTTAAACAAAGATTAGGCGGATCAGGAATGCGCTGGAAAGACAAGGGAATGAAAATTGTTTTATGCTTGAGAACACTAGTAAAGACTAAAGGAAGATGGGATCAGTTTTGGGAGAAGGTTAATGATTTTGGCGTGCCAGCAGTAATATAGCCTACATTATATAGAGGCAGCACCCTCTTTGCTTAACATTTCAATGACGCTTAATCGACTTTTACTGGTCAGCGTAAAGTAAGCTGAATAATACTCATTACCCAATACATTAACATAACGGTTTTTCCCATCCTCTCTAGCGTTGGTGTCATCTAGGTGCTGGTAGTTCGTGGATTGTAAACCTGCCTTCACAACTTCTACCTTCTCGGGCTCAAGTATCGTAGGTGTTTTAATTGTGAAGCTATGGATGGTTGATTTACTAATATCTATGTTGGCGGTTTTATAAAATGTCTCAAGGCTTTCTAGCGTCATACCACCTTGAGTATTTAGGAAGCTTGTCCAGCTTTTAATAGTAGGGCCGAACTGGCCCTTATAACCAGTTGGCAGAGGTGCTGTATAGTGTTTGTTTTCAGAAGGGGAGTAATATTGTTGGCGCAAAAAAAGAGTGTTATTAGCAGCAATTTTTATATCCTGGATAAGTGTTTTCTTAGAGCCATTTGGCACAGCATCGCTGGGCAACGAATCTGGATTAATTGTTAGTGTCACTGTATTAGAGACTTCGAGATTTTTTTTACTAGATTTTGGCTTTCTAGTTTTATTGGTTTTATTTCCTTTTCTATCCTTCTCGGAGGAATGATCCTTGTCCTTGTTAGCGCGCGTTTGCTTTCTAACATTAGGCTTTCCTTGCTCACCTTTATATTTATTTAATGCGTTATTTAACGATTGCACCTTGTCTTCTAGCTTTATGATTTTCTCAGCCTGACTTTCACATACATTGCTAAAATCTGTTTCTAGTGCTGTTGGTGTAACAGTATTATTAAATCTCTCAATGAGATCGGCTAAAACTGATTTGTCAGGTTGTTTTTTCATAGGAAGAGTATACCACGGGTTTGAAAAGGTAAATTTTCCCCACACAGATGGCCGTACTGCTGAAATTATTTTTAAGCCATGAACCTGATCGATGAAAAAATAATCCGAGCATACAGCGTTGTTATAGAGCGCACATCATGCTTTTATGACACACGATGATTCCAATATAAAATTTCCAAATTTGCACGAAAAAGCTGTCAAGAACTTTTTGAATTATTTTCAAATCATGCTGATATTGAACGGATACAAAAAAGTCTTGACAGGTTTTTTCTGTGTTTTTTGATTTTACACGTGATTTTAATGCTTGTTTTATATCCTTAGCCCAGGCTTTGTGAGATCCGCTAGGAGTTGAAAAGAAAACATCACAATGACCAGCTACCCCAAAAAAGTAATATGCGCTAACCAAGCGCCTGAGGAAGAAAATATTGCACTTAAAATGTCATGGTACACTTTGCAGTAGTTACTTGAATGAGAAACGCAATGCAAACAGTCCCTAGTGAGCTTTTCTATCAACAAGTCGGAATAAATGAAAAGCTTTGTCATAAGCTTGAAATAGAACATGCTCGTGTTGAACAGTATGCCGAGGCTTATGATCATTTGAAGATACAATTTGCTAAGCTCCAACGACAGCATTTTGGTAGTAAATCTGAGCGCTACATAGAAGATCAGTTGCCACTCTTCGGTGATCTCTCAACACCGGAGGATCAAGAAGATGATGAAGCAGTTGTTGTCTCTTCTCACAAACGTAAGAAGAAGGTCAAGAATGAATTACCTGTGACGGTGAGAATCATTCCAGTACCTGATGACCAGCGTATTTGTCCTTGCGGTAAAGAAAAATGCCCAATGGGTTTTGAGACTAAAAAAATACTGAACTACAAACCAGCTGTCTTTGAAATGATTGAAGAGCGCCGTGAAAAACTAGGCTGTGATTGCGAGCAAGGTGGTGTTACGGTTGCACCTAAGCCTTTACATATCCTACCTAAGGCCGAGGCGTCTGAATCATTACTAGCGCATTTAGTGTCTAGTAAAATCAGGGATAGACAACCCTTTTATCATTTAGAAAAACAACTACGCTCACAATACGGCGTCAATCTATCCAGGCAAACTATGTCACGTTGGTTTATTGAGCTGGGTGCTGCCTTTATATAATGTATAAAATATAGCATAATATACACTTTAACTTGATTACGGATGGTGTTTGGATGTTAGCTAGAATTCTCTCTGATGAAAATAATGAATTAACTATTGAGCTCAAGCTTCCACTAAAAGGATCCATGCTTGAATGTGAGGATGCAATTCTTGACGGCCTTAATGAGGTTGGAACATTAGCCACTGAAAAAGCTTTAAGTAAGTTTGATGCAGATGGCTCTCCTATCCATGTTGGAAAAATAAAGCTAACAGCACGAAGTAGAGATGAAGCAAATTACCAAACGCCTTATGGAGTTGCTCGAGTTAAGCGTTATGTTTATCAAACCTCTAAAGGCGGGAAGATCTTTTGTCCTTTAGAAGATAAGGCTAGAATTATCCAAGGATCAACACCGCGATTTGCAAAAATAATCTCACATAAATACTCAAACTTACCTGCTCCTAGTGTTATTGATGATCTCAAGGTCAATCATAACCGTAAAATCTCACATTCATACTTGCAACGGGCAACTGATTTTGTGCTAGTGCGCCATCCTTTCTGTAAATTCCATTGACTTGCTGAAAATAAGCAGGCGACTCAGTCAGATTAGAAATTCCTTTTAAGGTAAACTTAACCAAAAAAGAGGAATGACAATGAGCTGCTATAAAAATGAGAACTTAATCGAAGAAGCCATACACGTTTTAGCGATGGAGGGGTTTGAAGCTTTACCTAAGCTTGTCTCCAGGTTGATGAATGAGGCTATGTTAATAGAAAGGGAGCGCCATTTAAATGCCAGTCCTTATGAGCGAACTGGCGATAGAAACGGATATGCGAACGGCTTTAAACCAAGGTTAATTAACACAGGTCAAGGTCAGCTTGAGCTACAGATACCGCAGGTTAGAGACTCCAATGAAGCCTTCTATCCATCAGTCTTAGAGCGAGGTGTACGCTCTGATAGAGCACTTAAGCTGGCTGTCGCTGAAATGTATGTGCATGGGGTTTCCACGCGCAAAGTTGAAAAGGTGCTAAAGCAACTCTGTGGAACAGATATTTCAAGCACAGAGGTAAGCCGTTGCGCTAAATTGTTGGATGAAGATTTAAAGAAATGGCGAAATAAGCCGTTAGGAAAGATAAAATATCTTTGGCTAGATGCACGTTATGAGAAGGTGCGCACTAGCGGCACAGTACAAGACTGTGCGGTATTGATAGCCTATGGCTTTGATGAATCAACCGGCAAGAGAACAGTGCTAGGTGTTTCTGTTGCGTTATCAGAGGCTGAGGTACATTGGCGTGATTTTCTTCAGCAGTTGGTTGAGCGAGGTATACATGGTATTGAGTTGATTACTAGCGACGCTCATACTGGCCTAAAAGCCGCTAGAAGAGCTGTGTTCCCCAGTGTTCCTTGGCAACGCTGCCAATTTCATTTGCAGCAAAATGCTCAGGCTCACATACCAAAGCGCTCAATGAAGGAACCAGTAGCTGAGGAGATTACAGCTATATTTAATGCCTCAAACATTCATGAGTCGGAAAGACTATTGGCTATGGCGGTAGATAAATATCAGCAAACAGCACCAGAGCTTTCTTCTTGGTTGGAAGTGAATATACCGGAGGGCTTAGTAGTGATGAACTTTGACAGGCCGCATCAAAAAAGATTAAGAACCAGTAACATAGCTGAGCGCGTAAACAGAGAGGTAAAAAGAAGGACGCATACAGTTGGAATTTTCCCTAATACTGAATCGTGCCTAAGGCTCGTATCAGCTGTTTTAGTGGAAATTGATGACCAGTGGAGCGGATCACCTAGATACTTAAGTTGAAGTGAATAATAAGGCTTCATAGGGTTTTAGGATAGATCATTCTTGTTCTTATTAACGAGATATACTTGCTATTACCTAAAAGTTAATAATTTATTTTGAGAGGAGAAAAATTTGAGGTATAAATAATTTTTTAGATTGATTAGCATAATTAATTTAAGATATTATGCGATGAGACAGGTACAATAGAGTGCCATTTAGAATTTTAAAGGTTTTTCTAAGTACTGAAGTTGGTTTTTACAGACAAAATAACGCTCTATCGATTTTGTTGGCGGTATTGCACAAGCCAAAGAGGCTGAGTGGGAATATGAAGAGCCAAAGCTTGATGCAGGCATTGAGATGCTAAGTATTAGCTTAGATGGTGCATATGTTCTCACCGTTGATGATGGTTATAGAGAGAGCATGGTTGGAACTATTTCCATGTATGATAAGCATGGTGCACGCCTGCACACAACCTACGTTGCAGCATCACCAGAATATGGAAAAGATGAATTCTTTAATAGGCTTGAAAAGGAAATAAAGCTGAAAAAGAAATATTACCCTGATGCTAAAACAATTGGCGTTGCTGATGGAGCAAAAAATAATTGGCCATTTCTAAAAAAACATAGGCTCTATGATAATTCCCGTGGTTGAGTTTATCCTTTATTAATAGCATAAAGCCTTCCTTTCCAAATTATTCAGGTATAGAATTTTCTCTCCATTTTAGCTCATAATAAGGACATTACCCATGCCGACCATTGACATCCAGTTTAATATTCCCTTCTTCCGTATCGATAAAGTTGAAGAAACTGATACAGCAATTTTTATTTACGGGCAGACAGAAGAAACATCCGTTGGTTGTCATATTTGCGGTAAAGAAACCGCACGTTTTCACGGTTACGACAAAGAACGCAAGGTTAGGCATCTTCCTATTATGAACAAGCAGACCTATCTAATTTATCAGCCTAAGCGATATATCTGTTTTGAACATGGCTGCCATTGCCCAACGACTACTGCAACACCGGATTTTCATTCAAGTGATAGTCAATTTAGTTATGAACTAGAATTATATTTACTGCGCGAATTAGTTAACAGCACAGTAAAAGATGTAGCATTGAAAAATGACACAACAGAGAAGAAGATCGAAGGAATAATTAATCGCCATATCTCACCTAAGATTAATTGGTCGCAATTTAAATTTCTAGGTGATTTAGGGATTGATGAGATTAGTTTAGAAAAAGGAAAAGGCGCCTATATGACAATTATTACAGCCAGGATTAATGGTAAAGTTAGAATACTTTCAATCATTAAAGGTCGAAAAAAGCGTGATATAAAGCATTTTCTGCTTTCGATTCCTATAAAGCTTAGAAAGACAGTTGTGTCAGTTTGTACTGACATGTATAAGGGTTATGTTAACGCTGCCAGAGAGGTTTTTACTCCAATGCAGGTTATTGTTGACCGTTATCATGTTGCTAAACTGTATCGGCGAGCATTAGACAAGATGCGTCAAAAGGTGCTAGCCGATTTAAAAAAGGAGCTACCTCCTCATGAGTATGATAAAGTTAAAAACCTAACTAATCTGCTCAGGGGACATAAAGAGTTTTTTACCAAAGAAGAAAATGAAAAGCTGAATACATTATTCTCCTACTCCTTTGAGTTAACAGAGTCATACCGAATGGTAAGAAAGCTAACGAGCATTTTTAATAAGGAGCAATCAATAAAATCTGGTACTAAAAGTATTGATGCCTGGATTCAGGAGGTTCAAAGTAAAAAGATTAATTGCTTTAAAAAATTCATAAAAACTCTTAAAGCCTTCAAAGTGGAAATCTGTAATTATTTTTCAGAGGGAAAGAATAGTGGGTTTGTTGAAGGATTTAATAATAAGATTAAAGTTTTGAAGCGTAGATGCTATGGGATTTTTGACCCAAAAACGGGTGCTGCCTTTATATAATGTAGAATATATAGCATAATATACACTTTAACATGATGAAGGATGGTGTTTGGATGTCAGCTAGAATTATCTCTGATGAAAATAATGAATTAACTATTGAACTCAAGCTTCCACTAAAAGGATCCATGCTTGAATGTGAGGACGCAATTCTTGATGGGCTTAATGAGGTTGGAACATTAGCCACTGAAAAAGCTTTAAGTAAGTTTGATGCAGATGGCTCTCCTATCCATGTTGGAAAAATAAAGCTAACAGCACGAAGTAGAGATGAAGCAAATTACCAAACGCCTTATGGAGTTGCTCGAGTTAAGCGTTATGTTTATCAAACCTCTAAAGGCGGTAAGATCTTTTGTCCTTTAGAAGATAAGGCTAGAATTATCCAAGGATCAACACCGCGATTTGCAAAAATAATCTCACATAAATACTCAAACTTACCTGCTCCTAGTGTTATTGATGATCTCAAGGTCAATCATAACCGTAAAATCTCACATTCATACTTGCAACGGGCAACTGATTTTGTTGGCGGTATTGCACAAGCCAAAGAGGCTGAGTGGGAATATGAAGAGCCAAAGCTTGATGCAGGCGTTGAGATGCTAAGCATTAGCTTAGATGGTGCATATGTCCTCACCGTTGATGATGGTTATAGAGAGAGCATGGTTGGAACTATTTCCATGTATGATAAGCATGGTGAACGCCTGCACACAACCTACGTTGCAGCATCACCAGAATATGGAAAAGATGAATTCTTTAATAGGCTTGAAAAGGAAATAAAGCTGAAAAAAAAATATTACCCTGATGCTAAAACAATTGGCGTTGCTGATGGAGCAAAAAATAATTGGCCATTTCTAAAAAAACATACTGATACGCAAATTTTAGATTTTTGGCATGCAACTGAATATCTCGGCGAAGCATCAAGGGCAATATTTACCAAAAAATCTGAAAGAGATGAGCGTGATGTTTGGCTTGAAGAGCGATGTCATGATTTAAAGCACAAGAAAGGTGCGGCAGGTAGAATACTTGCTGAGCTTAAAGAGCATGTAAATAAAAAACTGAATAAATCGCTTAGAGAAAAGCTAGAAGGAACAATTACGTATTTTGAAAATAATATTAAAGAAAAGCGAATGTCGTATCATAATTTGATTAAGCAGAATGCACCAATTGGCTCTGGCGTCACTGAAGCAGCATGTAAAACAATTGTTAAACAAAGATTAGGCGGATCAGGAATGCGCTGGAAAGACAAGGGAATGAAAATTGTTTTATGCTTGAGAACACTAGTAAAGACTAAAGGAAGATGGGATCAGTTTTGGGAGAAGGTTAATGATTTTGGCGTGCCAGCAGTAATATAGCCTACATTATATAGAGGCAGCACCCCCAAAAACACTATTCAAAAGACTGTATATTGATATTAATGGATATGAGCTTTACTCTATAAATATAGGGTAAAACGCACCACGGGAAACCTCATAGAGCCGCAGAAGGTCTACTTATGGGCTATCATGGTCTCTTTTTTTATCTACCAAAAATCAGCCAGGGGTTAATTTGCGTCACTAAAATGGACTTTAGTGGTCAGACAGAGTATTTCCGCTTTACGTTATCTGGAGAAAATAATTCCGAAGAGTTTTTATCAAAAGCTGCCGATGAAGAGTTTACACTCAATAAAGTTGTAACCCCAAAATCAGATACCAAACACTAAAGCTACCTGTGACACTACTTTTATATATGCGCTCTTTTAAGACGCAATACCCGTGATAATTTGTGGTTATCACGGGTATTTACCGCTACTTTAAGGCAATGCCATCGGTATATTCTGTAGTAGCCTGAATAATAACTAAATAATCTGTTAATTTTTATCCTTTATTATATTCGAATATCTACTTTAGAAAATAATTTTATATATTAAACCACATGCCTAGTTATCACTTAAGAAGTTCGCGCAACGATGAAGCAATAAGCACATTACGCAAGCAAATATTATTACAACAGATTACTGATGAACAGATAGTTAGCCACTTTCAAAATAATGCACTTGAAGCAAGTTTGTTTTTACAAGAAAGCGTGTATGTTTTTGTGCACAGGATGAAAAAAACTCCCAGTCTTGATCAAACCCTCATCATACTAATAAATAACAAACATTTCCTAGTGAAGGAGAAGGACACACCACATTTATGGCTTGATGAAAAAGAAAGGTGGACTTTTTTAACCTCTCTCGCAAAATATGGTAACGGTCAAATCATTAACATTGCATTGCAAAAATTAGACACCGCCTTTGGCGGCAAGAACACTGACGGCTTTCGCGCGTTTCTGACTCAACCGAATAAAGATCAGTTCTCCCCCTTGAATACTGCTTCGAAAGAAGGTCACCTCAAGGTGGTGAAAGACTTAATCGCGGCGGCCGACACCGCCTTTGGCGGCAAGAACACTGACGGCTTTCGCGCGTTTCTGACTCAACCGAATAAAGATCAGTTCTCCCCCTTGAATTCTGCTTCGAAAGAAGGTCACCTCGAGGTGGTGAAAGACTTAATCGCGGCGGCCGACACCGCCTTTGGCGGCAAGAACACTGACGGCTTTCGCGCGTTTCTGACTCAACCGAATAAAGATCAGTTCTCCCCCTTGAATACTGCTTCGAAAGAAGGTCACCTCGAGGTGGTGAAAGACTTAATCGCGGCGGCCGACACCGCCTTTGGCGGCAAAAACACTGACGGCTTTCGCGCGTTTCTGACTCAACCGAATAAAGATCAGTTCTCCCCCTTGAATTCTGCTGCTTGTGCGGGTCACCTCGAGGTGGTGAAAGACTTAATCGCGGCGGCCGACATCGCCTTTGGCGGCAAGAACACTGACGGCTTTCGCGCGTTTCTGACTCAACCGAATAAAGATCAGTTCTCCCCCTTGAATACTGCTTCGAAAGAAGGTCACCTCGAGGTGGTGAAAGACTTAATCGCGGCGGCCGACACCGCCTTTGGCGGCAAGAACACTGACGGCTTTCGCGCGTTTCTGACTCAACCGAATAAAGATCAGTTCTCCCCCTTGAATACTGCTTCGAAAGAAGGTCACCTCAAGGTGGTGAAAGACTTAATCGCGGCGGCCGACACCGCCTTTGGCGGCAAAAACACTGACGGCTTTCGCGCGTTTCTGACTCAACCGAATAAAGATCAGTTCTCCCCCTTGAATTCTGCTTCGAAAGAAGGTCACCTCGAGGTGGTGAAAGACTTAATCGCGGCGGCCGACACCGCCTTTGGCGGCAAGAACACTGACGGCTTTCGCGCGTTTCTAACTCATAAAGATAAAGATCAGTTCTCCCCCTTGAATACTGCTTCGAAAGAAGGTCACCTCGAGGTGGTGAAAGACTTAATCGCGGCGGCCGACACCGCCTTTGGCGGCAAAAACACTGACGGCTTTCGCGCGTTTCTGACTCAACCGAATAAAGATCAGTTCTCCCCCTTGAATTCTGCTGCTTGTGCGGGTCACCTCGAGGTGGTGAAAGACTTAATCGCGGCGGCCGACACCGCCTTTGGCGGCAAGAACACTGACGGCTTTCGCGCGTTTCTGACTCAACCGAATAAAGATCAGTTCTCCCCCTTGAATACTGCTTCGAAAGAAGGTCACCTCGAGGTGGTGAAAGACTTAATCGCGGCGGCCGACACCGCCTTTGGCGGCAAGAACACTGACGGCTTTCGCGCGTTTCTGACTCAACCGAATAAAGATCAGTTCTCCCCCTTGAATACTGCTTCGAAAGAAGGTCACCTCAAGGTGGTGAAAGACTTAATCGCGGCGGCCGACACCGCCTTTGGCGGCAAGAACACTGACGGCTTTCGCGCGTTTCTGACTCAACCGAATAAAGATCAGTTCTCCCCCTTGAATTCTGCTTCGAAAGAAGGTCACCTCGAGGTGGTGAAAGACTTAATCGCGGCGGCCGACACCGCCTTTGGCGGCAAGAACACTGACGGCTTTCGCGCGTTTCTGACTCAACCGAATAAAGATCAGTTCTCCCCCTTGAATACTGCTTCGAAAGAAGGTCACCTCAAGGTGGTGAAAGACTTAATCGCGGCGGCCGACACCGCCTTTGGCGGCAAGAACACTGACGGCTTTCGCGCGTTTCTGACTCAACCGAATAAAGATCAGTTCCCCCCCTTGAATACTGCTTCGAAAGAAGGTCACCTCAAGGTGGTGAAAGACTTAATCGCGGCGGCCGGCACCGCCTTTGGCGGCAAGAACACTGACGGCTTTCGCGCGTTTCTGACTCAACCGAATAAAGATCAGTTCTCCCCCTTGAATACTGCTTCGAAAGAAGGTCACCTCGAGGTGGTGAAAGACTTAATCGCGGCGGCCGACACCGCCTTTGGCGGCAAGAACACTGACGGCTTTCGCGCGTTTCTGACTCATAAAGATAAAGATCAGTTCTCCCCCTTGAATACTGCTTCGAAAGAAGGTCACCTCGAGGTGGTGAAAGACTTAATCGCGGCGGCCGACACCGCCTTTGGCGGCAAGGACAGCTCTCAATTTAATGCTTTTTTAGAACAAATAAATAATCATGGCTTTACTCCATTAAATGCTGCAGCAAATTCAGCTAAGCAAAGAAGAAATACTACTACTTTGTTTTCTAGTATTTGCACCATTCTTTTATCGAAAGGCGCAGATCCAGATAAAAAAAATAAACGTGGTTTTTCTGCACGACAAAACTGGCGAGCCTTTTCATGGCCTGATCAATCTAGGCAACCATTGATAAACAATCAATACACCAATCCTAATAACAGAGTGTTAAAATTAAATAGTGGCGCCCACCAATCAAACAACAGCTCAACTTTTTTCAAGCGTGGTCATACAAACACTAACTATGGAAATAGATGCTCAACAGGTAGGCAAAACTATGTGCGATACACAAAAAATAGTTAAGACCCTATAAGGGTGCTTATGGGGGGCTATTTTTCCGGCCGAAAACCAGCCCTTGCCGCACCTGTTTGACCCTGCTATTATCTCCGGTGATGAATCTCCGGTGAACAGCGTTTTTTTACTACCGATTTTTAGCGGGATTTTCTGCTTATTTTTCAATCGGTTAGAAGCGGGAAATGTCGGGAAACCTGTGGAACATCTTTTTTGTGGTTAGACGAGATCATTTTTATGAGCCAATTTTCTGAAGCGACACAGAAAAAACGCCATCGAGACGCCCAGCGGACTTACCGGCAAAAGCAGCAAGAACGAGACCTTGTTCGTTTGGAATTGCAAGTGGAAGCCAAGTTTAAAGACTTATTTGACTCCTTAGTCAGAGTGAAAGCCAACGACTTTCCTGATCAATGGGCACCGCAACGCCGGATCGCGCAAGCGCGTCGCCAAGTTTTGCAAGACGCATTAGCCACGACACAAACGAGCTTTATTGCACTCACCGAGCAAATCGAGCAGCTTAAGGCTGAAATCCGCGCCCTCTCCCCGAACTTTTTCAAAACCGATGCGCCTGCCCTCCCCTTACCGCAAGCCATTGCTAATTTACCGGATGATCCTGACCAGCTTAAAAAAGTGTTAGCGCGACTTTATCAGGATTTAGTGACCAGTCGGCAAGCGGTTAATCGGCTAACTGAGAGTGAAAAGCGTTATCGAGAGCTTTATGAGGCTTTAGATAAGATGAGCAGGAGCTGAAAGAAGATTTTCAGTTGATTGGCTTTTCTTACGCTTATCATATGCTCGTTTTGGTAAGCTCTCTTAATAACATACTTATACAACAGGTTCAGGGTATGTCAGTGATCCAAAACAAAACTAACAAGTAAAATCTCAAAGTTATACTCTAGTTAAGTTTGGAATCTTAGCATATTAGTTTATTAGTTTATTAATATATAAACTAGTTAACACCCTAATTTATTAATACATATATAAATCAGATAGTTAAAACGACACTTAATTACTTTAATAATGTATTTATTAGGTTATTAAGTTATATTATTGTTGATATCCTGTTTTCTTAGTTTACTGATATGCTAATTAGTTAGTTTGTTGATCTATTGATTATTCGTTTTATTAGTGTATTATTATCGTAATTTATTAGGTTAATAGGATATTTTTTTGAAGATTTGTATTTATAGCGCTAAAGGCGGCGAAGGCAAAACACCAATTGCAACTAATATTGCTCTTGATAGAGAGTACGCAATTGGAACTAATGAGCATTTTCAGTTGTTTGATAGTTTTATACCAGATAACAGGTTAATAGCACTACAGTCAGGCGAATCTTTTCCTGAAATTCCGAGCGACATTGATATTGTATTTGATTTGGCTGGGTCTATTTCAGCACATGAAGCATCAATTGTATCCGCACTAAATCAATCTGACATTGTGATTATACCTATAAGTAATGAAGTTAAAGCCCTTAATGCAGGTATAGGCACTATTAAAGAGGTTTTAGAGTTTAGTAAAAATAT
Organism: Gammaproteobacteria bacterium; assembly: GCA_965196985.1. Taxonomy (GTDB): domain Bacteria; phylum Pseudomonadota; class Gammaproteobacteria; order UBA12402; family UBA12402; genus 2-12-FULL-35-23. The sequence continues at coordinate 107,665 of CBDALO010000233.1, read as the reverse complement.
ACTCGTTGTTGCTACAAAACTTGAAAAAGGTAGAAAAGAAAAATTTAATGGGGCAGAGTGGAATAAAAGTTTATCTTTTTTAAATATTAAGGATCAAGTTGATACTGAAATTCATAACCACAAAATACCTTGTTTACCTCTTAAATTCTCTAAAGCATTTGATGCTATTTTTGAAAAGGAGATGTCCATTTCTCAGATGATGGATACTGACCCATTAGCTAAATATAATTACAGAGATGTGGCTGCTCAATTTAATGATATATATGAAATGATTGATGAGGTGGAAAATTATGCCAAGTAAGAATGATATTTCATCGCTAAAGGTTAATAAGACAGAGCCTGAAAAAACAGTTTTAAAGTCATTACATTCTGGAGAAACTGAAAGTCAAAAGCCACCTAAAACAGAAAGAGTTAATAAGGGTTTTCAAGTAGATAAGTCTCGTGCCGTTCAATGGGATATTCTAGTGGCAAAAATGAAAAGCGCTGGTAGCGAAAAAAAAACTGGCCCAGAGTTAATAGATGAGGCAATGGATTACTTATTTGCTAAATACTCAGATTATTAATTTCATAATAACTTAATTTCTTAAGAAATTAAGTTATTATGATCTAAAATAATCAACTGGTACATTAAAGTAATGTGCAATTGGGTTTAATGTGTTATCAGTAGGATTAATAACTTTTTTATTTAATATTCTAGATATTTGATCCCTACCTATCCCTACTTTTTTCGATAATTGATTATTACTAATTGAATTATCAGCCATTAATTTATACAAACGCTCTGAAACGCTACTATTTATTGGTTCAATAATCTCATCAATGGAACAATTAAAGTAATTTACAATCTTGTCCAGTGTGGAAGCATTAGGTTGTTTTACTTTACCTCTAATAATCGAGTTAATTGTTTGTTTTGTTATTCCAGCTTTCTTGGCAAAGTCTGATGGTGATCTTAAATCACTTCTACTGTCGATAAGTCTTTTAAGATTTTTAGCTAATGACATATCATTACCTATCTTTGTTGGATTATATCTTGACTTATTGCGTGGAATGTTGCTATTTTAACACATTATTTAACTGATATTAAAGGAAAGTAAATACTATGACGTAAATTAATATGATATGAATGAAAAAAAGGAGGCTTACACCTCCAATTTTTCTTTAAATTTTTAATTAACTCGGCTATACGAACCTAATCAAATCCATTCAGCGTCGCTAAACATAAATTCAAAACCAGTAACTGAACTTTATGTAATTTCGACGCAAAGGTCAAGTATTGCCATTTATTTAATAGGGAAATTACATGAAAGATAAAATTTATCTCGGCTCAATTAATTATCAAGTAGCAGGTCAATTATTAAGCATAGTTGATGGTGACCATAATCTATACCGCGTTCTAGATGCGATACTTTTTTGTTGGCAAAACTCATCATACCGAGATGATGGTAAAAAGGTTGCCTGTCCAAAATTATCTAGGTTAGCTGAATTAGCTAGTATGTCTGTTAGTAGCATAAAGCGTCAAATGAAAAAATTGAAAGATATGGGTTTTATTGGTACTAAAATCAAAAAAGTATATAACGGCTCCACACGGTGCTTCTTTTGGGTATGTGATAAAGTTCTAGATATTATAGGAGCACCAAAACAAATAAATAAAAAGAGAGTTATATCTTCCACACCTAATGTTAAGGTTAAAAAAACTGACAAGTCCAACCTGAGCTACTCGGCTAGCTCAAACTGGTCTACTCTTATATATAAAGTAAATACAATAAAGATAAAAAATAACAACAAGAGCAGCGTGAAAAATGTAGCAGATAATCAGGAACAAGGAATAGGTCCTAATATAGTCAATAAATCAAAAGGTGGCGTTATTGTTAATTTTGATAATGATAAATATTTAATTAAAAAAAATCTAACTAAACGGCAGGTATCCCTTGTTACTGGTATGATCGATAATTTAATTAATCAAGGTGTAAAAATTTCAAATCCAAAAGAAATAAAAAAACAAGTTGTTTTTAAAATCGAAAAAAAACATATAGCCGCAGGTGGAAATAATTTAAAACATCAAATCAACTCCGCTGCAAAATTAATCCGAACCGGAAAGTGGACAACACCTTTTGGGTTTTATAAATACTCAGACTATGGTATTAAGCTTCGTGCGCTTAAAGAACAAGAGAATATTCTGAAAGAGAAAGACAAAGGAGTAGATGATAAGCGTAGCTCTTTTATTCAGAATAATAACAACCATGTAAATAATAATGTAAATAATTTATCTACTAAAAACAGTGACTCTATTTATGATGAAGACAAAATTAATGGACAGATAACTTTATCACATTCAACTAACACTTATAGAGGAACAGGGTTAAGAAAAATATCCAATTATTTAGACTTGCAACACTTAACATCTCCTCAAAACACTATCCCATCTAGAGTCGATAAATTTAAATTAGAAAAACTTACCATTCAAAAGAGAGGTGATCAAAACAATAAGAACCAAATTATTAACAGATATAAAAATGCAATAGAGAAAATGGAATCAGAGGAAAGTAGAATTGCTTTACAAGGTGTAATTGATAGAATGATTCTAGAATTGCAATCATAAGTTAAAAATCTATTAAGGTTTTATAAAAATGGTAATAGTTAATTCATACACATTAGCCGTCATTTTACTTTTTGTTACTATGATTTGCTGGGGGTCTTGGGCAAACTTTCAGAAAGCAACATCAAATAAGTGGCCATTTCAATTCTTTTATATTGACTTTACAATAGGAATTCTAATTTCTATTTTATTTATATCATTAACATTTGGTTCGATTGGTTTAGCTGGAAGGAGTTTCATTAATGACATACTTCAAGCTAATTTATTTAGTCTTTTTAATTCTTTTCTTTCAGGTTTTATATGGAGCTTTGGAACGTTACTTTTAGTGGCAGCTATTAGTATAGCTGGTATGGCCGTAGCATTCCCTATTGGCATAGGTGTAGCATTAATTTTGGGGGTTACTACAAATTATATTAAGGAACCTATTGGAAATGAACTACTGCTAGCTACCGGAGTTATACTTCTATTATTTGCTATTCTATTAGATTCTATTGCATACAGAAGAAATACTGATAAAAATATTGATAAAGGTGGGGTGAAAGGAATATTGATTTCTATATTAGCTGGCTGTATTTTAGGTTTTGTTATTAGGTTAATGATGAATTCAATTTCCTTCGACTTTAGCAGGCCTAAGATAGGTTTAATGACCCCATACACTGCTTCGTTTGTATTTTCCATTGGAGCATTTACATCTAATTTTTTTGGTAATCTTTTTTTAATTAGGAAAAATATAATCAGCAATAAAAAAATAATAATTAAAAACTATTTTGCGAATAAGAATAATATAAATCATTTATATGGCTTGTTAGCAGGATTAGTTTGGAGTATAGGTTGGATATTAAATATGTTATCTGCTGGAATTGCAGGATTCGCCATTGCTGATGCGCTAGGTCAAGGGGCTACAATGATTGCAGCACTATGGGGTTTGTTAGTTTGGAAAGAATTTAAAAAAAGCAATAAATTAACTTTGGTGATTTTGTTTATGATGTTTGTTTTTTATATCTCTGGATTGTCTGTGATAATTTTATCTAGATATTACTAAACAAGGGAGTTAACTTATCAATGATACTTAAGAAAATATTTTTATTTCTATTCATATTATTTATACCTATTTTTACATACGCAGACAGTAATTTAATTGAGTCTGATTTTTATTTTGGTTTATCAAAACGAGATGGAAAAATAATTTCTAATGTTGATTTTGCTAAATTTGAAAAAAGAGTTATTGTTAAAAATTTTCAAAAAGGATTTACTGTAGAAAATGGAAAGGGAGAGTGGTTATCTAACAATAAGACTATTATCATGGAGCCTTCGAAGATTTTAGTTATTATTTATAAACCAACATTAATTAACAAAGAAAAAGTAAAAAATATAGCTTCTGAGTATAAGAAAGTATTTCAGCAAGAATCCGTACTTGTAGTTACAAAAAAAGTAAAGGTAAAGTTTTATTGAATAATTCCTCCGTAAGCGATCCACGGGCGTCCTTGCTTCCGTAGCTAACACGTGCTAGGTGCTATCCGGCGGCACATTCCATGGCAGCAGTGCCTCAATATCTTCTAATGTTTTGCAATGTGGTAGGCGCTCATAAAGATAGGTGAAGTATCGACAGACATTGTGATGATGCAGTTCAGCAGTTAGAGCTAGACTTGCATGCATTGCTAGTGCGTTAGCGCCTGGCATTGTGTGTAAGCGATCCAGCAAGTACACCCTAGTCAACTAGTTAAATTCATGTGACTGTATGCTCCCGCAAATAGTAACAAGGAGCTTACGGTATGTCAGCAACAAATCCTGAAAATGAAAATGCTACTTACACAGATGCTTATTGGGAAAAACACCTTTCCGACTTTAAGCAAAGCAAGTTAACCAAAGCGAAATACTGCCGAGAGAATAACGTACCTTACACGCAGTTTCTCTATCGTTTGAGAAGAGAACAGCAAAAAACGCTAGCAAAGGTTGTTTGCGTGTCTGAGCAGCCAGCACAACCAGTGGCTGTCATGCAGGTCAACTCACACATACAGATTAGCTTTTATGACCAGGATAGCTTAGCGTCTTTGATTCAGAGGCTTTGCTAATGTTTCAGAACTGGAAAACACCGATCTGGTTTTATCGTACCCCTGTGGACTTTAGAAAACAGATGTAAGCGATCCACGGGCGTCCTTGCTTCCGTAGCTAACACGTGCTAGGTGCTATCCGGCGGCACATTCCATGGCAGTAGTGCCTCAATATCTTCTAATGTTTTGCAATGTGGTAGGCGCTCATAAAGATAGGTGAAGTATCGACAGACATTGTGATGATGCAGTTCAGCAGTTAGAGCTAGACTTGCATGCATTGCTAGTGCGTTAGCGCCTGGCATTGTGTCGCAAAATAGAAAGTTCTTCCTTGCAAGCACTAAGAGCTTAATGTCTCTCTCTGTGTGATTGTTATCAATCTCACATCTACCATCATCAAGAAACCGAGTCATGTTTTCCCAATGCTTGATGACATATTCCATTGCCCTGCCAAGATGAGATTGTGGTAGAACCTTTGGATAATACTCCTCTAGCCACTCCTTGTACTCATCCATAATCGGTTTTGATTCTTTCTGCCGAAGCGCAAGGCGTTGCTCAGGCGACATCTCTTCTTCTTTCGCCTTTCTTTCAATCCGGTAGAGTTTTTATAGACCCGCATAGCATGAGCGGCTAACCCATTCTTTTTGGTCGCCTTGGTGATCTCTTCAAATTTCCTGCGGGCATGAAGGTTGCACGCAATGATCGTAACGCCGGTATTTTCTAATTGGTCGAATATAGGGCTTGCATCAGTATGAAGCTTGCCAGTTGTTACGTCTATCTTTATTTAGGGGAATTGAGCTAGTTTTATCTCATAATAAACAAGGTTTTTAGTAACCTATCAAGGTAAAATAACTTGATATAAAAACTATAGTGAAATTAGTCATGCGCAGAATCATAAAAGCGATTAAAAGCCTGAGTGATTACCTGATCCTGCTGAAAAAAAATCCAGAGCTACTAAGGCCAGAGCAGTGCAGCCATTGCGGTGCAGGTGGACTATGGTCACATGGATCATATGATCGAAAACCAGATAGGAACCCAGGTAAAGGACGCTCTTTAAATCCCACCCCTGTTTTGAGATTTTATTGTCATCAATGTAAACGTACTTGTTCAACCCTACCTGAGATACTTTCTCCAAAGCGTTGGTATTGCTGGTCAGTTCAGCAGGCAGTGTTAATGAGCGTGCTCCTGGGAAAAGTATTAGCTCATCAGGTCAGGAGCAAGGTGTTAGTCGACACACCGTTGCTAGGTGGTTTCACTGGTTGGTTGACCACTTCGTTGATTACTCCTTCCATATCAAAGCACATCCGTTGTGGTTACAGCTTGGGCGACATAGTGATCCACAAGCGTTTTGGTTGGCCTGCCTTGGTGAGCATGATTTATCGAGCATCATGCTTTTTCTTAACAACACAGGAGTGAGCATCCCATAATTAATTAACGTGAAAAAAAGTTGAGATGGATATTTTCTGTAAACCTCACGACCCCACACAGTTTGAGCGTAGCATTCTCAACTCAAGTTGTGATTAACTCATTGCAAGTAGTTAAATCACACAGGAATTGCAAAATGACCAAGCCCATTCACCCAACAGCACTGTTTCGCCTAAGTGTTTTAGGTGAGCTATGTAGCCGAAATAGTTTTGAGCATGGTGAGCTCAAGAGCATTATTAAAAGGTTGTCCCAGCAAACCTACAACATTCCAGGTAGTAAGCGTGTTCACCTCAGTGCTAAAACAATTGAGAATTGGTATTACGCCTGGTTAAAGCAGGGTATTGATGGATTAGTTCCTAAAACTCGACGAGACAAAGGCCAGTGTCACATCAATCCAGAGCTACAAGAGTTAATTATTTCCACTAAACAGGAAAGCCCTTCAAGATCAATTCCGACCGTGATTAAACTCTTAGAAACTCAAGGGAAGGTAGCACGAGGTGAATTATCTCACGCAACAGTTCACCGCTTATTAGTAAAACACGGCCTGTCTAAAAGAACAGTCACACCTTCTAACCAAATTGAGCGCCGCTCATTTGAGGCGCTCACAGCTTGTGATATTTGGTATGGCGATGTCATGCATGGCCCAACGATTTACGATGGCCAAAGAAGAGTTAAAAGCTATTTGGTGAGTATTTTTGATGATGCCTCAAGGTTGGTCTGTCACAGTAAATTTTGTACTGATGAGAGTGCCATTACTATTGAGCATGTGTTGAAAGAGGCATTACTCAAACGTGGGCTTCCTGTTAAGCTCATCATTGACAACGGCCCTGCCTACCGTGCTAAAACGTTGCAAACCATTTGTGCTCGTTTGAAAATTCAATTGATTTACGGCAGGCCCTATGAACCGCAAAGCAAAGGCAAACTAGAGCGTTGGCATAGAACAGTACGCGAGCAATTCCTAGCTGAATGCAACCTGGATTCCATTCATAGTTTCAATGCGCTGAATGATCGATTTTGGGCTTGGGTTGAGCGTGTTTATCATCAAGCCTCGCAAAGCGCCCTGCCTGACAAGATGACCCCGTTACAACGCTATCAGCAAGACCTCACTAAAATTCAGCCGTTAGGTTGTTTGGCCGATAAGCTAGATGATTACTTCCTGCATCGCATTAAGCGCCGAGTCAGGAAGGATGGCACGGTAAGCTGGAATAATCGACTCTTTGAAGTTCCATTTGAACTGGCTCAACAAGAGGTTTATTTAGTGGTTGATCCGCATAGTGACTCCGCCCGTCACGTCGAATCATTGGAATATCAATACCTTGGTGCAGTGGGAGAGCTGGACAAACATAACAACCTTTCTAGAACCCGAGCTAGACCTCAGATGCCGGAACAACCAGCAAGAAAAACCTCGCTAGTTGAGATTGTTTATAACCAAGTTAAAGAGGATTTGGATATCACTGAGGAGGATGAGTAAGATGTATCTTCAACATTTTGGCTTGAAATTTGATCCATTGGGTAAATCAAACATTATTGAATTGGCGCAGTCAAAGCGACTAGAACAGCAACTTAATGGTTTGCTAGAAACACGCGGCTTAGCAGTGATTACTGGCGACTCAGGGACAGGAAAGACCACGGCGCTAAGATACTGGAGCAATAAACTCAACCCGCTGACCCATCAAGTCATTTATCAATCAGACACTCACTTTCGGTCATTTGATGTGTACTCTCAGCTTGCCGAAAATCTAGGTTTAGAAAACTATTACCGATTCTCTAAACTTTGGAGAGACTTGAAGCAGAGCTTGATCGCGCTCTACCATGATAAAAACGTTCAGCCTATTTGGATCCTAGACGAGGCGCATCAGCTTAGTAATGATTTCATTCTACGATTACCTGACTTCCTTAATTTCAGTTTTGACAGCAAAGACGTCATGACGATTATCTTATGTGGACTCCCATCACTTCTAGCAACATTGCAGAGACCAGCCTATGAACCTATCAACTCTAGAATTCAGTGCTTTATTAGGTGGCATGCAATTGAAGATAGCAGGGTGCTGCCTCTATATAATGTAGGCTATATTGCTGCTGGCACGCCAAAATCATTGACCTTCTCCCAAAACTGATCCCATCTGCCTTTAGTCTTTACTAGTGTTCTCAAGCATAAAACGATTTTCATTCCCTTGTCTTTCCAGCGCATTCCTGATCCGCCTAATCTTTGTTTAACAATTGTTTTACATGCTGCTTCAGTGACGCCAGAGCCAATTGGTGCATTCTGCTTAATCAAATTATGATACGACATTCGCTTTTCTTTAATATTATTTTCAAAATACGTAATTGTTCCTTCTAGCTTTTCTCTAAGCGATTTATTCAGGTTTTTATTTAGATGCTCTTTAAGCTCAGCAAGTATTCTACCTGCCGCACCTTTCTTGTGCTTTAAGTCATGACATCTCTCTTCGAGCCAAACATCACGCTCATCTCTTTCAGATTTTTTGGTAAATACTGCCTTTGATGCTTCGCCGAGATATTCAGTTGCATGCCAAAAATCTAAAATTTGCGTATCAGTATGTTTTTTTAGAAATGGCCAATTATTTTTTGCTCCATCAGCAACGCCAATTGTTTTAGCATCAGGGTAATATTTCTTTTTCAGCTTTATTTCCTTTTCAAGCCTATTAAAGAATTCATCTTTTCCATATTCTGGTGATGCTGCAACGTAGGTTGTGTGCAGGCGTGCACCATGCTTATCATACATGGAAATAGTTCCAACCATGCTCTCTCTATAACCATCATCAACGGTGAGAACATATGCACCATCTAAGCTAATACTTAGCATCTCAATGCCTGCATCAAGCTTTGGCTCTTCATATTCCCACTCAGCCTCTTTGGCTTGTGCAATACCGCCAACAAAATCAGTTGCCCGTTGCAAGTATGAATGTGAGATTTTACGGTTATGATTGACCTTGAGATCATCAATAACACTAGGAGCAGGTAAGTTTGAGTATTTATGTGAGATTATTTTTGCAAATCGCGGTGTTGATCCTTGGATAATTCTAGCCTTATCTTCTAAAGGACAAAAGATCTTCCCGCCTTTAGAGGTTTGATAAACATAACGCTTAACTCGAGCAACTCCATAAGGCGTTTGGTAATTTGCTTCATCTCTACTTCGTGCTGTTAGCTTTATTTTTCCAACATGGATAGGAGAGCCATCTGCATCAAACTTACTTAAAGCTTTTTCAGTGGCTAATGTTCCAACCTCATTAAGGCCGTCAAGAATTGCATCCTCACATTCAAGCATGGATCCTTTTAGTGGAAGCTTGAGCTCAATAGTTAATTCATTATTTTCATCAGAGAGAATTCTAGCTAACATCCAAACACCATCCGTAATCAAGTTAAAGTGTATATTATGCTATATTTTCTACATTATATAAAGGCAGCACCCAGATAGCAGGGATTTTGAGAGCATTATTCACGCTGCTTTTGAGAAGGCAGGAATGAGCAGCAGCTTATTCACTGAAACAGGTATTCGTGCAGTACACATGGCCACAAAAGGTAGGCTTCGTTATGTTGATAGGCTTATGCGACATGCGTTGCTAATCGCCGCTAATATGAATTTAAACCATATACCGGATGATGTCATTAATCAGGCAATTCATGAGCTAAAAGGTTAACTATTTGACACCATCTCACGCAAAATAGGTTGAGATGGTTTCTCTAAATTATTGTGGGACGTTACAGCCAGTCCACCCTTGAAACCATTCTACTAGAAACTCACTGTGGTCACTTGGCGTATAGGCAAACAGGATAACCTCACGACCAGGAGCACCACCTCGCATGCAATGAATCAGTGACTTAGTTTGTGGCCGTCGACCAGGCTCTTTTAAGACTTGTAATTTAGTCGCGTCACAACTTGCTATTTCATAATCCAGCAGCTCATCCTTCAATAGATTATAAATCGGCTGTAAAGGTTTAGTCAGCTCAATAAACCAACGTGACATAGTTTGCCTGGATAGATTGACGCCGTATTGTGAGCGTAGTTGTTTTTCTAAATGATAAAAGGGTTGTCTATCCCTGATTTTACTAGACACTAAATGCGCTAGTAATGATTCAGACGCCTCGGCCTTAGGTAGGATATGTAAAGGCTTAGGTGCAACCGTAACACCACCTTGCTCGCAATCACAGCCTAGTTTTTCACGGCGCTCTTCAATCATTTCAAAGACAGCTGGTTTGTAGTTCAGTATTTTTTTAGTCTCAAAACCCATTGGGCATTTTTCTTTACCGCAAGGACAAATACGCTGGTCATCAGGTACTGGAATGATTCTCACCGTCACAGGTAATTCATTCTTGACCTTCTTCTTACGTTTGTGAGAAGAGACAACAACTGCTTCATCATCTTCTTGATCCTCCGGTGTTGAGAGATCACCGAAGAGTGGCAACTGATCTTCTATGTAGCGCTCAGATTTACTACCAAAATGCTGTCGTTGGAGCTTAGCAAATTGTATCTTCAAATGATCATAAGCCTCGGCATACTGTTCAACACGAGCATGTTCTATTTCAAGCTTATGACAAAGCTTTTCATTTATTCCGACTTGTTGATAGAAAAGCTCACTAGGGACTGTTTGCATTGCGTTTCTCATTCAAGTAACTACTGCAAAGTGTACCATGACATTTTAAGTGCAATATTTTCTTCCTCAGGCGCTTGGTTAGCGCATATTACTTTTTTGGGGTAGCTGGTCATTGTGATGTTTTCTTTTCAACTCCTAGCGGATCTCACAAAGCCTGGGCTAAGGATATAAAACAAGCATTAAAATCACGTGTAAAATCAAAAAACACAGAAAAAACCTGTCAAGACTTTTTTTGCCATTTTAGTAAAAAAACTCGGGAGAGACTTTGGGTAATGACTTTTGCTTCATCCAGTTTAAACCTGACAATAACCAGCTTAACTGATCTTGGGTCAACTCGATAGTCTCATCTGCTTCGCTAGGGAACTTCAGCTTACCTTTTTCTAATCGTTTGTAGCAAAGCCAAAAACCATTTTGGTCGTACCAAAGTAATTTTATTTTATCGCGCTGCCTGTTACGAAAAAGAAATAGCTGGCCTGAGCTTGGGGTCATTGAGAGATGGATAGAGCGTTATTTTGTCTGTAAAAACCAACTTCAGTACTTAGAAAAACCTTTAAAATTCTAAATGGCACTCTATTGTACCTGTCTCATCGCATAATATCTTAAATTAATTATGCTAATCAATCTAAAAAATTATTTATACCTCAAATTTTTCTCCTCTCAAAATAAATTATTAACTTTTAGGTAATAGCAATTATATCTCGTTAATAAGAACAAGAATGATCTATCCTAAAACCCTATGAAGCCTTATTATTCACTTCAACTTAAGTATCTAGGTGATCCGCTCCACTGGTCATCAATTTCCACTAAAACAGCTGATACGAGCCTTAGGCACGATTCAGTATTAGGGAAAATTCCAACTGTATGCGTCCTTCTTTTTACCTCTCTGTTTACGCGCTCAGCTATGTTACTGGTTCTTAATCTTTTTTGATGCGGCCTGTCAAAGTTCATCACTACTAAGCCCTCCGGTATATTCACTTCCAACCAAGAAGAAAGCTCTGGTGCTGTTTGCTGATATTTATCTACCGCCATAGCCAATAGTCTTTCCGACTCATGAATGTTTGAGGCATTAAATATAGCTGTAATCTCCTCAGCTACTGGTTCCTTCATTGAGCGCTTTGGTATGTGAGCCTGAGCATTTTGCTGCAAATGAAATTGGCAGCGTTGCCAAGGAACACTGGGGAACACAGCTCTTCTAGCGGCTTTTAGGCCAGTATGAGCGTCGCTAGTAATCAACTCAATACCATGTATACCTCGCTCAACCAACTGCTGAAGAAAATCACGCCAATGTACCTCAGCCTCTGATAACGCAACAGAAACACCTAGCACTGTTCTCTTGCCGGTTGATTCATCAAAGCCATAGGCTATCAATACCGCACAGTCTTGTACTGTGCCGCTAGTGCGCACCTTCTCATAACGTGCATCTAGCCAAAGATATTTTATCTTTCCTAACGGCTTATTTCGCCATTTCTTTAAATCTTCATCCAACAATTTAGCGCAACGGCTTACCTCTGTGCTTGAAATATCTGTTCCACAGAGTTGCTTTAGCATCTTTTCAACTTTGCGCGTGGAAACCCCATGCACATACATTTCAGCGACAGCCAGCTTAAGTGCTCTATCAGAGCGTACACCTCGCTCTAAGACTGATGGATAGAAGGCTTCATTGGAGTCTCTAACCTGCGGTATCTGTAGCTCAAGCTGACCTTGACCTGTGTTAATTAACCTTGGTTTAAAGCCGTTCGCATATCCGTTTCTATCGCCAGTTCGCTCATAAGGACTGGCATTTAAATGGCGCTCCCTTTCTATTAACATAGCCTCATTCATCAACCTGGAGACAAGCTTAGGTAAAGCTTCAAACCCCTCCATCGCTAAAACATGTATGGCTTCTTCGATTAAGTTCTCATTTTTATAGCAGCTCATTGTCATTCCTCTTTTTTGGTTAAGTTTACCTTAAAAGGAATTTCTAATCTGACTGAGTCGCCTGCTTATTTTCAGCAAGTCAATGGAATTTACAGAAAGGATGGCGCACTAGCGAGAGATGATCGGCAATCAGCATTACTAGGCCATCAATCTGTTTTCTAAAGTCCACAGGGGTACGATAAAACCAGATCGGTGTTTTCCAGTTCTGAAACATTAGCAAAGCCTCTGAATCAAAGACGCTAAGCTATCCTGGTCATAAAAGCTAATCTGTATGTGTGAGTTGACCTGCATGACAGCCACTGGTTGTGCTGGCTGCTCAGACACGCAAACAACCTTTGCTAGCGTTTTTTACTGTTCTCTTCTCAAACGATAGAGAAACTGCGTGTAAGGTACGTTATTCTCTCGGCAGTATTTCGCTTTGGTTAACTTGCTTTGCTTAAAGTCGGAAAGGTGTTTTTCCCAATAAGCATCTGTGTAAGTAGCATTTTCATTTTCAGGATTTGTTGCTGACATACCGTAAGCTCCTTGTTACTGATAGAGCGTTATTTTGTCTGTAAAAACCAACTTCAGTACTTAGAAAAACCTTTAAAATTCTAAATGGCACTCTATTGTACCTGTCTCATCGCATAATATCTTAAATTAATTATGCTAATCAATCTAAAAAATTATTTATACCTCAAATTTTTCTCCTCTCAAAATAAATTATTAACTTTTAGGTAATAGCAATTATATCTCGTTAATAAGAACAAGAATGATCTATCCTAAAACCCTATGAAGCCTTATTATTCACTTCAACTTAAGTATCTAGGTGATCCGCTCCACTGGTCATCAATTTCCACTAAAACAGCTGATACGAGCCTTAGGCACGATTCAGTATTAGGGAAAATTCCAACTGTATGCGTCCTTCTTTTTACCTCTCTGTTTACGCGCTCAGCTATGTTACTGGTTCTTAATCTTTTTTGATGCGGCCTGTCAAAGTTCATCACTACTAAGCCCTCCGGTATATTCACTTCCAACCAAGAAGAAAGCTCTGGTGCTGTTTGCTGATATTTATCTACCGCCATAGCCAATAGTCTTTCCGACTCATGAATGTTTGAGGCATTAAATATAGCTGTAATCTCCTCAGCTACTGGTTCCTTCATTGAGCGCTTTGGTATGTGAGCCTGAGCATTTTGCTGCAAATGAAATTGGCAGCGTTGCCAAGGAACACTGGGGAACACAGCTCTTCTAGCGGCTTTTAGGCCAGTATGAGCGTCGCTAGTAATCAACTCAATACCATGTATACCTCGCTCAACCAACTGCTGAAGAAAATCACGCCAATGTACCTCAGCCTCTGATAACGCAACAGAAACTCCTAGCACTGTTCTCTTGCCGGTTGATTCATCAAAGCCATAGGCTATCAATACCGCACAGTCTTGTACTGTGCCGCTAGTGCGCACCTTCTCATAACGTGTATCTAGCTAAAGATATTTTATCTTTCCTAACGGCTTATTTCGCCATTTCTTTAAATCTTCATCCAACAATTTAGCGCAACGGCTTACCTCTGTGCTTGAAATATCTGTTCCACAGAGTTGCTTTAGCACCTTTTCAACTTTGCGCGTGGAAACCCCATGCACATACATTTCAGCGACAGCCAGCTTAAGTGCTCTATCAGAGCGTACACCTCGCTCTAAGACTGATGGATAGAAGGCTTCATTGGAGTCTCTAACCTGCGGTATCTGTAGCTCAAGCTGACCTTGACCTGTGTTAATTAACCTTGGTTTAAAGCCGTTCGCATATCCGTTTCTATCGCCAGTTCGCTCATAAGGACTGGCATTTAAATCGCGCTCCCTTTCTATTAACATAGCCTCATTCATCAACCTGGAGACAAGCTTAGGTAAAGCGGGTGCTGCCTCTATATAATGTAGGCAATATTGCTGCTGGCACGCCAAAATCATTGACCTTCTCCCAAAACTGATCCCATCTGCCTTTAGTCTTTACTAGTGTTCTCAAGCATAAAACGATTTTCATTCCCTTGTCTTTCCAGCGCATTCCTGATCCGCCTAATCTTTGTTTAACAATTGTTTTACATGCTGCTTCAGTGACGCCAGAGCCAATTGGTGCATTCTGCTTAATCAAATTATGATACGACATTCGCTTTTCTTTAATATTATTTTCAAAATACGTAATTGTTCCTTCTAGCTTTTCTCTAAGCGATTTATTCAGTTTTTTATTTAGATGCTCTTTAAGCTCAGCAAGTATTCTACCTGCCGCACCTTTCTTGTGCTTTAAGTCATGACATCTCTCTTCGAGCCAAACATCACGCTCATCTCTTTCAGATTTTTTGGTAAATATTGCCTTTGATGCTTCACCGAGATATTCAGTTGCATGCCAAAAATCTAAAATTTGCGTATCAGTATGTTTTTTTAGAAATGGCCAATTATTTTTTGCTCCATCAGCAACGCCAATTGTTTTAGCATCAGGGTAATATTTCTTTTTCAGCTTTATTTCCTTTTCAAGCCTATTAAAGAATTCATCTTTTCCATATTCTGGTGATGCTGCAACGTAGGTTGTGTGCAGGCGTGCACCATGCTTATCATACATGGAAATAGTTCCAACCATGCTCTCTCTATAACCATCATCAACGGTGAGAACATATGCACCATCTAAGCTAATACTTAGCATCTCAATGCCTGCATCAAGCTTTGGCTCTTCATATTCCCACTCAGCCTCTTTGGCTTGTGCAATACCGCCAACAAAATCAGTTGCCCGTTGCAAGTATGAATGTGAGATTTTACGGTTATGATTGACCTTGAGATCATCAATAACACTAGGAGCAGGTAAGTTTGAGTATTTATGTGAGATTATTTTTGCAAATCGCGGTGTTGATCCTTGGATAATTCTAGCCTTATCTTCTAAAGGACAAAAGATCTTCCCGCCTTTAGAGGTTTGATAAACATAACGCTTAACTCGAGCAACTCCATAAGGCGTTTGGTAATTTGCTTCATCTCTACTTCGTGCTGTTAGCTTTATTTTTCCAACATGGATAGGAGAGCCATCTGCATCAAACTTACTTAAAGCTTTTTCAGTGGCTAATGTTCCAACCTCATTAAGGCCGTCAAGAATTGCATCCTCACATTCAAGCATGGATCCTTTTAGTGGAAGCTTGAGCTCAATAGTTAATTCATTATTTTCATCAGAGAGAATTCTAGCTAACATCCAAACACCATCCGTAATCAAGTTAAAGTGTATATTATGCTATATTTTCTACATTATATAAAGGCAGCACCCCTTAGGTAAAGCTTCAAACCCCTCCATCGCTAAAACATGTATGGCTTCTTCGATTAAGTTCTCATTTTTATAGCAGCTCATTGTCATTCCTCTTTTTTGGTTAAGTTTACCTTAAAAGGAATTTCTAATTTGACTGAGTCGCCTGCTTATTTTCAGCAAGTCAATGGAATTTACAGAAAGGATGGCGCACTAGCTTGTTACTATTTGCGGGAGCATACAGTCACATGAATTTAACTAGTTGACTAGGGTGTACTTGCTGGATCGCTTACTATTGTTAAAAATTTTCAAAAAGGATTTACTGTAGAAAATGGAAAGGGAGAGTGGTTATCTAACAATAAGACTATTATCATGGAGCCTTCGAAGATTTTAGTTATTATTTATAAACCAACATTAATTAACAAAGAAAAAGTAAAAAATATAGCTTCTGAGTATAAGAAAGTATTTCAGCAAGAATCCGTACTTGTAGTTACAAAAAAAGTAAAGGTAAAGTTTTATTGAATAATTCCTCCGCCATCAATACTTAATGAAGCACCTGTGATAAATGATGCCTGTCCTGATAGTAAGAAAAGAACCGCGTCCGCAACTTCCTCTGGTTGCCCAATCCTATTAAGAGGTTGAGCTTTTTTTAAGTTATCGTATATATCTTCTTTAGATATACCAGTTTTTTCTGAGTATAAATTAACTGCATTATGATATAACGGTGTTTCAATTGTTCCAGGGCATACACAGTTACATCTAATGCTAAACTTTGCATAATCTATCGCTGTGCTTTTAGTTAGCTGGGCAATTGCGCCTTTAGTTGCCCCATACAAGGAGCTATCATTTTTACCTATAAATGCTTGATCTGATGACATTAATACTATACTTCCAGATCTTGCCTTTTTCATAAGTGGTATCGTAAGCTGAAGCGCGTAATATATACCTTTAAAATTAATCCCTAGAACACGCTCTAAGTCTTCTTGTGTGGTTTCTTCTAAATTAGCAAATAGATGCACACCAGCATTTGCAAATAAGAAATCAATGTGTGGTGAGCTAGAGGTTATTATCTCAAAAGCATTTTTTATATCACTATAGTTCGATACATCACAAGGAATGTATGTTGCACTTTCATTATTTACAGAAGGCTGTATGTCTAAATTGTAAACACACACTTCGTGCTCTATAAGTTTTTTTACTACTGCATTCCCAATACCAGTTGAACCACCAGTAATAATAGCTGTTTTGTTATGAAATTCCATATAAAATAATCCCAATTTGTTGCAAATTAACTGTAAATAACTCAATATGAGCATGTTGTCATAATGGGCTGGATAAATAAAGGGGGATTTATGTTAATTAAACAACCATTAACGGAGTTTTATGCTCAGGAGGCAAAAAAAGTCTTTCTTGATCATATAAAAGATTATGTTGTAGGCCTTGATCATATGTGTGTAACGGTTTCATATCAACCCAATAGCAAAAAGGTTATTGATCTATTTAATGAGGATAAAAATAGGAATTTATTAATGCTATCACCTATTGATAAAATAGAAAATCATTACTATAACGAAACGACTTATGCTAAGTATGACTTAGGATTATCTGTTAAGCTTTATAAAAAATTCACAATATATCCATGGACTGATGGTACTTATGGGAAAAATAAAAATGCTATAGACTCCTTGAAGGAACGTGTTTATGGATTATACTCTGGACATTTTATTTCGTTGAATATGGGTAATGGTGTCTATATAGTTTTTGGTATAGCATCACACTGCAAGGATCCAAAAATAAAAACATTATTCATAAACAATCTGTTTAGAATAATTGAAGCAGGATGTGCTTATTATTCATATCTAAAGCCAGTTATGCAGGATCATACAGATTTTAATTTACCGGAAGTTTCCAACGTATTTTTGAAAAATGAAATGGATAAGTATAGTTATTTAAATAACATCATTAGCCTCGATAGTAAGCTCAATAAAAGCAAGTCTATAAGTATGAATGAGATAACTAGATTAGAGGTTATTAGTTAGCTAATCTTCTGATTATTTACTTGAAACATACTAATAAGCGGCTCAACACTAACTTTTGCTACCCGCAACCTTTCATCTGTACTAACATTTTTAGTAATGCAGATTTTATATGTATGTATTAATAATCTAATCGCATAATCTTTATCTAGCCTGCTTTTTAGGTAAGGAGATAAAGATAGTGCTGTTTCAAATAAAAACTTTTGTAATTCAGTATCAATATCGAATTTATCGCTCGCAAGATGGCTAGCTACCTTTTCAATATCTTCTTCACTTAATAAATCTTTATGAGTAACCCCACTATAATCTTCACCCGTCATTAACCAAGCTGGATGAATATTTAATAATTTACTGTAAACAATGGCTTGCTCAATACTAATTCCTCTATGTCCATTTTCATGATTTCTGTAGGATGTAAACGGAATATTATGCTTTTTAGCAAATGATAATGCTGATTTATAACCAGCATTTATTCTAGCTTCTTTAAGCCGTTGGAAAACTGTTGAGCTAACTTCAAAGTTATTTTTCTTCATAGAACCCTCTTTTTGAGGTTGACAATTCATATCGAGTTAACTAATATAGAAAAAACAACCCAATATGAGATAATTACACTTCTTTAAATAGCTCACATTGTGACATAAAAAAGCTTTTTTTGAAATTTGTTACTAAAAATTTTATTTGTTGAAAAACTATATAAAAAAACACCAACTTAGACTGTTACCTAAGTTGGTGTCGGGTCAATTAAGAGGTAATTGGTTGTTTCCACGCAAGGCAATTCCCTCAAGTGATTGATAATACCAATTATCACGGGTATTAATCAATCGCAGGAGGGAGTCCTTCAAGCCATTTACCTCGCGCTTAGGCGCGAGTGTTTCTTTTCTAAACACTCGTAGTGATTAACCTGCCTTCATGAGGAATAGGCATGGCGACGTTTCGAGTTAAAAAAACCAATCGGTTTACGATCATTTCTAATGCAATGCTTCAGCGCGATGACTTATCTGTCGCATTAAAAGGGTTTCTCAGTTACCTCTACAGTCTGCCGACAGATTGGGATATTAACGTCAATGCGCTGTCCAAAAAATTAAAGGAAGGTAAAACAGCCATCTATACGCTGATTAGCGAGGCAATCGCTGAGCGTTATATTATCAAAACGCAATCACGTGATAAAAAAGGACGCTTAACGGGTACGACGTATCATGTCTTTGAAGAACCTCAACCTTTAGATCCAGCCTCAGAAGCTCCACGTTCAGGCAACCCGAAAGTGGACAAGCCAACCCTACAAAGTAATAAGAGTACAAAGAAACAAAAGAGCAAAGCAACAGCAGGTGGTGAGTCAGAGGTTACCTCAATTGCTGCTGCTGATTCTTTTTTTTCAGATCACCAAACACCACCTCATGCGATTGAATCGGATTCAGCGGATCAGGTCGCAATAACGAACCAAGTGATTCATCAAACCTTGAGCGATGCCCAGTGTAGCATTGTTCAACAGAAAGTTGCGGGACTGACAATTGCTCCACCACTTGATGCACAAGCTCTATTGGCGGGTATTATCCAGGAACTTGAATCACCAAACAGCTTTAGTGAAGCAGGGCAGTGTTTTTACAAAAAGCTCAATACGATAGTCAAACAAATCCGCTTGGGTCAATGGCTGCCCCCTCTACCACCCGAAGCACCTCGCAAGCAAAACAAACAGCAAGCGTTGCTGATTCAGTTTAACACCCTTTTAGGTGAAAAAGCCTCCATCGAACGGATGATTCAATACGCGTGTGATGAAGACACTGCCCAGCTCGAAAGCTTAAGCGGCCAACTGGAATCCACTAAAAGCAAACTGCGTTCGTTACGCAAGCAGTTAGATCAGGTACAACCCGCAGCGAGTAGGGGGGTTGTGCAATGAGCAATCAAGCATCCATTCGTTATTCCGGTTATGCCTTAGTGTTGTTGATTTCGGCGTTAGTGAATGAATTTAAGCAAGCAATCCAGCAGCGCTTACATCCTGAAGAATGTTTTACGCACCCCATGCAGCAGTGCGAGGCGCATGTGACGTTTGCGTGTGAGTTAGCAGCCAATCAACTCTTGACTGCCATCCAGTGTTTGCCCACCACTCCGATTGAGCTGACGTTAGGGGAATTGATTTTACTGAAAGCCACCGAGGAGTTTGACTTGCTGGCGTTATCAGTAAGCTCACCTGATTTGAACGCATTGAACCAAACGATTCAACAGAGGTGCCAGGAGCAAGAGGCTTATGCGTTTAACCCCCACATCACTTTGGCTGCGATTCAAAAAAGTAAAGCGGACATTATCGCGTGTAAGTTACGCGAACAGTTATTGCCGCAATATCCCAGTGAGCACTGCCAAGCGACAGGTTTTGCCTTGTACACCCCAGCGGGTGTTTTACAGCGAGTGCATGACTTTCAACGAGTGAAGGTGAGCGAATGAAACAAATAACCCCATACCGGTTAGGTAGGAAGAACACATTAGCCACCACCCTTCAAGTCGAAACAAACGGTGCAGGTAACAAGAAGAAGTTACAAGAACAAGAAGGGTGCACCGTTTGTCACGGCTTGTTGTTATTAACCGTGCCAGCTCACGCTGGCTAAGGAGCTATGGATGCAAGTTTGTATTAAAAAAACGGAATTAGAACACGTGCTCAGCGAGCTAAACGGTTGGTTAGCGGTGCTGAACAAAGAAGCGGAAGCGGGCTTAGAAAGTACGTCATTGCCCATTGAAATTGGGGTGGTCTGTGCGATTCAGCGCCAGCTGCATCACCTGTTAAACCCAACCCTGCATTAACGACAAGGAGATTCAACGAATGAAGTTAACAACCCCAATCAAAGCCAGTGTGTTAACCGCTGGTGCGCTGAGTATCACTTTGCTTGCTGGTTGTGCTGCGGTAGGCACGGCCATCAGTCATCGTAATCTTGAAACGCACACGAAAATGAGTGAAGCAATTTTCCTCAACCCTGTGCCGAAAGCGCAACAAACGGTTTACGTGCGTGTGAATAACGTCTCAGGGCAGGGCGGATTGAAGTTAAAACCGGCGTTAACCCAAGCCATTCAAGCGAATGGCTATCGCGTGGTTTCAAACATGAGCCAAGCGCATTACTTAGTGCAAGCAGCGGTCATGAAAGCCGGTAAAACAACCCCGCAAAATGTGAGCTCAATTTTATCCGGTGGTTACGGCAGTGCAATTAGTACAGGACTTATGGGTGCAGGCATTGGTGCATTAGCAGGCGACAGTGGTGGTGCAGTCGTTGCTGGTGGACTGATTGGAAGTGCTGCTGGCTTCGTTGCGGATCAACTCGTCAAAGACGAAATTTTCGGCATGGTGAGTGACGTAAGAATCTCTGAACGTTCTAAACGTGCCTTAAAAGAAACGTCAAGCGCTGCCAACCGACAAGGCACGAGCTCTGTTACTCGCATTACTGGTGGCGATTCAACCCATTGGATGCGCTATCAAACACGAGTCATCAGCACAGCCGATCAAGTCAATCTGAGCTTTAACAAAGCACGCTTGATCTTAACCCAACAAACCGCTCGCTCTATCGCGGGTTTATTTTCTTAATGTGTTTAACAAGGATTTTTTATGAAGAAACAACTGATTCAAACCTTACTCACCACTTGCGGAATTGTTACTGCTGTAGCTGCAAGTAGTTTGGCGCACGCTGCACCTGCAATGAGTCCAACCTCTGTGACAGAGAATCACGCCGCAGCACACGTGACCACACAAACCAATCCTTCTTATTGGTCGCCTCAAGGAAAGTACGACAAGCCATTCAAAAACGCTGCGCCTAAACAACGTGCAGCGTATGGTGAGATTGAGGGTCGTAGCTTGCCTCGCTATCAACTGAACCAAGGGCCAACGGAGATGAGGGCGATTACGCGGAATGCTGATCGCACAGCTCATCAGCTTGCTCAATCTGGGAGAAGGCTTTCCAACCAAGCGGTGACGTTTCTTCAAAACCAATTGAATCACTCACCTGTTTTTGTGTATTGGAGTGCGCTACAGCAGACGGATCCAGTCGCCTACCAAAGTTTGGTTGATAGTGTGACAGTGACGTTGCAGTTAAAACAATTGGCGGTGATGCAGCAACTCTTACACGTGCTTCAAAAGGCGAATGCGACAACGGCCTCCTATAAGGCGACGAATCTCACAGCAAATGACTTGTTAAACCAGGCTGCCTCAAAAGATTCTCAATTAAAGCGAACATTGCAAGCGATGAGTCAGGCGTTGAGCAAACTGTCTGCACAAGTCACTGAGAGTAAGCAAGCTGCTCAAGTCAGTGTGAGTGAAGCGGCTAAGAAAGCCGAACGCATTTGGGAGCACAAAGAGACGCCTAAACAAAAAAAGAAACCCAAACCGGCTGAGCCTGCAAAAGTCACCGAAGACCCGCTGAAAGGCTTTTACCAAGAAGCCGCTCATTAACCTATGAACCCAAGGATAACTCTGTTTGTGAAAAGTATTTTAATGACCGTACTGACCTTGCTACTGGCTGCGTGCGCACACCACGCCACGCTGCCACCCGCTGTGACGCTACAAAGTCAGCAACTCGTGGATGCACGTGGCGCAACCAATTATCGTCAGTGCCACGACTGCGTCCACTTTACCCAACTTACCTCAACCCAAAGGAGAAAAGTAAGATGATTAACCTTGTAAAACGACCTCAACAAATCCTGCAACACACTGTGTTACGGGGCTGTCATTTTTTAGCGAGCAATAAAGTCTGTCGGTTTTTAATCGGTGGCTTGGTGTTTAGCCTGTTCATTCATAATGTCGCCTATGCCGATGGCACCGGCCCGTTCGATCCCAACACCGATATGCTTTCAGGTGCGAGGAAAGAAATTGATACGCAGTTTGGTGCCGGTTCAACATTTATGTACGCCGTGTATTTTATTGAGGTGATCTTAGGGATTACAGCGTACATCAAAACCAAAAACCCCTTGGTGTTCGCCGGTCTAATTGTCATTGTAATTTTCACAACGGCTGTTTTTGCCAAACTGTCAACCAAATAAGACCGAGTGACACATGAAGACTGAACGCTATCAGATTAATCGTTACTTGGATGAACAGCGTCGCCTTTTAGGATTAGCGCTGGATGAGTGCATTCCGATGATCGGTCTCTTTGTGGTGTGTTTTTTCATGAAAGCAATGATTATCGGCTTAATGCTGATGGCGCTTTGGTTGGTGTTGATGCGTGCATTGAAGCGTGGACGAGGCAGCGCGGCATTATTCATCACTTGGTATTGGCACATGGCGGGTAGCGCACAACTTTTTCGTGGGCTACCCAATTCCACGCAACGAGTTTGGAGTTAAGAATGGAACAATCACATTATGAAGATCAACTAAGCCGCGCCAAGCGTTATCAACGCTGGTGGGTGTTAGTGTGCGCGGTACTCTTGCTGGTCAATGGACTATTAGGCGTCACGGTGTGTCGCTTGGCGCACCAGCAAACCGCTTGGTTGATTCCGATGAACCTTCGCAATCCCACCGCAGTCAGCACGGAAGGGTATTCAGCGAATTACTTAGCCACGGTGGCCGAAGCCTTTGCCAGTTTGCGACTCGATTTTACTCCTGCCACGATCAAAACCAATCAACGCCTGTTAGCCGAGTTTTTAGCGCCAGACAGTTACGCAGCGCTGACACAAACCTTATCCACTGAAGCGAAGCAAGTGCAACACCAAGGCATTAGCAGCAGCTTTGCCTTAACAGCGCGTCACATTGATGTGGCCAATCAAGCGGTACGCTTAAGCGGTGTGCTGACTCGCTTTGTGGGTGAGAAGCGCTTACCGCCGGTAACCGCTACGTTTCAATTAACGTTTACGCGCCATAACGGCTTAATTCAACTCCACTCCTTTGAAGAGGTGCAATCCCGATGAGATTACTAGTCTTCTTGTTACTGAGTTTCTCCGCATCCTTGGCATTAGGGTTAGCAACCAATGCCAAGGTATACCCGTTCTCACCCAATCAAACATTACACGTCACCTTAAGTGCGACCAATGTCAATCGCGTTAGTATTTCTCATGATGCGATTACCTACGCACTGTGTCCGCAGCGTTTTTGTCGGGTGGTGGCCAATCAACAAGACCCGAGTGCGGGCGTGTACGTGAGTCTTTTACAACCCATGCCGTTTACGTTGCAACTCGCCAGTCGTTCCGGTCAACACGTGGCCTTACAAGTGATGCCGAAACAAGGGGACGGACGCACCTTGGTCTTAAAAGGGCGCGTGCCAACGAACGCGGCAGCGTTTCCTAAAAACGCCAACTACACCAACGAGCTCAGTACCTTAGTCCGTGCGATCCTGAATCAACAGTCGCTCGCAGGATTTACCCAAGTGGCGGTGAAAGGCCACTGGCAGCCGTTTTATCAGGTAGGGCGCGTGCGACTGATCACGGTTTGGCAAGGCGAAACCTTTACCGGTTTGGCCTATTGGTTGGTGAATCAAACAAAACACACCATCACCCTCAACCCGAGTGATTTTTATCGACCCAATGTTGCCTCAGTGGCTTTAGCTCGACAAACCGTGCCCGCGCACCAAGGCACTTGGGTGGCAGTGGTTAAACTCAAGGAAGGAGCGGGTGATGAATAAGCCTAAAACAAGCAATCGTGCCACCCAACGACGCAATCAATTGAAAACGGGTGCGGTGGTATTAGTGGCACTGAGTTTACTGGGCGCTTTCTTGTGGTGGTTGGTGCCCAGTCGTCATGCAGTAACTAAAAAGCCCACCAAGCCCGCGTTTATTACCACGACCGACATTGCCGACTTTAATCAATCAGCCACCGGTGAAGCGTTACAACAATTGCAAACCAATCAAACCAGCTTGCAAGAAGCGTTGGCAAAACTGCGTCAACACACCCCAGTGAAGCCGGAGCAACAACCGGCCTTTAAAGCCTTGCAGCAAGAAGTGAAAACACTGCAACAGCAATTAAAAACGGCGAAGCAATCCGTCTCAACACCACCGAAGCCCGCTGTGCCTCACGCAACAAACACCCACCCATTACCAGGCGTTATGCCTAAGCAACCGCATTTGGTTGGTGCGCCGCAAACAGCTAATCCGATGACATTCGCCAATCTTTATGCCCCGCGTGCGTTTCATTTTGATTACGTCAATCCTGCCGAACAAGCCAAGCAGGGTTGTACCCCTGAAAACTGTGTGTTACCAGGCACGTTTGCCAAAGCAGTGTTACTCGGTGCAGCCGATGCCAATGCCTCGGTCAATGGGCAATCCAATACCACACCGATTGAGTTTCGCATCTTAGATAACGGGGTGTTACCCAACGGGTATCACAGCTCGTTAAAAGGGTGTTTTGTGGTTGGTGAAGTCTATGGCGATATTAGTTCCGAACGTGGGGAAGTGAAACTGAGCACCATTAGCTGCATTAAAAATGGGAAAACCATTACTCGTAACATTAATGGCACTGCCTATGACATTGGGGGTAAAGAAGGGGTCAGAGGCCGTCCGGTCATGCGTAACGGCAAACTGTTAGCTTATGCCGGTGCGTCAGGCTTTCTCTCCGGCATTGGGAGCGCCTTGCAACAACAATACACCACGCAAAGCATTTCGCCCTTAGGGTCAACGAGCACAGTCGATAACAACAAAGTGTTTCAATACGGCGCAGCACAAGGAGCTGAAACGGCACTCGCCAAACTGTCCGATTATTACATTAAACGCGCTGATCAGTTTCATCCCATTATTGAAATCAATGCGGGCTCAGTGGTGGACTTGGTGTTCTTAACGCAATTTCAATTACTGCCGGATGACAAACCTGCAGGGGCGAAACCCACGCGCACCTTATCCAGTCATTACTGGTCAGGGCAAGCTGCGACCCATCCAACGAGTTTAGCGTCACTGAATCAATTCAGTGACCGTGTTCCCAGTGATCAGGTAAATCAGATTCAATCCCAAATGAGTCAAATGGCCGATCACGTTAAGGCTTTTCGAGGAGGTGTATAAAATGAATCGAGTGATAACGCTGATCGGTTTGATTGGTTTGTGTAGCGTCTTAGCCGGCTGTGCGGGCATGAACAGTGACTTTGATTGTCATGAGGTCGGGGGTCGAGGAGCTGGTTGTGTCTCGCTCAATCAAGTGAATCGCTTAGCGGACAGCGGGTATTTTACTCACCGTGAGAACCCCGCGGTGATTGCGGATCAAACGGCAACCAGTCAGGCAGCGCGCACGCAATTCGCGCAAGCCGGTAAACCGCTGCGAACCAATGAAAGCATTCAACGTGTTTGGGTAGCTCCCTTTGTTGACAGTCACGACAACTACCATGCTGCCAGTACGGTCTACACCGTGATGACGCCGAGTCATTGGTTGGGTCATCCTGTCACACTGATCCGTCAAAGCGGTAAGGAGCTCGGATAATGAAGGTCATGTATCGTTTCACTTGGCCATTAGGCTTGTTGCAAGCGTGCTTGTTTAGCCTGTTTTTTACGATGACGCTGTACCACCTTTGGTTAGAAGGGTCGCGCCTACTGCCAGAGAACATGGCTAAGCTAGTGAGCCTATTAGTTGTTTTCATGTGGGTTATCGCGCTATCGTTTCTGTTGGATTTGAGTGGGCGAAGAATGACACTGCTTTCCAAAACTGCGCAGGAAGCTGCAAATCAAGCTCATCACGATAAGCGCAAGCAGTCTTTCTCTCAGTATCATTGTGATCAGTTAACGAGTTATCAGGCACTTTTCAAGGCAGGTTGCCAAGAAATCACTGTTTGTTTATTGCCGTTGGGTCTATTAATCGGTTTGTTACCCTTACTTTTTCCGCGTGTTTGCTCTGCTGAGTTGAATTCACTCTGTCAGGGCTTGGGTCTTGCCATCATGGGTTTAACGTGGCTGTTCCCTTATAGCCGATGGGTGTTGGGTGAGGGAAGAACGCGCCAGTCTTTTCTGATTGTCATGAGCGTCGGGCTGTTTGCAGCAGGTTGGCACGTGCTAACAACGGATGCGATTTTTCATTGGGCGTCATTCGTCATGCAGAGTGTGCTGTATGGCCTATTGGGTCTGTCGTTGCTCTGGTTGTTGCCATTGCCCCGCTTATCTGTCGAGCCAGAAAGCTTCGCATTTCGGACAGACGACCCGCGCTTTCTATTTACACGTAAAAAGGAATGGTCATGAAACACACCCTGCTTAAACTGATCCAGCCACCGCGCTTAACGCCTTTGACTCTCGTGTTGCTTTGGAGTGCTTTTTTTTGTGGCTTAGCGCTTAATGCTCACCCGAACATCAACCAAACTGCACTGTGCTTATTGCTTTTGTTGCTTGGCACCAGTTTTCTGCTCAGCGCCAGTTGGGCCTGCCCAGCGAGCACAAAAAGCGCCTGGCGAACAGGCTTGGACGGCCTCGTTCATTGGGTTGTGATGAGCGTGGTGGTGTTCTCCGTCTTTGGTGGCTTCATTGCGGTGATTCACTTACCGCATCACCCGCTAATGAAACTGCTGTTGGCGTTAGTCGGATCGGTAGGGGTAGTTCTGTTGTTGGCGCCCTCGCCTCAACCCTGCACCGCTTGCAACGCGCTGCAAAACACCACAAGGAAACCCCACTAATGTCGCGCCCTTTTGCTTTTCTGACCGACTGCTGGCAACACGCCAAAGCGTTTTCCCGCAGCTTATTACCCCCTGCTGTGCCGTATGCCGAGCATTTAGTGCCTGACACACAACCGTTTTATCACTTACTGCCGACTCGCCTGTATGACCCCGAGCATCAGGTGTATGTTAATTCACGTTCCGTCATGCAAGCCATTGAAGTGCCGTTACTCACCGGTGCGGATGAAAAACTGATTACCAGCTTGGTGAGTGCGGTCAATCAATTGGACAGTGAGGTCTTTGTGCAATGCTTACGGGTCACGCACACGCAAACCGGTGATCGCCTTGCGGGTATTGAAGCCGATCTTGCCCAACCTGGCGGGTTGTTTGCTGAACTAGCGAAACGCCAAGCCAAGTATTACCACCGTGCGACCTTAGCCGGTTTGCCAAATAAGCTCGGTAACTATTACGGGCTCATGGACTCACGGGTGTTTTGGTTTTTATCCTTACCCAGTGATCAAAGCAACCAAGCCCAAAAAACCGAGCAGCTCAAGCAAGTGACTGAGCATTGGTTGGCTGAATTGCGCACGTCAAACCTGACCCCCACTCGGGTGCGGCCACCGGAATTTTTAGGGCTCATGCGCTCACTGAGCTACCCGCAGTTTGATCAAGCGTTTACGGACACCGACTTTAATCCGCTGGAATTACTTAATGAGCAGTGCCGGACGCACGAACAGCGTTTAACGGTGGAGCCGGATCACTTGCGCTTTGAAAGTGACGAACGCCCTTGGTGCGCCAGTGTGTTCACCGTCAAGAAAAACCCCGATGTACACGCTTTGTGGCAAACAGCCAATTACTTAGCGGCCGCTGAACGCGCCACCAGTGTGCAATCCCCTCATGCGGTGTCGTTGAGTTTTAAATTGATTCCTGCACTGAAAGCCAAAGGGCACGCCAATCTCAAGCGCCTGCGTTTAGAGAAGGTCGCGCACTCTGCCATGAGTAAATGGTTACCGCGCTTAAAAGACCAATACAACGAATGGCAAAGCCTCTACAACGCCTTAGATCGTGATGAGGTGCGCATCTGTGAAGCGTTCATGAGTGTGATTGTCTGGGCGCCGGAGTCTGACTTTAAACCGGCCGTGAAAGCACTCACCAGCACGTTTTTAGCGGATCACTTTGAACTGCAATGCGTTAAACAATTTCAACTGCCGTTGTATTTAGCCACGCTACCAGGGCACTTAGCCAATGATTCCTGGCTGACTTTAAAAACCTGCGGACAGATTCGCAAACTGACCAGCTGGAACGTGGTGAACCTGTTACCCATGGTCGGCGATTGGAAGGGCACACCGAGTGGCGTGGTGACCAGTGGGTTGCACAATCAATTGTGCGCGTTGGATCTGTTTGAGCTGCCCGTGGATAACTGGAATGTGTGTGTTGCAGCCGCGCCTGGGGCAGGGAAGTCGGTGGCCTGTCAAACCTTGGTGATGAATGTGTTGTCCTCAAGGGGTAAGGTGTACATCATTGATAAGGGTGGTTCGTATAAGAAGCTTTGTCAGCTGTTAGGGGGTCGGTATTTAGAGGCGGGATCCTTACGCTTAAATCCCTTTTCCTACTTAGATCAAATTGAGGATCCTGATGATCTGGCTTTATCCTTAAACGTGGTTCGTGAGTTTATTGTGGCCTTAGCCGATCCCGATCAAGCCATGACCGCCGTCAATCGTGCGTATTTACTCGAAGCGGTTGAGCTGGCTTATCAATCCGCAGGGGTCGAGGCCAACATTGACACTGTGGTGGCGATGATCGAGCAAATCCAACAACGCAAGCTCAAGGAATCGGATCAGCGTGTGCCGGCACTCGATGATGTCAAGCAACTATTAAAGCAATACATGACAACGGGGTTATACGGCAAGTATTTTAATACCTTTTCAGACTTGGATCCCAAAGCACCACTCATTGTCTTAGAGATGGGTGGACTCAATGAAAACACCGAGCTGCGTGACGTGGTGCTGTTTTCATTAATTAATCTCATTAGCCAGCAAATGTATCTGACTGATCGCAACCTAAAAAAATTGTGCTTAATTGATGAAGCCTGGGAACTGTTAGATGGCAATAACGAGCAACACGGACGCTTTATTGAAGCAGGGTTTCGTACCTCTCGAAAACACCGTGGCTCGTTTTGTGTGATTCGGCAAGATGCAGACGGGTATTTGAGCGGTAAAACCGCCAAAGCCTGTTGGGACAGTGCCGACATTAAATTACTCATGCGCCAGGGTGAAGGCACCCTTGATTCGCTCCGCGAAAAGCTCCCGAGTTTTCTCAGTGACGCCGAAGTGGCACTCGTCAATCAATTTAAACCGAGCTTTGAGTCAGGCTTTTCCTCACTGCTAATTAAAGCGGGCCAACTGAGTGCCGTACAGCGTTTGTTTATCGATCCGTTTAGTAAAGTGTTGTACTCCACCAAAGCCAATGAATTTCAAGCGGTGGAACAATGCCAAGCGCAAGGGGCAACCCTCATGCAAGCCATTGAATCGACCGCACGTGAGTTTCACGGTGAGGAGCTGGCCTGGTTAGAACAAGCAAGCTCGACACAGCAACACCCCGTCAATCAACAAGAGGAAAATCGTCAATGACCACTCAACTTTTTAATGCCAAGTCACAGCAAACCCAGCCACCTTTACTCAGCGCTTGCTACGCACTGAGTGAACTTTTTCTTCATCAGCTTTATGTTGTCATACAGACCCTTTTTTTGCTGTTGTCACTCTATACCCTGGGCTTTTTATCCATTCATGGCGCGCGTGAGACCGTGATGGCCATCACACAGTATCAACCGGTTTTTATGAAGCCCTTGCTTACTTTTGCACTGTTCATAGCACCAGGCATCGCGTTTGTCTCAGGGTGGTCTGTTTCGCGTGAATGGCGTGATTGGTACCAGCAAGCGCACGCGGCTGCACACACCAGCGTTACTCCCGCTAAGGAATTAACAAATGACCGCTAAGCGCTTACTACTGAACCCCTTGCACGCACTGTGCCGTCAACCGCTGCTTTGGCACGGGTTGCTCACCGGTGTTGCGATCTTGCTTGCGTGTCTGGCGTTCGTGCGCAGTCACAGCGCTTGTGTCGTGACCTATTCGCCCCAACACGCCATTGTGCAGTTCTCACGCGAGCTCGCTCAAGCACAACCGTTAACCCCTGCTCAGCGTACCCAATTGATTCAACGCTTTTCCAACGCCATGGCAGCAAGTCTTAACACGTACGCCAAGACGCATCACGTCACCGTGTTGTTACGCCATCACGTGTTGGCAGGCAGTCACGCGGTTGACGCAGCCATTAATGCAGCCATTACCCAGCAATTAAAACGAGGGAGCTCTCATGCTTAAACGCTGCTTGCTCTTTGCGGTGAGTCTTCTCATCGCCTCAAGCGCGACAGCCCAGTCATTAGGGGTGGTCGGGCAAGTCTATTCGATTGCTGAACCTGATCTACTTCGCTTTATTCACGCACGGTTAGCACTCTTTCAGCGAGAGGGGAAATTAACACAGTTACAACACCGCATGGTGCAACAAGCGCGCCAAGCCATTCTCACGCCGACACCAGTCGCAGGCGTTACGACCACCCAACACGCGCGTACCTTCACCTTTACCCCACGCTACACCGTGAAACAAACTCGCTACGATACCCAAGGACACGTGTTGTTACTCAAAGGCACCACGATCAATCCATTAGATCCGAAAAGCGTCGCAGCTGTTGCCCCGTTTGCTCACGTGCCTCACTTTGATCAAGTCTGGTTGTTCTTCAATGCACGTGAGGCTAATCAAGTGAGGTGGGCGCAAACACAAATTAAGGCATTAAGTGCTAAGCACCACCGTTTTAAGCTCATTCTCACGGCTGGCAATGTGGCCACCGCCAGCAAGCAATTAGGGCGCGTGTATTTTGATTTAGACGGCACGCTCTGTCATCACTTCGGGATTCACACCGTGCCTGCGCGCTTACATCAAACCGGTGACCACTTAGTGATTGAAGAAGTGACCACTACCCCACAAGGAGTAAGCCATGAGACTGCTTAAACGACAACTAGCGAAAGGAATGCTGGTGGTGCTGTTGAGTCTCACTACCGGCTTATTCAGTACGAAGGCGATCGCTAACGAGCTGTGTACCGGTCACTTTGTCAATCCGCTTACCGATATTTGCTGGTCGTGTTTGTTTCCGTTAAGTTTGGGCAGCTTACAAGTCGTGCATTCACGGTTTCCCGATACGAAAAACCCGAGCTCGCCACTTTGTGTGTGCAATCTGCCAGTCGGTTGGCGAATTGGCATTAGTTTTGGCTATTGGGAACCCTCTGCCTTATCGATGTCACGTGTTTCCCGAAAAACCCGAGCTCGCCACTTTGTGTGTGCAATCTGCCAGTCGGTTGGCGAATTGGCATTAGTTTTGGCTATTGGGAACCCTCTGCCTTAGTCGATGTCACCCGTGAGCCGTTTTGCATGGTCAATTTAGGTGGCGTCAGTTTTCATGTCGGCTCACTCAATAACGACATTGGCGCCACTGACTTTCAAAACGCAGGCGTGGATCACGGCGCCTTTTATTGGGTGCATTATTACAAGTACCCGTTGATCTTTTGGTTAGAGATTCTCACCAATCTCGGTTGTATGCAACACGGTAACTTCGATTTGGCCTACCCCTCTGAGCTCGATCCCACCTGGCACGATGACGAAATGACATTTATTTTAGATCCGGAATCCGTGCTGTTTGGCAATCAAGCCACCCAGCTCGCTTGCACAGCGGATGCCACCAAAACCACCACAGGGCGCGCCTTACCGATGGATAAACTGTTTTGGTGTTTAGGATCACAAGGCTCGGCCTATCCACTCGATGGCAGCGTCGCCAATCAAACCTCACCGATTCAAGCAGCGACCTTAGAAGCGGAGCGCATGGTGTACAAGCTGCATCGCGCCCCTGCCTTAATCTGGGACACCGAAGGCAAGAACGGCCAAGCGTTGTGTACCGAGCACTTTCATCCGATTTTACCGAAAAGCCGTTATCGCTATGAGTTAGTGAATACCGAACCGGATGCGAAAGCCTGTTACCCCTTTGGTACCAACACCGAGCTGTGGGAAGCAGGGCATGAGCCCCCAGGGGCACACAACAATTTTGGGTTTTTAATTTGGCGCAAACGTAACTGTTGTTTGTTATAGGAGTGATGAGAGCATGAAGAACCGTTATCCAACGTTGTTAGTGAGTGGGTTGCTGGCACTGGCGAGTTTAGTCGCTGCGACGCCTGTCACGTCACCCGCTTGGTCGTCCTCGTTAACTCAGGTGTCGCATCAAGCGCGACTGAATCAACAGATGGGTGTCCCCAATCAAGCGAGCGGCGCGATGCTGTTTGTCTCCCTTGGAATGCCCACCTTAGCGCTGCGCCAAACCTTGCAACAAGCGGCGCATTATCAGGTGCCGGTGGTGATTCGTGGGTTGGTCAATGACAGCGTGCCAGAAACCAGCAAGCGCTTATACACCGTCCTCCATCCTCACAATCACAACCCGATTGTTGCCGGTGTGCAAATTGACCCCACGCTGTTTCAAGCCTATCACGTGACGGTTGTGCCGACGTTAGTGGTGACTGATCGCGTGTTAGCCTGTGAACAGCAACGCAATTGTCCTCCCGCTACTTATAGTTCAGTGGCAGGCAATGTGCCGTTAACCAGTTTACTCAATGAAGTCGCACGTCGGGCACACACCGTGCGTTTGCGCCAAGTCGCCCAACAAGTGTTAGCGCGAGGGGAGGTTCAATGAAACGTGTGTTAGTGTTGAGTGTCGTCGTGCTGAGTGTAATGCAAGGGGTGCAAGCGGAGAACCGTGCCGACTTTAGTGCAGGGGTAGCTGCTGCCGCACGCGCGCAAGCGGCAATGCCGAACCAGCTTGCTCAGTTTACGCCGAGTCAATTACCGCATTACACCGCGACGCCGAAGGCAACTCAATTCTATTCACAAGGCGATGCGTTAGTGGCGAAAGGGGCTGCTGAAATTGGTAATGATCAAGCGGGAAGCTCGATCAACAGCCACTTCGCCAATCATCCTGAAATCACAATTAACGCGAAAGATCCTGGTATGGCCAAATCGCTCGTGATTCAAGACGATGCGAAGCATATCGCACACGGCCTCTCTGATCAATACATCCACTGTGACCGCCAACCGCATTGCCACACCACAACCACCACCGTGCAGTGTGACAAGACTCGACACCAGCTGCTGCAATGCACCCGTGACTTGGTGGTTGAGGTGAACGCACCACCAGGTTTTGTGGGCACCTGTCAGCACGTGGTCTTTCAAGCAGACGGCCCGTTTAAAAAAACGCCCGTGTTAGCCTCGGGGCCTGCGAGTGATCAAAGCTGTGTCCTGAAATTCTTGCAAACCCCACGTTATGGCACCACCGCGTCCACTTCAGTAACGCTACCGCCCCAACAAACGCTCACGTTACACACGTATTTATGGCCAGTGGGTTCGCCGATTGATTTGCATCCGCAAGCAAGCTTAAGTCAACTGGTCACGCTTAACGGTCAATTGCGCGTTGTCTCCCAGCAACGCTTTCAAGTCCCTCATCCGTTGGTGAGTACCCTGACAGTGAAACGCTTAGGCATGGAAATGTTAGGGCCTGGCCAAATTGAAAACCCAGCTTATGCGTGGGTGACTCAATTACTGAAACCACCACCGATTATTACCACACACTGGGAAGTGCATTGTCCGAACTTACCACCCAATTATTGTCACGTGCAAACCCCTTGGCATTGCACCGCCGGTCAAGCGACTAAAACCATTGATGGCGTACCGGTGACTGAACTCTGCTGGGCACAGCAAGAAACCTATTTTTGTGGGTTACCACCCAGTGATTCGTGCCAAGGGTTTTTAAATCAAGGGTGCAGTGAGGTGGTTAATCAGTGTGTGACCAAAATGGCAGGGTTTTGTGTCAAAGCCACTGTCACGATGCAATGCACGCACCGGACTTGTGAGGATAGCCAAGCAACCCCTTGTGGGGGTCAGTATTTTTGTCTCGATGGACAATGCTATACCCCAAAACCCACGACAAGCACCGACTTTGCCAAAGCCGATGCGGAGATGGCAGCGGCAGCGGGTGCAGCTAAATCCGCAGCCGGTGATCAGCAAACCTTAAAAGCCTTTGCTGGGACGCCCATGAAATGCTCGTTAGCGGCTTTTGGTTATTTGAATTGTTGTAAGGATGACGGTTGGGGCAAAGACATTGGCTTGTCCAAATGCTCTGATGAAGAAAAGAAGCTCGGCTTTGCCAAACAAAAAGGCTATGCGATTGAAGTCGGCAGCTATTGTGCTCATAGAACCTTAGGCGTTTGCACCAGCCATAAAAAAAGCTATTGCGTCTTTGATGGGCTCATGGCGAAAGACGTGCAACAACAAGGGCGACTGAGTCAATTAGGCATTCCGTTCGGTGCACCGCATCATCCCAATTGTTCAGGCATCAGCGTGCAAGACTTACAGCGCATTGATTTTGACAAGATTGATTTCAGTAATTTGTACGCGGATCTGAAAAACCGTGTCAAGTTACCGAATGCCAATGACATCGCCAATCGCGTGAAAAAGCGCCTGCACCCTGGAACGGTGGGTGCAGGGACGAACGAGAACAAAAATGGAGTATCAGTCCTATGAAGCGCTTAGTTTGTTATTGTTCTTTTTTCGTCTTGACTCTTGTGCTTTCGACTCGCAGCTTCGCGGACAATGCCTATTATAGAACGAATCCACTGGGTTGGCACTGGAATGACGTGCCTTTGGTTGACCAACACCAGTCAGTCAAGCCAAAAAAAGTCCAGGCGACCTCCCAAGCAAGCAATCCACTCGCTGTACTCCACCGTGTGCAACGTCAACTCCAAGCCGCCAAAGCCTTAGCGGTGTTGCAACCGACTGTTGCTAACACTGCTCGCTTTTATGCCATGCAGCACTGGATCAGTGAGCGCGCCACTCAGTTTGCTCAAACCAGTCGGTTAGTGATGCTGTTGTATCCGTCACTCGATTACGGCTTACAACACCCGAGCAATGCCCAAGCCGATCAGCTCGCCCAATTGCAACACGCCGAGCGTGATCAACAGCGCTTACACCAGCTCGCACAAACTGACGTGCTGATCTTTTTTTATCGCGGGGGTCAAGCCTTGGATCAATTGCTCGCAAAAACCGTCGCGCAGTTTGCCGCACAAGCCAATCTGAGTTTATTAGGTGTGCCGATGGATCATCGTGCCTTAGCGGTGATGCCTAAAAACCTCACGGATTTTGGGCAAGCCGCAACACTGGGGGTTAAAGCTTTACCGGCATTGGTGTTAGTGAACCCCACCACCCGCGAGTCGCAAGTGGTGGTCTATGGGGCGTTTAGTCAAGCCGCG
The DNA here is from genome assembly GCA_965196985.1 of Gammaproteobacteria bacterium. Taxonomy (GTDB): domain Bacteria; phylum Pseudomonadota; class Gammaproteobacteria; order UBA12402; family UBA12402; genus 2-12-FULL-35-23. The sequence goes on along the minus strand of CBDALO010000233.1, from coordinate 71,873 downwards.
TTACCGCGTTTAATCAGTGAGCGAGTGACGCAATATCAAGAGGTGGCACAATGACAATATTTCGCAGGAAAAGGAAAGGGTGGTTAGGACTTATTGGTTTACTCACGGGCTGTGGGATAAGTGCTGCTTGTTTCGCTCAAAAGATGGATGGTCAATTGCGCGAACTCATTGCAGCAAGAACACAACAAGCCCTAACCGTAACAACACCCCAAACACGGGGTAGGGCGCAGTCTACACGAAGCACATTCAACACGCTAGCCCAATCGTCCCCCTGGGCCTTAGTGCTGGTGTATCGCGCCACCTGCCCGCACTGTCAACGCTTTGATCCGTTGGTGAAAGACGTCGCAGCGCGGTTGCAGTTACACACCTTTGCCTACACCACCGATGGGCAAAGCTTACCGAGCTTTCCGCATTCACTCTTGGCAACGCGAGACGTCATTAAAACCCTGTACGGCTCACTACCGCATCAAGTGCCTGCTTTGTTTGTGGTGAACGTCAACACGCTGGGTTTGACCCCCGTCACACTCGGGGAAGTCTCTGAACCCGCGCTATTGAATCGATTAACCACGGTACTCACTCAACTCAAGGATAAGACTCATGCTGACTAATCCATTGCGTGCGTTGCTCACGTTATGCTTGCTTGCACCACTGACACTGGCCAACGCGCAAGTGAGCAGTGATTTGGATAGCTTCTGGCAAGGCTTAGGCTATGCCTCAGACACCACCGGCCCGCATGTCTTTCAAAGCCAAGCAGCAGGGTATTACAGTGCGGGCTCCTTGTTCTTGCGCTCCAAATCGCGTGACTTACAAATTGCCCAAATTGATTTGCCGTCGTTAAAAGCGGGTTGCGGGGGCATTAGTTTGTTTGGTGGTGGCGCCTCCTTTATTAACAGTGGTCAGCTCACCCAGTTTGCGAAAAACATTTTATCTGATTCCATTCCCTATGGCTTTCAGCTCGCCATGGAAACCTATGCGCCCCAAATCAGTAACGTAATGACCAAACTACAATACTGGGCGCAACAAATGAATCAAAATAATTTAACCAGCTGTGAAGCCGCACAAGATTTAGTGGGCGGACTGTGGCCGAAACACACCGCCGCGCAACGCCAGGCGTGTCAGGACTTAGGGGTGCAAAGTAATGCCTTTAGTGATTGGGCCTCTGCCCGACAAGGCTGTGGGTTTGATGGCAAGGGCGATTCCACCCTGGATGATCTGATTAAAAGCGATCAAGGCAAAAAGGTCATTACCCGTAACATCAATTTAGTGTGGCAAAGCTTAGAGAAAAACGGTTTCTTGCAGCAAGACACCGAATTGGCGGAATTTTTTCTCTCACTTTCGGGAACGATCATTTTTGACAAAAACGGCAAGCCCAGTATTTATCCAGCACTCATTACCAATGACAGTCTCCTCAAAGCCTTAATGAACGGTGGGGATGGCACCATCTATCAATGCAAAGACAGTGGTAAGAATCAATGTTTATTCTTGCAACAAGGGCATGTCCACATTGCCCCCACGCAAGCGCTGATCTATCGGGTCAATCAATTCCTCATTCAGCTCAGTGACGATTATCAAGCCGATAAACCCTTAACCACCGCACAAAAAGGCTTTTTAGCAAAAACCAGTTTGCCGGTGTTGCGGTTTATTGAGGTCTCACTGGAATCGGGCAATCAGATTGACACCTTAAGCTATGCGGAACTGATTGCCGAAGACCTGTTAACGAAATACCTCGAAGACAGCTTACAACTGATTCAAGCCAGTTTAGCCAACAGTCAGCACGGCGAGCTGTTAAAACCGATTGAAAACAATTTAGCCCGTTCCATGCAAGTAACCCAACAGTTACGCACCAATGCCAATAAAAAGATTCAAGCCGAAGTGGCCTTAATCGCACAAAGTCTGCACTACCAACAAGCGATTGCAGGGCAATTAGCCAGTCGGTTTCAGGTGAGTTTAGGAGGAGCGGATTAATGCTAGGCGTGTACGTGTTTTCAGACGGGGACGTGGCCACCGAGGTGTTTAAGGCGGTGGCGGCTTTTATCGGCGGGGAAGGCTTTGCCTCGGCCATGGGCATTGGCGTAGTCTTTTCGGTTTTGGGCGCCACCTGGCAATATCTCAAGAGTCATGATTTACTGGTGTTTGCCAAATGGTTAGGGATTTACGTGGCAGTGATGGGCGCACTCATTGGGGTTCGCGTACCGATTCAAGTGATTGATGTCAGTAATCCCATGAGTGCGGCGGGGGCAGTGGATAACGTCCCTTACGGGATTGCGATGCCTGCGCATCTGATCTCCACGCTCAGTCTTGGGCTCACACAAGGAATTGAAGACGTGTTTCACACACCAGATGATTTTGATTACACGCACACCGGCATGATCTATGGCGCGAAGCTCTTTTATGCCGCCAATCAAAACACGCATGTCCTTGATGCCAAGGTACGTCAAGTGGTTAATGCCTTTATTAGCCGCTGTATTGTGCCGGATATTTTGATTAACCATAAATACACGGTGAGTCAACTTGCGAATAGTTCAAATTTGTTGGGCTTTTTAAGTCAACAACCCATGTCGCCGGTGCGTGGGCTGTATATTGATCAACAGTTTCAAACCTGTAAGCAAGCGCTCCCTTGGTTGAAAAAGCAATTAGACGCGCAGCTCGCCCAGCAAACCAATTGGCTCAGTGAAGTGTTGTTTGGCAAAAGCAACCCCACCACCCAATCCCATTTACTGACCAGTCTGGGCACCACGTATCAATACTTCATGGGCATGGCGAATGATGCCAAACAAGCGCTCATTCAAAACACGATGATCAACGCGATGCGCTCAGGCATCGGTACCCAATTAGCCACCAGCAATGCCCCTGCTGCGATGATTAATTACAACACCACCGCTGCCATGCAAAAGCAGATTTTGTCCGACTTTACCTTAGCCCATTTTGCGAGCTACATGATGCCATTGATGGGCACGACCTTGTTTTTGATTTTAGTCTGTTGTTTTCCGCTAGTGATGATGCTGGCCTTACAACCGGCGATGTCACTCACCATCTTAAAAAAATACGTTGCCTCGATGTGCTTTGTTTACACCTGGCCGATGATGTTTACGGTGGTGAACTTTTTAATGACGACGAAGCTCAGTGCGAACATGAGTGGGTTAGCGATTGCGCAAGGCGGGATTACCTTATCGAATCAAAATGCCTTAGTGCATGAAGCCACTCAATACGCTGCCTATTGCGGGTACTTAATGCTCTTAACCCCGCTCTTAGCTGTCGGGCTCTTCAAAGGCTTTGATGGGGTCTTTATGAATGCCGCACAATCACTCTTTGGTACCATTCAATCTTGGTCAACGCAAGGGGCAGGGCAGTTAGCCGAAGGCAATTTAAGTCTGGGTAATGTTAGCATGGGCAATCACAGCTGGAATAACTGGAGTGCGAACAAACACGATACCAATTATTCCAATTTACACGGGATGCACACGGAGCAGTTAGCGAACGGGGCTATGGTGACACAAACGGCCTCGGGGCAAGCTATTATTAATACTCAGAGTGCTATGTCGCAGTTAGCAACGTCATTGCATGGCACGGATCGCGTGGTGTCTGCCTTAAATCAAAGTGCAGCACATTCAATGCAGTCCGGTCAGCAACACCGAACCAATGAAGAGCACAGTGTGAGTGCAGCGCTTAATCAGTTTGATCACCTTAATCAAGTGTGGTCGCATGATTTGCGCAGTGGGTCGGGGCAGAGCAATACTTTAACCGACAGTCAAGCGCAAGATTTCCGGCACATGGAAGATCAACTGCAACAATACAATAAACATAACTTCCATGGGCATAGTATTAGTTTAAGTGAGGCTGTCAAGTTTGGGATTAATGGTTCGGTCACAAGGAAAAGGTTTGGGCCAATATATAGACCTGGGCTTACTGGAGCGGCTAGTATTAATTCTTCACATAACCAAAGCTACAACACCTCAATGCAAGACTTTATGAACTCCTCGGAAGGAAAAAGTTTTGTTAAATCGCTTAATCATGTGATCAGTAGCTCGCAATCCTTGCACACGGATCACAGTGACAGCCATGGTGTGAATGAAACGCAACAGCTTGCGACTAACTTAGCTCATGCACAAAGTGAAGCGCAGCAAGCCAGTGCAGATTTCAGTCAAGCGCAGTCGTATCAGCAAGCAGCGAGCTATGCGAAAGAGCATTCACAAAGCATTGATCAAAACTTCGCGCAAGCGTTTACAGACTGGGTAGGTGAGCGTTACGGTGCTAGCGGTCAAGAGACTTTAGCGCAAACTGATCAAGCCAGTCTAATCAAACAAGAAGGCATGGCGCAAAGCTATTGGCAAAGTCAGCGCGGACAAAACCAATTGGCGCAACAAGCCCAAAAAGCCTTGCGAGCAGTGGGCGAACATCAATTAGCGGAAGACTATCAAGGTTATTCGCACAGTTTGCAACAAGGCAGTCCAAGCAGTGTCTACAATCAAAACCAACACTTTATTGAAACACAGGCAGATCAACAAGGGATTACCGATTCGTTAAAAAATAAGCTCGATCATCAAGAGGATCAGTTGAGCGGTCATGATTGGAAGACGCAAGAAAGAAAACCGTTTGATTCACTGAAAGGTAACGAAGAACAAATCATGAATAATAAAACCGCTGTTGAAGAGCGTAATGCGCACTTAAAAGAGCAAGTCGCGTTGCCGAAAGAACTTGATAATAAAAAAGTCGATTGGCACGCCTCGGCCATGGATTATTTTATTGGTAAAAATGAAGATACAGATCACTAACTCAAAGGAGAAACATTATGTTAATTGTAACCACTGACACCATTCCTGGTAAAAAAATTAAAAAAGTACTTGGAATGGTGATTGGAGATCCTGAGCCTGAAAATGACAGTCTACTTGAAGCTTTTAAAGGTCGTGACTTTGATCTTGTTCAAAAAGACATTGTTAGAAAAACAGAAAAGATTGGCGGTAATGCAATAGTTGGATTACTGTTTTTTAGTGGCGGAAGTAACACCTATGTTAGGTGCTACGGCACCGCCGTACTCATCGAAGACGAAGCCACGCCATTGCGAGAAGAAACCCTGGTAATGCAACCGGATGTTGATCCTAATGGCGATGACACACGAGTGAATAAACCCGCTTAAGAAAAACTGAACTTAAAAAACCAGCGAGCTTAAAAAAATGAAACACACAACCAAGCAATTTATGCGGGGTGGGCAGATCTTTTTGTATCAAACGAAGATGTTCACCCAAGTCACTGCCCGAATCGGTCACTGGGCATTTTTGCTGTACTGTCTTTGTGTTGGGGTGATCTTGTTGATCGCCCTGCATGAATACCTGCCGTATTATTGGTACGGACTGTACTCGCAGGGCTTGGAGCTGATTGGGTTAGGTAATCATTTGATTATTAATAACAGCGAAACTCGTATTACTGCCCATCATTATTTAACGGATCCCATTATTAGCCAGGATTTGCGTGTTTTTCTAAACGTAGGTAAAGCGTGGTTAGTGAAAGCTGCTTTATTGGCGTTAGTGCCGATGGTCATTTTAACTTGGTTGGCGAATCGGTACTTCATTAGAGTCGGTGATCGCTACAGCCATGACCAGCTCATCAGTGGCACGACCTTAATCACCAACCCTAAAAAACTCACTCGCCTGATTGAACGCAGTGAGCGCGGGGCTTCGGATATTAAACTACTGGGTCAAGTGCCCCTACCTAAACGCGCCGAGTTTCAAGGCAACTTGTTTCACGGCTCAACAGGGACAGGGAAAACCCAAGCGATTCAAGCCTTGCTTGATGAAATTCAAGCAGCAGGGGATCCGGCCATTATTTACGATAAAGAAAACGTGCTCAAACCGCATTACTACCAGCGTGACAATCCACGGCACATTGATCTGAATGTCTTTTCCCGTGATTGTCCCAATTGGTTGATGTGGGAAGAGTTTAACAACCCATTGGAGTGGTCTAACTTTAGTATGTACTTGATGCCGAAATCCTTGCAAGGCGATCAACCGTTTTGGGTGGATTCAGCGCGAACGATTTTTACGGCACTGGCTTGGAAATTGCGTGACCATCCACAACGCAGTCCGATTTTTTTATTACAAGCGTTGTTAACGACTTCCCTCGAAGAGCTACAACAATTACTGAAAGGCACGGAAGCCGAAACGTTGGTCAATAAAGAAATTGAAAAGACTGCCATCTCCATTAAATCCGTGCTCGCCACCTACACCAAATCCTTGCGGTTTTTAGCAGGGTTGGAAACCAGCAACCAGCCGCACTTCTCTATCAACCAATGGGTCAAGACTGCCTTTGAGCATCGGGGTTGGTTGTTTATCAGCTCAACCTCAAAGTATCACCATGGCTTAAAGCCGTTACTGACTTCGTGGTTAGGGCTTGCCATGAGCGCCATACAATCCTTACCGCCGAACACGGATCGGCGTTTGTGGTTAGTCATTGATGAGCTAGCGAGTTTGCACCGCTTAGAAATGCTCTCAGACACAGCAGCGGACATTCGTAAATTTGGTGGCTGTATGGCGGTGGGGATTCAAAGCTTTTCGCAATTGCAGTTTCTCTACGGCCAACATGAGGCCAATGCCATTGCGGATTTGCTCAACAGTAAAATCTATTCGCGCAGTAATGCCGCTGATGTGGCGAAGTGGGTGTCGGCTAACCTGGGCGAGCAAGTCATCGAAGAAGTGCGAGAGAGTCAAAGCTACGGGCCGAACCCCATTCGTGACGGCAATACCATTGGAACTCAGCGAGTCACGCGCCCTACTGTGTACCCCAGTGACATTGAGAGTATGAAAGACTTGGAGTATTACGTGCGGTTGTTAGGGACACCACAAATTCTACACACCCAGTTAGCGTATAAAGAACGTCCTGTGATTGCTGAACCCTTCAAAGAGCGCCCCATTGATTTTGATGCGCTCCAAAAAATTACGGCGGCTGCCTTACAAGCAGAAAATGATCCAAGACGAGATGAAGCGGTGAAACGGATTCAGGCGTTTGAAGAAGAAGCCAAGAAGCTTGAAAAAACAACTGAACCAACCAAAGAACCCAAAATTGCGTTAGAGCAATGGTAGAAAAGGATAGACTATGATAACCATTAAACCTCTCAAACAAAGCAGCTCACCAGGGACTTGGGAGTATTACCAGGAGAAGGATAATTATTACCTGAGTGACAAAGAATCGATGGGTCAAGTAGCACGCTGGTATGGCCAAGGAGCAAAAGCATTAGGTTTGTCAGAAACGATTGATTCAAGCGTTTATATTAATCTCTTGGACGGCAAATTACCGACTGGTGATGAGTTAGGTAAACATGAGAACGGGCGATTAGTGCATCGCCCAGGCTTTGATCTTCAAGTCGCACCGCCTAAATCGGTTTCTTTGTTGTTATTGATTGGTGGTGATGAACGACTCGAACAAGCGGTGCAGGCTTCCAATAATTTTATTCTGTCACGGATTGAAAAAGATTTAGCCCAAGCGCGCATTCGCACTAAAGAGGCATTACACTACGAGAATACCGGCAAGCTCGTGATGGCACAGCATCCACATACCACCTCACGTGAGTTAGACCCTTTGCGCCATACGCACAACATTGTGTTTAATGTCACCCAAACCGCAGACGGTAAATGGCGCTCGTTAGCTTCGGCAAATAAAGTCTCTTCAAAAAATGAAGGCACTTTTGAACAACTGTATCGGGATCAAAAGTTTTACGGACTTCTACACGCCAATGACTTAGCCAGTCGAGTGAAAAAGCTCGGTTATCAGATTCGTATCACGGATACACACGGTAACTTTGATATTGTCGGTATCGACCAAGCTACGCTGGATTACTTTTCTAAACGACGCCAACAGATCACGACACTCTTAAAAGAAAAGGGGTTAAGCAGTGCCCGCGCTGCTGAGGTGGCTGCACTGGACTCACGTCAACTCAAGCAAGCGATTAACAGTGGTCAGCTCAAACAGTATTGGAAAGACGAGATCGCTAAGCTGGATGTGAATTTAGACCGTGTTATTCAAGCCAGCAAAGATCGCCTTAACGAAGACCCTACAGTTAAAGCACCACCCAAGATCCAACGTGATCAAATCAGCAACCGTGCTTTGCATTTTGCTGCGTGGCACTTAGGGGAATATGCCACCCGAATGAGCCATGGCGATTTAGTGCGACAAGCCTTTCGGTTTGCTGACGGGAAATTGGATTACCAAGCCATTGAGCTGGAAATTGCCCATCAATTTAAAACCGGTGAGCTCCTGGGAAAGGCGGGGCAATACTACACCACACCGGCACTCTTAGCCGAAGAGAAAGCGCTGATCAAACAAATTAAAGCCAGCCGAGGAAGCAGTCAATCTGTGCCCTTACCTGAGGAGCGCTCAGCCAACCTTGCTGATACCTTACTGGCCAGTAAGGATCGTGTACAAGTGATTCAGGTGAATGGCTTTCACCAGGAGAAAGACTTGATTCAAACCTTGGTCACGCAAACCGAAGCGAAGCGTGTACCGGTGCAAGTGCTGCATGTTGGAAAGACACAAGCAAACCAGCTGCAACAAGCGGTACAGCGCTCTAAGGCGCATTATTCTTTGTTTGATTGGATTGCGGATTTTTTTAGTCAAAAGCCTGACTTGGTGCAAACCGTGGCGGGGTTTAGCTTTCGCCGTGAACAAGCCTTGAATGGTTTTTTAGGGCAATTCAATACCCAGCATGATTGTATCCTGGTTCACGATGCCCAAAAGCTCAGCCTAGCCGCGTTTAAAAAGCTTGATCAATTAGCGGAGAAAGGCAAATCTAAATTGATCCTCCTGAATAACACCCAAGCCACCACGAACTTTAAAGCAGGGCATGTGATGGCGACGGTTGAACAAGCAGGGATTCAACCGGTTTATCATGCCATCCAGCGTCAACAAACCCCCATTGAATTAAAGGTCAGCGCACAACCGCTGCAAGCCTTAGCCAAACACTACGTGCAACTCGATGAGGTTGAGCGTGAGCAAACGACGTTAGTGTGTACAACCAACAAACAGCAAAACGAGTTAGTGCACTTAATCCGTGGCCACCAACAAGTGAAAGGGCAACTGGGTTGGCAAAGCACCACCTTTCAAGTGCTCTCCACGCAAAGCTTAAGTGATGCGGAGAAAAGCCAAGCCCGCTTTTATCGCCCAGGGGATCGCTTGTTAGTCAACGGCATGGATTCGCGCAGTCGTGCGGTGTATCGGGTGGTTGATCCTGAGACAACGCCTGAGGCTGCAAAACCTACTGATCCAACGAACCTGCTTGTCCAGGATGAGTCAGGCCAAGTTAACGTGTTGGATCTAACTACCCCTCAAACCTTATGGGTTAATCGCGCTAGTCAATTAGCCATTGCCGAAGGCGAGCAACTGCGTTTAGACAAGCCCTGGCAAGCACAGCCGGAACTTGAGGTCGGGCAAGTCTTTACCGTCAAACGGGTTGAGGCAGACGGGCTGCACGTGGAAAGGGCGGGACAAGTCTTTCAGTGGTCACGTGAGGCGTTGCAAGAAGCGACACTCAACTATGCGTATACAAAAAAGCCCAGCCAACTCGATCAAACCGAGCAAGTCATTTGCACGCCGTTAGCTGCGTATCAGATGAACCGCCAACTACTGAGTGAACTCAGTGACGGACAAAAGCAACTCCAAGTCTTCACCCTCGATGAAGCCAAAGCCAAGAAACAGCTCACCCAATCCAAATTGCCTTGGCAAGCCTCACAAGTGGCATCGGGTCAACCCTCACTCATTTACCGAGACGTGCAATATGCTGATCAAACCATTCGTCATGATCTTGAAGCGGTAGCCAGTGCCTTGCGTGGTGAGGCAAAAGGCAGTGTTGACACCGCAGTGGCTTATGCGCTGGCGAAACTGGGCGAACGCGAAGCCGCGTTTGAGCATAAAGCGTTAGTGATGACGGCAATGACCTATGCGTTAGGGGAAGTCAGTGACCACGCCATTGAAGCGGCCTTTCAAGCCAAAGCGCAAGCAGGGCAACTCTTAGGCAAGGACAGCGTGTGGACGAGTCAGGGCGCCTTAGCATTAGAGCAAGGCATTTTTGAGAAGATCAAAGCGGGTCAGCAAGTGCTCACACCGATTGCCTCACCGGATCAACCACTGGAGCTGCCAGAACGCTTAACCCAAGGCCAACGCAATGCCGTGAGTTTGGCGTTAACCACAGCAGATCGCTTTGTCAGTGTGCAAGGCTTATCAGGCACCGGTAAAACCACCATGATGCGTACGTTAAAAGAACACGCCCTCAAAGCAGGCTTTGACGTCATTGGCTTAGCACCCACTCATGTTGCGGTTAAAAAAATGGATGCCTCGCTGCAACTGCCCAATCCCTCGCGTCGGTTAAAAGCAGCAGGCATTGAAACCGTGACGATTCACCGCTTTGTGTTTGATGACAGTATTACCTTTACGGCAAAGACACTGTTTATTGTGGATGAAGTCTCGATGCTAGGCAGTCGTTTATTCAGTGACCTGCAAAACAAACTGATTCAATCCGGTGGCCGTGCGTTGTTAGTGGGGGACAAACATCAAAACCCGTCAGTGGAAGCAGGCAAACCAGTTCCACTCGCCCAAGCAGCGGGGGTCTTGCCGTATGTGGAGATGAACGAAGTGATGCGCCAAGAAGACTCTGGCTATAAACAAGCGGTGTTATTTGCAGCCAACAAAGCGATTACTCAATCTGCTGAGCAACTCGAACGACTTAACCCACAAGACACCATTGACCGTGACGTTAAAGGCATTGAATCCTTTCCAACGACGAGCTTCATTGAGATTAGTCAACCCAAAGAACCAGGTGAAACTGCTGTCCATGATGACAAGGAGTTGAGTTTAGCAACAGCCATTAAAGAAAAGCACGGGATAATACTTGATGCAGCGGATCAAGCCACTGAAACCCCAGAAAACAAACCGAGTCTTTATGAAACAATGGCAAAAGATTATTTGACCCGAACGCCTGAGCATCGAGCAAAAACCTTAGTGGTCGCTGATACTCACGAAGACCGTCAGATACTTGATACGCTGATTCGTGCGGGTTTAAAAGAACAAGGTGTGGTTCACGGTGAGGAACTCAGCAGCACCCGCTGGGTGAGTAAGAATCTCGATCAAGCGGATTTATTGCATGTCAAAAACTTTCAAGCCGGTGATGAATTGCACTTTGCACGCTCCTTTGGTGGGGTTAATGCGGGTGATCATTGGACGGTGTTAGGAGTGATCCCTGACCGTAACGAATTGCGCTGTCAAAACCGCGAATCACAAATCAAAATGACCTTTAATCCTGCAACGCTGGCGATTCCTGCACAGATGAGTGCGCTCACCCCTCAAACCAGTCCGTTAGCACTGGGTGACCGACTGCGGTTGCGACAAACCAATCGAGAGAGCGGTTGGCTAGCGAATACTGAATACACAGTCAAGCACATTGATCAGGAGAAAGTGACCCTACTCAAAGAAGACGGCGACTTGTTAGTGCTGGATACCCAAAAGGACAGTGATCGTCATTGGGACTATGCCTACACCTACACCTCGATGGGTGTGCAAGGCTTAGATGATCGCTCGGTTATTTTCTTAGCCTTATCCTGGCGGGTGAATGCCACCACCCACAAAACCTTTTACGTGGATCTCTCACGCGGCGTTTCTAATGTTGTGATTTATACCGATAACAAAGCCGAGCTGATTCGTCGCTTAAGCGATCCGGAGAAACAAAAAGCGGCTGAGAAAACCTCTGCGTTAGAAGTGTTGGGGTTAGTCGAGTCTACCGATGCGCAAAACCAGAAAGCACCTGACTCACTGAGTGCACTCGATCAACCAACAAAGCAAAGCTCACGCACTGAAGAAGAAGCGTACTTTAGTGCCAGCAACTCGGAGCGATTAAAACCCGTTAATGACAGGGATCAGCAGTCTAGATCGAGTGTTGCGATAACACCCCGAGAACCGAAGCTCGACGCAAAAGCCATTAGTCACGCACTGGCACAACAAACTGAACGGCTAGCGATTACGTTATTAGGGGAACCGAACAACAAACTCTCTGGACGTGGTCAATTGCGTTACGGGAGTAAGGGCAGCTTAGCGATTAATCTGGAAACCGGTTTGTGGTTCAATCACGAGACAGGGGAGAAGGGAAATCTACTCGCCTTAATCCGCCTAGAGCAAGGCTTGAGTGACTTTAAAGCGGTACTTCGCTATGCGTCTGGCTTTCTTGGGCACGGTTCCCTGCCTGACCCTGTTCACCGACCTCAACTGTCTCACGTGAAAGAAAAAAGCAGCAAAAGCACTACGCAAGATTACGCGCAATTACTTTACCGCGTATCTAAACCGATCAAAGGCACGTTGGCCGAAGAGTACCTCAACGACCACCGCAAGGTACATCACACTCAACAGGCGGACTTACGCTTTTTACCCTGGATTAACAGTCAACCGGCAAAAGGGGAGAGCAAATTTAAAACACCTGCCTTATTAGCGTTTGCTAAGGATGAGCAGGGTGCGATTCATCATGTCCAGGTGATTAAGCTCGACCGACAAACCGCACAGAAAGACACTCGCTCAGCGGTGGCCAAACAAACCTATGGCCCCAGTAAAGGGTACGGCATTGAGCTGAATCACGCCGCCGAGCGCAGCATCACGTATTTAGCCGAAGGCATTGAAACCGGATTAAGCCTGGTTGAGGCGAACAAAAAGGCACATGTATTAGCCGTGCTAGGGAAATCTAACTTTGCCAACATTCATTTAGACCAGCTCGCAGATAAGGTAGTGTTGTGTTTAGATCATGATGGGGTGCAAACCTACACTAATCAGTTAATTGAAAAAGCGGTAGCACGGTTAGAAGCCGCAGGAAAGACGGTAGCGGTTTTGCTTCCCGACGCGCAAAACATTGCTCATAGAGGGGATTTTAATGATTTGCTGCGTGAGAAAGGGTTAGCAGAAGTCATCAAACAAATGCAGCAGCCGTTACCGCTTAAAACGCTTCAAGCGATTTTAACGCCGGAGAAAGAGCAAGCTCATTATCAGCGGATCATACGCGCTGAAGAAAAATGGCTTGCCAATCAAGCCAAACGCTTAGCAAATGAAAAACGACCGTCTGCACCCAAACCGCCTAGGCTGCCGAAAGAACCGCCGTTGACACGGCCTAAGCCGCCTACCTATCAGCCCGAACGAATACCGACCGAAGCCTATCACCGTGAGAACCGTCGGTTAACGGCATTAGCAAAACGCTTGCAACGTGAAGAGCAAGAACAAACACTGGCCTCACCTCAGCAAGCAAGCAAAACACGCGGGAGAGAAATCGGTGAGCGCTGATTTAATCATTAACAACAATGAGGAGAACAAATGGATATTACGTTAGACATTGGTGGTAACACCTGGAGTGAAGTTGATGTGCTTGCTCAGAACAAAGGGAAGCGTACCGAGCACATGGCACTGGATTTAATTGAGCTGGGTTTAAAAGTCGTAAAGACAGAGAAGGGTGAAGAAGAGCAAGTCATTGATCCGCTGTTGCAAGCCCTGACTGAAAATAATCTGATCCTCAAAGAAGTGATTCGGTGTGTGTTTGATCAGACCAAGATCAGTGAGCCGTTATTTGAGGCAGAGAGTTTACTGTTGCTCATTCAGCAAAAAGTCAAAACCTACTTGCGTGGTAAGCAAGCAGCGGAATTAGAAGAGCAGGGGGCAGCATGACAGACTCATTCACTCAACACAGACACGCATTATCGAATGCGTTTTATCAAACGGCTTACGGGCACTACTTTGTAGGCGATGCAATGACGCTTTGTCGAGGTTCACTGGGTCAGCAGTATGCTGACCGTGTTAATTTAATTCTTACTTCGCCGCCGTTTCCACTGAACAAGAAAAAACAGTATGGCAATCGGTTAGGGCAAGCGTATCTTGATTGGTTTAGCCAGTTAGCACCGCTTTTCTCAGAGCTCTTGGCACCGGATGGTTCATTGATCATTGAACTGGGCAATGCGTGGGAAGCGGGTCGCCCTGTTCAATCGTTATTACCTTGGGAGTGTTTGTCCAGTCTGGTGAACAACCCGCACTCTGACTTGCGCTTGATTCAGGAATTTATTTGCTATAACCCCTCTCGCTTACCTTCACCCGCTCAGTGGGTGACGGTGAACCGCTGGCGAGCGGTTGACAGCTATACGCATCTTTGGTGGTTAGCAAAAAGTGACCTGCCGAAAGCCGATAACACGAAGGTACTCAGACCTTATTCAACAAACATGAAACGCATGATTGCGAAGCGTTCGTTGAACGCCGGTACACGGCCTTCTGAGCATCACATTAGTCAACAGGGTTTTTTACAAGATAATGGCGGCAGTATTCCGCATAACCTGTTTGAACTCGAAGCGCTTGACGAAAAACGATCCGTACGACTTCCGCATAATGTATTAAGTTACGCTAACAGTGCATCAAACGACTCGTATTTACAACAATGCCGAGCACAACAGCAGCCCCCTCATCCAGCAAGAATGCCTAAAGGACTCATTAATTTCTTTATTGAGTTTTTAACTGATCCGGGGGATCTTGTCTTGGATCCTTTTGCTGGCAGTAACACCACGGGATTTTGTGCGGAGCGTTTCAAGCGACAATGGCTTGCCATTGACACGCAGGCCGATTACGCAAGCAACTCCATGTTGCGCTTTACCGACGCGAGTGTCCTTGCTCAACAACGTCCTCTGATTCATTCAACCGCAATAAAGTCTCTCAATGAGTAATCACAGGGGAAGTGTATGCCGATAAAAACAACTTACTTGCATTGTCCGGTTGCTGTAGCCAATACGCTGATTCTTAACGCGAAGCGTGATCGAGTAGTAATGGATTTACTTAAAGTAGTGACTGACAGAAAACCCGCAAAGCCTTTTATTTTCAATGTTTCGGGGCGAACTGGTCACATGAAGATTTTCAAAAAACAGCACTAAATACTCGTTTTCCAGCTATTTACAGCTTATTTTCGATATAATGCCTTAATCTTCGATGATTTTTCGCCACAGCATGGTAACTCTTCACTGGAAAGCAAGAATGACAAGACTAGCCCAAAATCCACAAATGCAAATTGGCCAAGTAGATATTTCTAAAATTCAAATCAGCTCTAAATCACGGGATGACATTCCAAAATTATTAAAAGGGCTACAGTTTATTTATAGTACACCCTCTGTACGGAAGGAGATTTTCGAACTACTAGAGGCTCAGATTGCACCTGAGGTTGACAAGAATAATGGACGCCCTGGTATGGAATTATGGAAAATATTGGTCATGGGAGTACTCCGCCTGAGTCTAAATTGTGATTATGATCGACTGCACGAACAAGTGTGTCGCGGAAACTCGGTAAAGATTTTTTGCCGTCCATGGCCAAAAATCCCGAGTTTATTCGCGACGGTTGATTTTAAGCCTAGGCCGTCCTGCGCTCGCAGCTCGTTTGCGCTTGGGCGCAACCGAACTGCTCTCACAATGACTCTACGGCGGCGTATAGCTTTTTTCACATCCCTTCGCAGGCCAGCTTTGGGCTGGCCACTCCGGGCTGATGAAAAAGAGCGCCGCCTACCTAGGGCTTGCTCGGCTTTCCTGCCTCGCGCGCTTGTGAATCAACATAAAACCATTCGTGAAATGCTAGGGCATGCTGATTTTTTCGATAAAATAGAGTGGGTATGACCGCTAATTAATGTAAGATTATACCGCTAATGGAAAACCATATTTGCCGACCTTGCTCCAGAATTGATCCCAGTATGTTTTGGAATAACGCAGTGTTCTTAAACTCAAAATTGCCCTCGCACCTCTGTCCTTCCATTTTGCCCCAGACTTACATAAGCGTTGCTTGACAATCACTTTACATGCAGCTTCAGTAACACCTGAACCGATAGGTTCATTATTCGTTAACTTATAAGCGTAGTTCATCATGTGTTTATTGTTACTGAAGTAGCTAATAAATAAGTCTGCCTTGTTTTGCTGTGCCTTACTAACCTTATTATCACGAATAAAGTTTTTAACTTCATTAAGTATCCGTGTTGCTGCACCTTGTTTGTGTTTCAGTTCATGGCATTTATCTTCAAGCCACGCTTCTCTATCTTTCTTTTTTCTTGGGTGAAAAACATGTGATGCTTTGGCAAGATATTCGCTCGCATGCCAAAAATCAATAGTATTAGAGTCAGTATATTTTTCTAGAAAGTTCCAGTTTTCTTTTGCTCCATCGGCTATGCCTATGAATTTAGCTGATGGATGTCGCTCTCGAGTAGTAGAAATAAGTCCAACAAGCCCGTCCTTAAACGTTGATTTTGCTAGTGCGCCATCCTTTCTGTAAATTCCATTGACTTGCTGAAAATAAGCAGGCGACTCAGTCAGATTAGAAATTCCTTTTAAGGTAAACTTAACCAAAAAAGAGGAATGACAATGAGCTGCTATAAAAATGAGAACTTAATCGAAGAAGCCATACATGTTTTAGCGATGGAGGGGTTTGAAGGTTTACCTAAGCTTGTCTCCAGGTTGATGAATGAGGCTATGTTAATAGAAAGGGAGCGCCATTTAAATGCTAGTCCTTATGAGCGAACTGGCGATAGAAACGGATATGCGAACGGCTTTAAACCGGGTGCTGCCTTTATATAATGTAGAAAATATAGCATAATATACACTTTAACTTGATTACGGATGGTGTTTGGATGTTAGCTAGAATTCTCTCTGATGAAAATAATGAATTAACTATTGAGCTCAAGCTTCCACTAAAAGGATCCATGCTTGAATGTGAGGATGCAATTCTTGACGGCCTTAATGAGGTTGGAACATTAGCCACTGAAAAAGCTTTAAGTAAGTTTGATGCAGATGGCTCTCCTATCCATGTTGGAAAAATAAAGCTAACAGCACGAAGTAGAGATGAAGCAAATTACCAAACGCCTTATGGAGTTGCTCGAGTTAAGCGTTATGTTTATCAAACCTCTAAAGGCGGGAAGATCTTTTGTCCTTTAGAAGATAAGGCTAGAATTATCCAAGGATCAACACCGCGATTTGCAAAAATAATCTCACATAAATACTCAAACTTACCTGCTCCTAGTGTTATTGATGATCTCAAGGTCAATCATAACCGTAAAATCTCACATTCATACTTGCAACGGGCAACTGATTTTGTTGGCGGTATTGCACAAGCCAAAGAGGCTGAGTGGGAATATGAAGAGCCAAAGCTTGATGCAGGCATTGAGATGCTAAGTATTAGCTTAGATGGTGCATATGTTCTCACCGTTGATGATGGTTATAGAGAGAGCATGGTTGGAACTATTTCCATGTATGATAAGCATGGTGCACGCCTGCACACAACCTACGTTGCAGCATCACCAGAATATGGAAAAGATGAATTCTTTAATAGGCTTGAAAAGGAAATAAAGCTGAAAAAGAAATATTACCCTGATGCTAAAACAATTGGCGTTGCTGATGGAGCAAAAAATAATTGGCCATTTCTAAAAAAACATACTGATACGCAAATTTTAGATTTTTGGCATGCAACTGAATATCTCGGCGAAGCATCAAAGGCAGTATTTACCAAAAAATCTGAAAGAGATGAGCGTGATGTTTGGCTCGAAGAGAGATGTCATGACTTAAAGCACAAGAAAGGTGCGGCAGGTAGAATACTTGCTGAGCTTAAAGAGCATCTAAATAAAAAACTGAATAAATCGCTTAGAGAAAAGCTAGAAGGAACAATTACGTATTTTGAAAATAATATTAAAGAAAAGCGAATGTCGTATCATAATTTGATTAAGCAGAATGCACCAATTGGCTCTGGCGTCACTGAAGCAGCATGTAAAACAATTGTTAAACAAAGATTAGGCGGATCAGGAATGCGCTGGAAAGACAAGGGAATGAAAATCGTTTTATGCTTGATATTAAGGAATTTCAATGTGTCAATTGGTAAAAATACCACCAATTAAAATGAGTAATTTTAGCACAGGTATTTTTTATAAAATCGATTTAGTGGTGGGGCAGGGTTAGTTATGACAAACAATAGCCAAAACTAGCTGTTATTTGTTGTTTTGGACGGACTACCCCCCTAGGAAGTTATTAGATTTTTTTCAGTAAGGCGAGTTCACGATGCTTTGATAGCAATTTGTAACGGTTAGGTTGTCTATACCAGCAGTTAGCTAAAAACATTTGGCTACCGCATAGAACACATTCATAGGGGTCAATGTTAAAATTATTTTGCATTAAGGTGCGGTAATTGACCTGGGGTGTGTTTGGATCAGTTTCACCTAATAGGAGTCTGACTTTGGGTAGCATCTCACCTCGCACCCGGTTAGCAAGAAACCCATAATAACGCACCATACGAAAGCCAACATCAGGAATGTGTTGAATAAATCGAGCAATAAACTCTTCCGCGGTTAATTTAAATTGCTTGTAGGTTTTAGAGACGTGATCAAGATAATTAAAACTGAGGCTGCTCCCATCAAAGTTTTTAATTTTTGACTCAGCAATAGGAGGACGTTTGGTGTATCGACCTAAGTATTTAACGTTTTGTTTGTGATTCTTTGAGGGCTTTGCGCAATGTACTACCCATCGTTTTTGGTAAAGCTGATCAAGCAGTTGATTAAAGTTGAAAGTGTGGTTCAGTGTAGAGGCTAACTGATTTGGCAGAATAAGCCCTTTGTCCTGGTGGTGGTTTCTAAAAAGGTTAATGACCTCATAACGCCACATGGACATTAGTGTAGGTTGATGGAAGTAGAGGCTTTTCCATTGTGTTAACTCTTTGTTGATACCACCCAGAGTGATTGACGCATGAAGATGCACATTGCGCTTTAGATCTCTGCCAAAGGTGTGAAGCGCGATAAATACACCGGGTTTAACCCTCTTGTTTTTAGCAAGCTTGAGTAACACCTTTGCTGCTAATGGTGGGAGTAAATTAAGAAGCTCTCTGTTTGTCCAAAAGCAGTCCCAAAGAGTAGAGGGCATGGTGAATGTGATGTGTTGCCATGTAGTGTTGGGTAAGATTGCCATCTGTTGTTGTATCCATACTTCTGTGGCTTTTTTACCACACGATGAACAGCTTTTAGCTTTGCAGGTATGGCGGATGTATTTGACGTGTGAACAGTTTGGATTACTGCAATGATACTCTTTATGGCCACGCATAGGATGTTTGCAGCTAAGCAGCTTAACAATGCCAATGACAATAGCTTCTCTGATTTTATCTTTGTACTTGGTGTGAAAGTTCCACCAGTTCTGATTGGTTACCAAGATTTGTTTGATACTAAAGCGTTTCATTATTCATAGAGTAAAATGAGAAGCGCGTATAGTAGGTGAGTTATTGCTCAGCTACCTGAAGCAATTTCTATAGCAGGTGTGTTATTTTTATTCGTTATTATTCCATGGGCAGGTTTGACTAGTTTGAGACTTAATAATACTCGTGGCTTTGTAAAGACTAAACTCTTAGAGGCTTAGAAAGTTGCCGGCGAAGCCGGCCTGACTTGAGAACACTAGTAAAGACTAAAGGCAGATGGGATCAGTTTTGGGAGAAGGTCAATGATTTTGGCGTGCCAGCAGCAATATAGCCTACATTATATAGAGGCAGCACCCTTTAAACCAAGGTTAATTAACACAGGTCAAGGTCAGCTTGAGCTACAGATACCGCAGGTTAGAGACTCCAATGAAGCCTTCTATCCATCAGTCTTAGAGCGAGGTGTACGCTCTGATAGAGCACTTAAGCTGGCTGTCGCTGAAATGTATGTGCATGGGGTTTCCACGCGCAAAGTTGAAAAGGTGCTAAAGCAACTCTGTGGAACAGATATTTCAAGCACAGAGGTAAGCCGTTGCGCTAAATTGTTGGATGAAGATTTAAAGAAATGGCGAAATAAGCCGTTAGGAAAGATAAAATATCTTTGGCTAGATGCACGTTATGAGAAGGTGCGCACTAGCGGCACAGTACAAGACTGTGCGGTATTGATAGCCTATGGCTTTGATGAATCAACCGGCAAGAGAACAGTGCTAGGTGTTTCTGTTGCGTTATCAGAGGCTGAGGTACATTGGCGTGATTTTCTTCAGCAGTTGGTTGAGCGAGGTATACATGGTATTGAGTTGATTACTAGCGACGCTCATACTGGCCTAAAAGCCGCTAGAAGAGCTGTGTTCCCCAGTGTTCCTTGGCAACGCTGCCAATTTCATTTGCAGCAAAATGCTCAGGCTCACATACCAAAGCGCTCAATGAAGGAACCAGTAGCTGAGGAGATTACAGCTATATTTAATGCCTCAAACATTCATGAGTCGGAAAGACTATTGGCTATGGCGGTAGATAAATATCAGCAAACAGCACCAGAGCTTTCTTCTTGGTTGGAAGTGAATATA
The DNA here is from genome assembly GCA_965196985.1 of Gammaproteobacteria bacterium. Lineage (GTDB taxonomy): Bacteria > Pseudomonadota > Gammaproteobacteria > UBA12402 > UBA12402 > 2-12-FULL-35-23. The sequence continues at coordinate 51,569 of CBDALO010000233.1, read as the reverse complement.
CCGGAGGGCTTAGTAGTGATGAACTTTGACAGGCTGCATCAAAAAAGATTAAGAACCAGTAACATAGCTGAGCGCGTAAACAGAGAGGTAAAAAGAAGGACGCATACAGTTGGAATTTTCCCTAATACTGAATCGTGCCTAAGGCTCGTATCAGCTGTTTTAGTGGAAATTGATGACCAGTGGAGCGGATCACCTAGATACTTAAGTTGAAGTGAATAATAAGGCTTCATAGGGTTTTAGGATAGATCATTCTTGTTCTTATTAACGAGATATAATTGCTATTACCTAAAAGTTAATAATTTATTTTGAGAGGAGAAAAATTTGAGGTATAAATAATTTTTTAGATTGATTAGCATAATTAATTTAAGATATTATGCGATGAGACAGGTACAATAGAGTGCCATTTAGAATTTTAAAGGTTTTTCTAAGTACTGAAGTTGGTTTTTACAGACAAAATAACGCTCTATCTTGATTTTCCATACTCTGGTGAGGCTGCAATATATGTTGTATGTTGCCTCTTCCCATCTTTGTCATACAGGGCAATAGTGCCAACCATTGTTTCTCTATAACCGTCATCGCAAAGTAACATACACGTCCCATCTAAACCAATGCCTACCTTATGTACTGGTTTTTCTAGCTCCGGTGGATGATAGCTCCAAGCTTCTTCTTTAGCCTCCACAGCAACACCAACAGCATCGGCAACATTTTGTAGATACGACCTTGAAACATCGCGATTGTGATTTTCACACATATCTTCTTGAACTTGCGTGGATGCGCTCTTAGCAAATTTATGGCTGATCTGCTTTGCAAAGCGTGGTGTTGATGTAACAACTATACGAGCCTTATCATCAAGAGGGCAGAATGTTTTACCACCATTGCTGGTTTGGTAAACGTGCCTGTTAACTGTTGCGACACCGTATGGTGTTTGATACTCCTTAGATACTAAACCCTTTGTTGTCCACTTCTGAGAACCCATAACAATAGGTGAACCATCAGTATCAAATGTTTCTAAAAGGTCATGCGTAACTAATGCGCCAAGTTCGTTGAGCTTATCCTGAATAAGATCTTCAGAATCAAGCATTGAATCAGTGAACTCGACCTCAATTTGATATTTTCTAACACCATTTTTTTCTGAAATATACTTCACGCTCATTTTACAAATACGCCTATCATTTTTGATGAAACACAATGATAACATATTTTTGATATTCACACATCAATAAGAGGTCACACCCAATAGAGTATCAGATGCAAACAATTAAAGACAATGTGTCGCTACTCACTCCCGAGTTGTTAGATGAGATTAATCAAGTTGTTGTGAAAGCTGGTCATTCATTATTAAAAAAAAGTGAGCCTCTGCGAGGCCGTTGCGATTCTTTTGTGGTTGAAACAGACGTACATTTTCCAACAGACATAAGCTTACTGTTTGACGCAATGCGCAAAATAATTCAGCAGGTAGCCAAGCTGTGTGAACACAGCGGATTGAGTGACTGGCGTCAATATCGATATAACATCAAGCATCTGAAACGGCTCATGCGAATAGCTCAACTAAAAAAGCGCAGTAAGAGCAAGCAAGCAGATCAACAAAACAAAAAGGACAAGGCAATCAAGGATGCTCATCAGGAGTATCTCAATATTGCGCAAAAATATTTAGATAAAGCACATGCCTCAATAAACGCTATCCAGAAAGCCGATCTACTGAAGCCGCAAGATGCGCCACTGGTTGAAAGTATAGAAATGTTCACGGTTCATGCAGATCGCCAAGTTGATCAAATTAAACGCCGAATATTATTGGATGAAAAGATCCCGCATGAAGAAAAAGTCTTTTCTGTCTTTCAGCCACATACTGAATGGATTGTAAAAGGAAAGGCTGGTGTACCAGTCGAATTAGGAATGAAAGTCTGTGTCTTGGAGGATCAACACCAATTTATATTGCATCATCGTGTGATGGAGAATGAGACTGATGACAAGGTCGCCGTATCTATGGTTCAAGAGACCCAACAAAAGTTCCCAGAGGGGTGCTGCCTCTATATAATGTAGGCTATATTACTGCTGGCACGCCAAAATCATTAACCTTCTCCCAAAACTGATCCCATCTTCCTTTAGTCTTTACTAGTGTTCTCAAGCATAAAACAATTTTCATTCCCTTGTCTTTCCAGCGCATTCCTGATCCGCCTAATCTTTGTTTAACAATTGTTTTACATGCTGCTTCAGTGACGCCAGAGCCAATTGGTGCATTCTGCTTAATCAAATTATGATACGACATTCGCTTTTCTTTAATATTATTTTCAAAATACGTAATTGTTCCTTCTAGCTTTTCTCTAAGCGATTTATTCAGTTTTTTATTTACATGCTCTTTAAGCTCAGCAAGTATTCTACCTGCCGCACCTTTCTTGTGCTTTAAATCATGACATCGCTCTTGGAGCCAAACATCACGCTCATCTCTTTCAGATTTTTTGGTAAATATTGCCTTTGATGCTTCACCGAGATATTCAGTTGCATGCCAAAAATCTAAAATTTGCGTATCAGTATGTTTTTTTAGAAATGGCCAATTATTTTTTGCTCCATCAGCAACGCCAATTGTTTTAGCATCAGGGTAATATTTCTTTTTCAGCTTTATTTCCTTTTCAAGCCTATTAAAGAATTCATCTTTTCCATATTCTGGTGATGCTGCAACGTAGGTTGTGTGCAGGCGTGCACCATGCTTATCATACATGGAAATAGTTCCAACCATGCTCTCTCTATAACCATCATCAACGGTGAGAACATATGCACCATCTAAGCTAATGCTTAGCATCTCAACGCCTGCATCAAGCTTTGGCTCTTCATATTCCCACTCAGCCTCTTTGGCTTGTGCAATACCGCCAACAAAATCAGTTGCCCGTTGCAAGTATGAATGTGAGATTTTACGGTTATGATTGACCTTGAGATCATCAATAACACTAGGAGCAGGTAAGTTTGAGTATTTATGTGAGATTATTTTTGCAAATCGCGGTGTTGATCCTTGGATAATTCTAGCCTTATCTTCTAAAGGACAAAAGATCTTACCGCCTTTAGAGGTTTGATAAACATAACGCTTAACTCGAGCAACTCCATAAGGCGTTTGGTAATTTGCTTCATCTCTACTTCGTGCTGTTAGCTTTATTTTTCCAACATGGATAGGAGAGCCATCTGCATCAAACTTACTTAAAGCTTTTTCAGTGGCTAATGTTCCAACCTCATTAAGCCCATCAAGAATTGCGTCCTCACATTCAAGCATGGATCCTTTTAGTGGAAGCTTGAGTTCAATAGTTAATTCATTATTTTCATCAGAGATAATTCTAGCTGACATCCAAACACCATCCTTCATCATGTTAAAGTGTATATTATGCTATATATTCTACATTATATAAAAGCAGCACCCTCCCAGAGTTAAACACATGTAGTTTTGATAAGGGCTTTCATTCAAAAGAAAATCAATCTGCGTTAGCAGATATTTTGGAAGTTGTTGCATTGCCGAGAAAAGGTCGACTCTCAAAGGAAGCACAGGAAATTGAAAAGTCAGACTCGTTTGTGAAAGCGAAACAAAAGCATTCTGCGGTAGAATCCAGTATTAATGCTCTTGAAGTTCATGGGTTGGATCAATGCCTAGATCACGGCATTGATGGCTTTAAGAGCTATGTTGGCTTAGCGATTGTTGGAAAAAACATAGATCGTATCGGAAGTCTTATACAAAGAGCTGAGCAAAGGAAAGCAGCGCGACTAAAAAAACGCATTCGAGGTCGCAGCCCACCGTTAGCTGCCTAGTCAGCCTCAGAATATCCCATTGTATTCCAGAAAGCAGGATGCTTTTTTTCGTATCAAAACAGCGAGATTTCATTTTTTTGTACGCGGCCAGGGCTTAACATGCTATTTTTATTATGATCTCGCGCGGATATAAAAAAATGAAAGTGTAATAAAACAACAAAGACTAAGAATTAGTAGGTTTTCTGTCAGTCACTAAAGTAGTGAAACTCATTTATCTTGTTCATGGATGGGGCTTGGTGTTTTTTGATCGCAAGCTCATGGATGAAGCGCCTGAAGCCTGGCCTTATGGGCCAGTTTACCCCAGCCTTTATTATGCGTTCAAACGTGGCGGTCAGGTCAAAAAGATCAACGACACCCAAGCGTACTACGAAATAGCGCAAGGTCGCTGGTTAGAACCGGTGATTAAGAGCGACCCTATTGCTGTGCGCGTCATTGACTTTGTCTGGACAATTTACCAGCGCCGTTCAGGTGAAGAACTGTCCGCCCTAGCACATCAAAAGGGCGGGGCTTGGGATCAGGTGAAACAGCAACAGCCACTTTTACGTAATGCCAATATCCCAGATGCGTTGATTAAGGCGGAATTTAATTGCTTAAGGCAGCAATACAGAAGACACCAGCATTTAAAAGTAGCGAGTATTTAAAAGAAGGATTTAACATGAATAAGAGATTGAAAATTTTTTTGCTTATTTTTATTGGTTTTAATATTTTTTTAACAGTCGTTTCTTTGCCTGGCATAAAAAATATTTAGCTGAGCATTTCTAGCTTGATAAATGGCGCGCTGCATTTCTCATTGCTATTGCTTTATATTACCTTACTACCAGGGTTATTCTATGCCTTGTTTAAAAAATCAACGAATCAGATAATAAGGGTATGACCGCTAATTAATGTAAGATTATACCGCTAATGGAAAACCATATTTGCCGACCTTGCTCCAGAATTGATCCCAGTATGTTTTGGAATAACGCAGTGTTCTTAAACTTAAAATTGCCCTCGCACCTCTGTCCTTCCATTTTGCCCCAGACATACATAAGCGTTGCTTGACAATCACTTTACATGCAGCTTCAGTAACACCTGAACCGATAGGTTCATTATTCGTTAACTTATAAGCGTAGTTCATCATGTGTTTATTGTTACTGAAGTAGCTAATAAATAAGTCGGCCTTGTTTTGCTGTGCCTTACTAACCTTATTATCACGAATAAAGTTTTTAACTTCATTAAGTATCCGTGTTGCTGCACCTTGTTTGTGTTTCAGTTCATGGCATTTATCTTCAAGCCACGCTTCTCTATCTTTCTTTTTTCTTGGGTGAAAAACATGTGATGCTTTGGCAAGATATTCGCTCGCATGCCAAAAATCAATAGTATTAGAGTCAGTATATTTTTCTAGAAAGTTCCAGTTTTCTTTTGCTCCATCGGCTATGCCTATGAATTTAGCTGATGGATGTCGCTCTCGAGTAGTAGAAATAAGTCCAACAAGCCTGTCCTTAAACGTTGATTTTCCATACTCTGGTGAGGCTGCAATATATGTTGTATGTTGCCTCTTCCCATCTTTGTCATACAGGGCAATAGTGCCAACCATTGTTTCTCTATAACCGTCATCGCAAAGTAACATACACGTCCCATCTAAACCAATGCCTACCTTATGTACTGGTTTTTCTAGCTCCGGTGGATGATAGCTCCAAGCTTCTTCTTTAGCCTCCACAGCAACACCAACAGCATCGGCAACATTTTGTAGATACGACCTTGAAACATCGCGATTGTGATTTTCACGCATATCTTCTTGAACTTGCGTGGATGCGCTCTCAGCAAATTTATGGCTGATCTGCTTTGCAAAGCGTGGTGTTGATGTAACAACTATACGAGCCTTATCATCAAGAGGGCAGAATGTTTTACCACCATTGCTGGTTTGGTAAACGTACCTGTTAACTGTTGCGACACCGTATGGTGTTTGATACTCCTTAGATACTAAACCCTTTGTTGTCCACTTCTGAGAACACATAACAATAGGTGAACCATCAGTATCAAATGTTTCTAAAAGGTCATGCGTAACTAATGCGCCAAGTTCGTTGAGCTTATCCTGAATAAGATCTTCAGAATCAAGCATTGAATCAGTGAACTCGACCTCAATTTGATATTTTCTAACACCATTTTTTTCTGAAATATACTTCACGCTCATTTTACAAATACGCCTATCATTTTTGATGAAACACAATGATAACATATTTTTGATATTCACACATCAATAAGAGGTCACACCCGATAATAAAAGCAATAACCGTTTTCACAAGTTTATTCATTCCATATTGTGTAGTTGGATTATTTTGGTTTCTAGCAGCCTGTCATTATAATGCTGATGTTAATATTGGGATTTTTGCATTCAATTGTTTCTTTGTGATGACAATGATAATTTTTACTAGTTACGCATTTGCGTGCTATTGTTTGGAGATTTTTCCATCATGGCTAGTTTATTTTTACGTTATTAATCCTGTATTTATTTCTTTAATTACTGTCATGATGTCAATGGCTGGTAGTATTAATCAACAAACTTTATTAGGATTTTCTATTTTATCTCTTTTAATCGGTGTAGTGCTAAGCTATCTTGCGGTGAAATTAGTTTATTGCGAATACAGAAGCTATTAATCAACGACACCCAAGCGTACTATGAAATAGCGCAAGGTCGCTGGTTAGAACCGGTGATTAAGAGCGACCTTATTGCTGTGCGCGTCATTGACTTTGTCTGGACAATTTACCAGCGCCGTTCAGGTGAGGAACTGTCTACCTTAGCGCATCAAAAGGGCGGGGCTTGGGATCAGGTAAAACAGCAACAGCGGCTTTTACGTAATGCTAATATCCCAGATGCGTTGATTAAGGATGAGTTTTTAGCAATCAAAACTCAATTACTGAAAACAAATAACAGTGTTGCCTCTCAATTCATGCTCACTGAGTGATAATTGAGTCTACTTGATTAGTCGATTAACCAAAGCGTAATAAAGGTTGGTTGGTATTTGTTGACTTGCGTTTTCGTGAGCACTCAGGGAAAATACCGCTTTCCTTAACCCAGAAGAATGAAGAGGAGCACACATGCCTGGTGCATTAAAACGCGCGCGTTCACAAGTTAGTAATTTACACAGCATGTTACGGATGCTGAAATACAACCAAGCCATCCTTGTGGAAAAGGCTGGCCAAGCAGAGTACGAACAAATCCATCACACACTGAGCAATGTGGTGACGGAGCTTGAAAAAGAAGTGAAGGAGCTCCCTGTTGGGCATCGTTACACCGGCACGTTTTATCTTCGTAATACCTACACCATTCCCCATACGATTAAAGAGATTACCGGTTCTGCGTTTATGCGCGAGGATTTAGTGTCCTGGATCCTAAAGTCTGAGGATAAAAGTGTGAATTGCTCAAGTTACGTGCGCGAACTGTTTAAGGATAAAGAATTAAAGCATGTCTTAAAACGAGAAGACGGTGAACCCCTTTTTAGCTGGGAAGCCGTACGAGGAGAAGTATGAGCGAATTTTTATTTAAAAAGGAATCGTTAAGCCCTGCTGATGAGAGAGAAGAAGCACGTTTTTTACGTCAGCTTGAGCGCGAGCTGAATGAAAAGCAGTTGATGCCTAAAAAAGCAGGAGCAACACGAGCCGTGAAAAAAGTAGCGAGCACATGAACTTTGAGCGGTATGACCTGCTGTTACCGGATGACGCCATAGAAGAATCATTAATGCTGGAAGTGGAGGGAGAAAATCCCCTCGAGATACCGGCGGGCCAATACGTTTTTATTGAGTCCTACTGCGCTCAACCTGATTGTGACTGTTGTCTCGTGATTTTGCACGTGTATCATTTGGCATCAGACAAACTAATGGCCATGTTGCGTTACGGTTGGCGTGACGTCGCGTTTTACCAAGAGCAATTGCGAGAGGAAACGAAAACGCCAGCGGTTTTGTCAGGGGTTGGCTTGGTTGATGATTCCATGGACAATCCAGCCAGTCGAGCTTTATTACGCTTGTTTGAAACCGTCGTCCAAAATAAGACGGGCTACGTCAATCAGTTACAAGCGCATTATTATCAATTTAAAGAAGCCATCCTACTTCGCCACATTGAGCAAGGGTTGGTGAGCGAGCCAACCCGCACAGTCTTCACGGGTCAGGATAGCCCGTGTCCCTGTGGCAGTGGATTACCCTACCAGCGGTGCTGCTTGAGTAGTACCAAGCATTAAGTAAAAAAGCTGGTTGAAAATGAGCTGACGCGCTACACTGCGCAACCAATGATTGAGACCGAGAAGAAACAAGGAGCCTATGCAATGGGAAAACGACCCAAAAAAACCAACGGACTCACCCAAGCTTCTGGCGACGCGTTTGTCACAGACATAATCGATTTTCTGAGTGAAGAAGCCCCTGACCCCGCTGAGATTGCCCAGCTCGTTAACATGCTCACTGCTGCTACTAAAGCCCAAGATAAAACCACTTTAAAACTCATGGACATGATTTTAGCGGGCCGTGAGGAAAAGCCTACAGAGGAAAGTGTGCTGGCTTTGTATGATCGTTGCTTAACCCATGTTCAAACCGTCTCGCCGTTGCAAAGCTTAATGGTGATGCTACGCAAGGACATGGAATTTGGTGACGATGACGCATTGATGTAACGTGCTGCAATTGCAACAGAAGGAGTGAAGGATGAAAAATGGCCTGCTTCGAGGATTAGGCGTAGGAATGATAGTCACCTGTCTCACGCTCGCTGGGTGCAATACAGTACACGGCTTTGGTGAAGATTTACAAGGTGGTGGTCGCGCTTTATCAGATGCAGCAAAGCCGAGTCAACAAAAGTCTGATCAAACGACCAAGCAGTCCAAAAAAGTAACCCAGGCGACAGATCGTTAACAACTGGCTCATACTCGTCACGCTATATCTAGTCTACTCCGCTGTGGTAGACTGGCTTTTATCGAGACATCGTTCTTTAACAGGTTGACCAAAGGATAGACACAATAAAACTGTTTATCAAAGCAATTTAGCTTGCGCTACTCGATAAAATGACAGAATTAATGCGTAATAAAAAAACACTTAGATAACGCCTGCTGTTTACTCGCTGACTCTACCACCAGATGGCTTAATGAGTTAACCGATAAATTTCTGCAAAAAAATAGCTAATACCCCTCTTCTAAATACATCTATTAAAGTTATTTTATTCATTAATCTCAGACTCGTTAGTGAGAATAATTAATAGGATGACAACTTAAAACTGCAATAATTAAATACAATACTAAGAGCAAAGGCGTGACTTTGACTAATGCCACCCATCTATTTACGGGTTATTTTTACACCAATAATAGTAGGCCACCTCTAACGCCATGTGCTCTTGTGAGGCTCAATCGGGATGGTTTTTAATCCCTTGAAGTTATACGAAACCGGCGTTGTTTGATAATCAACCGTTTGAAAGCCTCCGCAAATCTCGGTGGTTTTCTTTAAGCTTTCAGTCGTAAGATGATGAGATTTCGCCTCATCCATCGACTGCACGGCATTCGCATAAGCAGTACGAGAGTACATCACAAGGTGCGGCATGACCGCATGGATTTGCTCCACCATGTGACAAAGATGATCTTTACCTTGATAGACAGGTTGCTCTACATCGAGTTTATTCTCACAAAAGAATTCGGTTATCCTTCTCATCAGGTTACCCAGCGTGACGCCTTTTTCATTTGCTAATGCGATGAGCTGTTCATAAGTCGCTGGTGGAATACGAGTAGTAATTGCCTTCATCATTGCTCCTTTTCTAGGCGAAACAAAAGGTTACATTACAACTATATGTCACGGTGTGCAACTATATGATGCTTTCAAAGTAAAACACGTCTAACTTATTGATTTTAGCGTAACTATATGTTGCTATCCGCACTATATGTCACAAAAGCGCAACTATATGATGACTAAGAAATCAAATAGTTACTTTCGCATCTTATAGTTCAGTCAATTGTTAACTGATTGTTTTTAAAAGGCTTTTTAGTTATTTTTATGAAACTATATAGTTTCGCTTTTTTGCTTACACTTTATTCAATTCCAGAAAAACTTAACTGGTCATAAAAAAGTAAATTACCTTGTAACCCACTGTTTTTATTGCTTCTTTTTTTGGAAAAAGAGCATGAATTTTCATGCGTGGTGTGTGGGTGAAAAAACGAGGGCATTTCTTCTTTAATTCAGGGTTGGCATTCTTTACTCGATTATTTATTGGGCTAATTATGCCCGTTTTAGAGGTAAAAACCAATGGGTTTTTGTAGGGTTTTTCAGTTTTGCTACTGCTTAATTTCCGGTATGCTAGCAAGCAATTGCTTGGCTTACCAGCTTTAATTTTAGGGAACCTTTCTGTGGCTCAGAAACATTCGATCAATCATCACGACCTCTTATTTAAGAGTTCACTGCAAGATATTGAGGTTGCCAAGGATTTCTTCAAAGCGCATCTGCCCAAAAAGATCCAGAAGATGATTGACTGGGAAACGTTGCAGCTAGAAAACGACAGCTTCATCGAGTATGATTTTAAAACGGCCTTCACCGATGTCTTGTATCGGGTTAAGCTCAAGAAGGAGTATGGCAAAGAGCAAGTTTATCTCTATGCGTTAAGTGAACACCAATCCACACCGGATCCACTCTTGGCATTTCGCCTGTGGTATTACAAGTGCAAGATCTGGGATCGGTTTTTAAAGCAGACACCAAAGCGTGATCACAATGACAAGCTCAAGCTTCCATTAATTTTGACGGTCACTTTTTATAATGGCCAAAAAACGCCCTATCCGTACACGATGGATTTTTTTGAGTTGTTTGAAGATTCTGCGCTCGCCAAAGAACTGTATAATGCGCCTTGCCCACTCATTGATCTAACCGTCATCCCTGATGAAGAGCTCTTGACCCATGGCTACGTTGCCACCATGGAGCTGTTGCACAAACACGCTTACCAACGAGATTTTCTGCCAGTTATCCAACGACTCATTCAGCAAGGGTTGCTTCAATTGCTAAAGTCATTAGATGGTGGTCAACATATCTCACGGCTGGTAAACTACACCTTAGAATATGAGGAAAAAAGCAGCGACAAAGAACTCGTTGATGCGTTGACTCAAGCACTACCCGATATGAAGGAGACCATTATGTCTGCAGCTGACCAATTACGACAAGAAGGCCATAACCAAGGCTTAAAGCAAGGGATGCTGGAGGGAATGCAACAAGGAATGCAACAAGGAATGCAACAAGGCGAGTATAACAAACAACGTGAGATTGCAATCAATATGTTAAAAGAAGGCTTTGGTGATCCTGTTGTGACCAAAACTACTGGCATTTCGCCAGAGGTTTTAGCAAAAATTAAAAAAGAACTCGACCTTTAGTCCTGCTTAAAATTAGATCGATTTAGACTTGTTTATTAGTCAGATAATACCCAACCCCCCGATAACGCTGGTTATGGGGACTAGAATTACACGGCTTATTTTTCAATGTGCATCAAACTTAATTGTAATTACCCTACCGTATATTAAAAGTTACTAAAATATTTAAAAGACTCACCCTGTATACTCAAACAATATTTTATAACAGCTATAACAGCATTATTAATGAAAATGAAAACTATAGAAGAACGACTAAATAAACTCGGTATAACTCAGCAGTTTTATCAGCATCATAAAAAAAGTTTAACTCAATTAGGTTTCACTGAGGTGCAAGCTAATAGAATTATTATAAGGAGAAGCTCTAACAACACTATTTTAAAAGTTGTTGAACACACACCGGAGTTAATTAAATACTTTACCGCCGAGCAAATCGTGCAAATTGCTTCAAATAATGGGGGCTCGAAAAACATTGAGGCCGTCAAATCGTCCTATCACGAACTCAAGGGGCTTGACTTTACCGCCGAGCAAATCGTGCAAATTGCCTCTCATGACGGTGGCTCGAAAAACATTGAGGCCGTCAAATCGTCCTATCACGAACTCAAGGGACTTGACTTTACCGTCGAGCAAATCGTGCAAATTGCCTCTCATGACGGTGGCTCGAAAAACATTGAGGCCGTCAAATCGTCCTATCACGAACTCAAGGGACTTGACTTTACCGTCGAGCAAATCGTGCAAATTGCTTCAAATAATGGGGGCTCGAAAAACATTGAGGCCGTCAAATCGTCCTATCACGAACTCAAGGGACTTGACTTTACCGTCGAGCAAATCGTGCAAATTGCTGCACACGGTGGGGGCTCGAAAAACATTGAGGCCGTCAAATCGTCCTATCACGAACTCAAGGGACTTGACTTTACCGTCGAGCAAATCGTGCAAATTGCTGCACACGGTGGGGGCTCGAAAAACATTGAGGCCGTCAAATCGTCCTATCACGAACTCAAGGGACTTGACTTTACCGCCGAGCAAATCGTGCAAATTGCTGCACACGGTGGGGGCTCGAAAAACATTGAGGCCGTCAAATCGTCCTATCACGAACTCAAGGGACTTGACTTTACCGCCGAGCAAATCGTGCAAATTGCTTCAAATAATGGGGGCTCGAAAAACATTGAGGCCGTCAAATCGTCCTATCACGAACTCAAGGGACTTGACTTTACCGTCGAGCAAATCGTGCAAATTGCTGCACACGGTGGGGGCTCGAAAAACATTGAGGCCGTCAAATCGTCCTATCAAGCCAAAAGTCCTGCTCCAGAACCCGATAGCACATCAACTATTGCGCCTCATTATTCATCTAGCATGGTTCATAATAACGTCCAGTCAGGCGCTGATCAGCACCTTGTGCCTCCTGTACAACCAACCCATGCTTTGCACTCTTCTCTTCATAATCCAGTAAGCGCGCAACGACAAGTGCATAACCCTACTCCAATTATTCATAAACCAATTCCTATTTATCCTACATTCAGTGCGGACCAGAGTAGAAGCGCAATACCTCAACCAGCTTTAGATGGTCAGCCTAACTGGATTCACTTGCTCCTTCTTGCTGCTCAGTCTTTAAATACGAATAACGCTTCGGCTACTTCATCAATAATACTGGGACAGGAGCAACACACAATGTCAGCATCAACATCTGGTAATAGCAATGTCGCTAGTAGTCATTCTCAAGCTGAGGTATGCCACACATGCGATGATGTTCCAAATATAGAACAATTAAGTAATACTATTGCACAGCAAACCCAACCACTTAAGCGCACGCATCAAGAAGCCTTTAGCCTCTCAGCAGAACATGTTCAGTCTAATTCAGAACAACAAGAGATCTATAATCATAAAAAATTTCGCAAAGACATTCGGCTTACTCAGACCAACTCAACTTTTTTCACCCCTAATACCTCTACTAGCCATGAGAATACTCATTCAGCAAAACAATTTTCAAATCCTCGGCGAATGTGAGCATATAATTTTCAGCTCTCTTTTTTGATGATTATATTTTGATACATTCCCATAAGGTCGCTTATGGGGGGGCTATTTTTACTGGCTTTTTACTCCCCTACTCCCCCTGCTTTTGAGGTCCGGCCGGAATCCTGGTTAAAAGGGACCAAATCTACCGCTCAACTCTTATTTTAATCAAAATTTACGAATTGACTGGAAATCCTTCCTCATTGCATCAATCAATTGCTCCATTAATTGAGGTTGGTCTTCCGGGCTAGCATTATAAAACTTTTTACTGATCATAATAACTTCTCTATTGGCTATCAGCTTTACTTGCTCTTGTGATGATACATACTTTTGACGAGATTCTTGATTACTCTTACTAATAATAACGTTTGTTAGATGTCAACTAGCTTTGCGGTAAGCGCCAACTAGGATTGCAGATTTAGGGCAAAAAATTATTTTTTCTTATTCTTGTCATGTTCTTTAGTGCGATAGCTTTTTCCAGTAATATTAATTACTGTAGCATGATGTACTAGTCTATCAATAACAGCTACAGCCATACTATTCTCAGGAAAGATACTATCCCATTTACTAAAAGGTTGATTAGCTGTGATAATAAGGCTGCCAGTTTCATAGCGCTGACATATGAGCTCAAAAAGAACACTTGTTTCATGCTCATCTTTTTTAACGTAACCAATGTCATCTAAAATGAGTAGCGGTATTTTATCGAGTTTAGCGAGCAACTCTTTTAATCGATATTGCTGTTTAGCTTGCTGCAAGGTTTGGACTAGATGGGAGGTCTGCTGACACTTAACTCGACTACCTCGTTCAATTTGCCGGTAAGCAATAGCTGCTGCTAGGTGCGTTTTGCCAACACCACTTGGCCCAAAGATGATTAGGTTGTTCCCATCCTTGATCCAGGTATCACTTTCAGCCAAGGCGTTAATTTGTGCGGGGTTAATTGACTCATTAGCATCAAATTTAAAGGAGCTCAGTGTTTTACCTTTAGGCAAACCTGATTCACTAATTCTTCTGGCTAATCTTGTCGTTTGTCGTTTTTGTATTTCCATATCGCATAGCCTAGAAAGATATTGACTGTATGTCCAGCCCTCTTCTTTTGCGGTTAGCCCCAAGTCTTCCCAGTTCATTTTAAATGTTGAAAGCTTGAGATCTTTCAATTGTAATGGTAATACCGCTTCATACTGTTCCATAAGTTTTTTCTCCAAGTTGGTTGTTGTTAGTAGGGATACATTCATCATAATCAGTTAACAAATGTTGTTGGCAATGAATGTTCGGTAATTTTTGATGGCCTGAATTAAACTTTTTCTCAATAGCATTAATATCAAAGGGCATGTTTAACGCTAGTGCGCCATCCTTTCTGTAAATTCCATTGACTTGCTGAAAATAAGCAGGCGACTCAGTCAGATTAGAAATTCCTTTTAAGGTAAACTTAACCAAAAAAGAGGAATGACAATGAGCTGCTATAAAAATGAGAACTTAATCGAAGAAGCCATACATGTTTTAGCGATGGAGGGGTTTGAAGCTTTACCTAAGCTTGTCTCCAGGTTGATGAATGAGGCTATGTTAATAGAAAGGGAGCGCCATTTAAATGCCAGTCCTTATGAGCGAACTGGCGATAGAAACGGATATGCGAACGGCTTTAAACCAAGGTTAATTAACACAGGTCAAGGTCAGCTTGAGCTACAGATACCGCAGGTTAGAGACTCCAATGAAGCCTTCTATCCATCAGTCTTAGAGCGAGGTGTACGCTCTGATAGAGCACTTAAGCTGGCTGTCGCTGAAATGTATGTGCATGGGGTTTCCACGCGCAGCTAGTGCGCCATCCTTTCTGTAAATTCCATTGACTTGCTGAAAATAAGCAGGCGACTCAGTCAGATTAGAAATTCCTTTTAAGGTAAACTTAACCAAAAAAGAGGAATGACAATGAGCTGCTATAAAAATGAGAACTTAATCGAAGAAGCCATACATGTTTTAGCGATGGAGGGGTTTGAAGCTTTACCTAAGCTTGTCTCCAGGTTGATGAATGAGGCTATGTTAATAGAAAGGGAGCGCCATTTAAATGCCAGTCCTTATGAGCGAACTGGCGATAGAAACGGATATGCGAACGGCTTTAAACCAAGGTTAATTAACACAGGTCAAGGTCAGCTTGAGCTACAGATACCGCAGGTTAGAGACTCCAATGAAGCCTTCTATCCATCAGTCTTAGAGCGAGGTGTACGCTCTGATAGAGCACTTAAGCTGGCTGTCGCTGAAATGTATGTGCATGGGGTTTCCACGCGCAAAGTTGAAAAGGTGCTAAAGCAACTCTGTGGAACAGATATTTCAAGCACAGAGGTAAGCCGTTGCGCTAAATTGTTGGATGAAGATTTAAAGAAATGGCGAAATAAGCCGTTAGGAAAGATAAAATATCTTTGGCTAGATACACGTTATGAGAAGGTGCGCACTAGCGGCACAGTACAAGACTGTGCGGTATTGATAGCCTATGGCTTTGATGAATCAACCGGCAAGAGAACAGTGCTAGGTGTTTCTGTTGCGTTATCAGAGGCTGAGGTACATTGGCGTGATTTTCTTCAGCAGTTGGTTGAGCGAGGTATACATGGTATTGAGTTGATTACTAGCGACGCTCATACTGGCCTAAAAGCCGCTAGAAGAGCTGTGTTCCCCAGTGTTCCTTGGCAACGCTGCCAATTTCATTTGCAGCAAAATGCTCAGGCTCACATACCAAAGCGCTCAATGAAGGAACCAGTAGCTGAGGAGATTACAGCTATATTTAATGCCTCAAACATTCATGAGTCGGAAAGACTATTGGCTATGGCGGTAGATAAATATCAGCAAACAGCACCAGAGCTTTCTTCTTGGTTGGAAGTGAATATACCGGAGGGCTTAGTAGTGATGAACTTTGACAGGCCGCATCAAAAAAGATTAAGAACCAGTAACATAGCTGAGCGCGTAAACAGAGAGGTAAAAAGAAGGACGCATACAGTTGGAATTTTCCCTAATACTGAATCGTGCCTAAGGCTCGTATCAGCTGTTTTAGTGGAAATTGATGACCAGTGGAGCGGATCACCTAGATACTTAAGTTGAAGTGAATAATAAGGCTTCATAGGGTTTTAGGATAGATCATTCTTGTTCTTATTAACGAGATATAATTGCTATTACCTAAAAGTTAATAATTTATTTTGAGAGGAGAAAAATTTGAGGTATAAATAATAGACCTTCTGCGAAACTAAATACTGGGCGAGCTTATGCTCGTTTGTAGTTTTAGAATCCGGCTTGAAGATTGAGAATCCCAGCAATAATATTAAATCTCATATTGTGTTTTCTGCGAAAATTCCTATACACCTCCCCAAGAATGCGGAATTTTTTAAATTTTGAGAATTGATGTTCAACCCTAATACGGATCTTGCTGTGATTACGGTTATCCTCTTTTTGTTGAGTAGTTAATTTGCCGCCTTTGGGCTTTTTATGAGGTAAGTTAACCAAGGGGTCAGTATGTTGAATTCCTTGGTATCCTAGATCAGCATATTTTTCTGCTGGTGGCAGTGGGCTGCCACGTTGTCGGAACTTAATATCATGAACCCTCCCAGGCATTGTTTGAGAGACGTTGATTATTTTTCCGGATGTACTCATTGCTATCTCCACCTTTTGAGTATGTCTTTTCTTTTTACCAGAATAATAATCTTTACGTGGCTTCTTCTTTTTGGGGCGCTGAATAGGCTGCTCCGTTACATCCATTAATATAGCGCAAACCGCATCTTCTGTTAGGGTTCTGTCTTTTTTAATATGAATATGCTTGGCCACTAAGGGTTCTAAGCGTTTAAATAAGCGGCAGACATTACTGTCATCCAAACCAACAAAGTAACCTAAGAATTCATGTGTTACATAAGTGCGATAGTACATCATGAGAAGCAAAAGGCGATCATGGTGCGTGGTGAGTTTCGGGCGCCTTCCCAGCTTACTAAACTCATCATCAAGTGATGACTTCACTTGTTGGTGTATCGTTTCAAAATCATCAAGGGTCAAACCAGTTAACTTTTTAAAAATACGCGGGCGGTTACTGAGTTGCTGATAGCTTAATAGCATATGCCTTTCCATGAATGATTATTAATCAGGCAATTATAAGCAAATTTTAGCTAGTTTCTAGAACTGCCCTTAGTTACGCAGAAGGTCTAATTTTTTAGATTGATTAGCATAATTAATTTAAGATATTATGCGATGAGACAGGTACAATAGAGTGCCATTTAGAATTTTAAAGGTTTTTCTAAGTACTGAAGTTGGTTTTTACAGACAAAATAACGCTCTATCCACGCGCAAAGTTGAAAAGGTGCTAAAGCAACTCTGTGGAACAGATATTTCAAGCACAGAGGTAAGCCGTTGCGCTAAATTATTGGATGAAGATTTAAAGAAATGGCGAAATAAGCCGTTAGGAAAGATAAAATATCTTTGGCTAGATGCACGTTATGAGAAGGTGCGCACTAGCGGCACAGTACAAGACTGTGCGGTATTGATAGCCTATGGCTTTGATGAATCAACCGGCAAGAGAACAGTGCTAGGTGTTTCTGTTGCGTTATCAGAGGCTGAGGTACATTGGCGTGATTTTCTTCAGCAGTTGGTTGAGCGAGGTATACATGGTATTGAGTTGATTACTAGCGACGCTCATACTGGCCTAAAAGCCGCTAGAAGAGCTGTGTTCCCCAGTGTTCCTTGGCAACGCTGCCAATTTCATTTGCAGCAAAATGCTCAGGCTCACATACCAAAGCGCTCAATGAAGGAACCAGTAGCTGAGGAGATTACAGCTATATTTAATGCCTCAAACATTCATGAGTCGGAAAGACTATTGGCTATGGCGGTAGATAAATATCAGCAAACAGCACCAGAGCTTTCTTCTTGGTTGGAAGTGAATATACCGGAGGGCTTAGTAGTGATGAACTTTGACAGGCCGCATCAAAAAAGATTAAGAACCAGTAACATAGCTGAGCGCGTAAACAGAGAGGTAAAAAGAAGGACGCATACAGTTGGAATTTTCCCTAATACTGAATCGTGCCTAAGGCTCGTATCAGCTGTTTTAGTGGAAATTGATGACCAGTGGAGCGGATCACCTAGATACTTAAGTTGAAGTGAATAATAAGGCTTCATAGGGTTTTAGGATAGATCATTCTTGTTCTTATTAACGAGATATAATTGCTATTACCTAAAAGTTAATAATTTATTTTGAGAGGAGAAAAATTTGAGGTATAAATAATTTTTTAGATTGATTAGCATAATTAATTTAAGATATTATGCGATGAGACAGGTACAATAGAGTGCCATTTAGAATTTTAAAGGTTTTTCTAAGTACTGAAGTTGGTTTTTACAGACAAAATAACGCTCTATCGAGTACATCCGGAAAAATAATCAACGTCTCTCAAACAATGCCTGGGAGGGTTCATGATATTAAGATCCGACAACGTGGCAGCCCACTGCCACCAGCAGAAAAATATGCTGATCTAGGATACCAAGGAATTCAACATACTGACCCCTTGGTTAACTTACCTCATAAAAAGCCCAAAGGCGGCAAATTAACTAGTGACTGACAGAAAACCCGCAAAGCCTTTTATTTTCAATGTTTCGGGGCGAACTGGTCACATGAAGATTTTCAAAAAACAGCACTAAATACTCGTTTTCCAGCTATTTACAGCTTATTTTCGATATAATGCCTTAATCTTCGATGATTTTTCGCCACAGCATGGTAACTCTTCACTGGAAAGCAAGAATGACAAGACTAGCCCAAAATCCACAAATGCAAATTGGCCAAGTAGATATTTCTAAAATTCAAATCAGCTCTAAATCACGGGATGACATTCCAAAATTATTAAAAGGGCTACAGTTTATTTATAGTACACCCTCTGTACGGAAGGAGATTTTCGAACTACTAGAGGCTCAGATTGCACCTGAGGTTGACAAGAATAATGGACGCCCTGGTATGGAATTATGGAAAATATTGGTCATGGGAGTACTCCGCCTGAGTCTAAATTGTGATTATGATCGACTGCATGAACTTGTGAATCAACATAAAACCATTCGTGAAATGCTAGGGCATGCTGTTTTTTTCGATAAAATAGAGTATCAGCTGCAAACAATTAAAGACAATGTCTCGCTACTCACTCCCGAGTTGTTAGATGAGATTAATCAAGTTGTTGTGAAAGCTGGTCATTCATTGTTAAAAAAAAGTGAGCCTCTGCGAGGCCGTTGCGATTCCTTTGTGGTTGAAACAGACGTACATTTTCCAACAGACATAAGCTTACTGTTTGACGCAATGCGCAAAATAATTCAGCAGGTGGCCAAGCTGTGTGAACACAGCGGATTGAGTGACTGGCGTCAATATCGATATAACATCAAGCATCTGAAACGGCTCATGCGAATAGCTCAACTAAAAAAGCGCAGTAAGAGCAAGCAAGCAGATCAACAAAACAAAAAGGACAAGGCAATCAAGGATGCTCATCAGGAGTATCTCAATATTGCGCAAAAATATTTAGATAAAGCACATGCCTCAATAAACGCTATCCAGAAAGCCGATCTACTGAAGCCGCAAGATGCGCCACTGGTTGAAAGTATAGAAATGTTCACGGTTCATGCAGATCGCCAAGTTGATCAAATTAAACGCCGAATATTATTGGATGAAAAGATCCCGCATGAAGAAAAAGTCTTTTCTGTCTTTCAGCCACATACTGAATGGATTGTAAAAGGAAAGGCTGGTGTACCAGTCGAATTAGGAATGAAAGTCTGTGTCTTGGAGGATCAACACCAATTTATATTGCATCATCGTGTGATGGAGAATGAGACTGATGACAAGGTCGCCGTATCTATGGTTCAAGAGACCCAACAAAAGTTCCCAGAGTTAAACACATGTAGTTTTGATAAGGGCTTTCATTCAAAAGAAAATCAATCTGCGTTAGCAGATATTTTGGAAGTTGTTGCATTGCCGAGAAAAGGTCGACTCTCAAAGGAAGCACAGGAAATTGAAAAGTCAGACTCGTTTGTGAAAGCGAAACAAAAGCATTCTGCGGTAGAATCCAGTATTAATGCTCTTGAAGTTCATGGGTTGGATCAATGCCTAGATCACGGCATTGATGGCTTTAAGAGTTATGTTGGCTTAGCGATTGTTGGAAAAAACATAGATCGTATCGGAAGTCTTATACAAAGAGCTGAGCAAAGGAAAGCAGCGCGACTAAAAAAACGCATTCGAGGTCGCAGCCCACCGTTAGCTGCCTAGTCAGCCTCAGAATATCCCATTGTATTCCAGAAAGCAGGATGCTTTTTTTCGTATCAAAACAGCGAGATTTCATTTTTTTGTACGCGGCCAGGGCTTAACATGCTATTTTTATTATGATCTCGCGCGGATATAAAAAAATGAAAGTGTAATAAAACAACAAAGACTAAGAATTAGTAGGTTTTCTGTCAGTCACTAACTACTCAACAAAAAGAGGATAACCGTAATCACAGCAAGATCCGTATTAGGGTTGAACATCAATTCTCAAAATTTAAAAAATTCCGCATTCTTGGGGAGGTGTATAGGAATTTTCGCAGAAAACACAATATGAGATTTAATATTATTGCTGGGATTCTCAATCTTCAAGCCGGATTCTAAAACTACAAACGAGCATAAGCTCGCCCAGTATTTAGTTTCGCAGAAGGTCTAATGGTTTCAGCATACTCCGGCTTAGGCAGTTGTAACACGACGCCATCAGTTCTTGTAATGCTAATCAGTTGCTGTGAAAGCACAACTGAATCCTGAATAGTGGCTTCAACAAAACATTCATCGGCTTGGTCATCATCAGAATTGGCAACTGATGTACTGCTGGCTAATAATTTTTTTCATTAATTTTTTTGTTGAGCCGTTTAGAGCTGATTGATAATCGTTCAGTAATGTCCTTTTTTGTATAAGCAGGATAGAGCGCAATAATTTTCACCCAAAGGTCTTCTGGAATCTCCCATGGCTCTTTTGATGATGAACGCCATGACTTGAGCGATTGAGCAATATTATCTAGTGTTGAAGGTGTTGCTGACTTGGGTGTAACGACTTTTTTATCAAATGTTTTGCCAAACATAATAGGACCTTTCTAAATAGTTTTACTATCGGTCCTTTAGGATAAAGTAACTAGCTGACCTAATGCACACATGCTTGCCGCAAGCTCACAGAAGAAGAGATAAAATCAACCTCTCAAGAGAAGAAATCAATTGAAGAGGCTCTATTAATTAGAGCAACAAGCCAAGCAATAACCGGCTTAACACACTCATCTAAACTAAGTGACACTCATTTACACAACACCATTGTACAGCCAAAACCAAGTAAAAGCGGCATGTTTAAGCCACAACCTGTTGACCAATCCATTACTAGGCAGCCTAACACACAACCAAAATTTAAATTGAGCTAAATCTGCTCACTGTTAGGAAAAATTGATCGAAAAGTGAAAGCCCCCATAAGGAACCTTATAGGGTCTTAACTATTTTTTGTGTATCGCACATAGTTTTGCCTACCTGTTGAGCATCTATTTCCATAGTTAGTGTTTGTATGACCACGCTTGAAAAAAGTTGAGCTGTTGTTTGATTGGTGGGCGCCACTATTTAATTTTAACACTCTGTTATTAGGATTGGTGTATTGATTGTTTATCAATGGTTGCCTAGATTGATCAGGCCATGAAAAGGCTCGCCAGTTTTGTCGTGCAGAAAAACCACGTTTATTTTTTTTATCTGGATCTGCGCCTTTCGATAAAAGAATGGTGCAAATACTAGAAAACAAAGTAGTAGTATTTCTTCTTTGCTTAGCTGAATTTGCTGCAGCATTTAATGGAGTAAAGCCATGATTATTTATTTGTTCTAAAAAAGCATTAAATTGAGAGCTGTCCTTGCCGCCAAAGGCGGTGTCGGCCGCCGCGATTAAGTCTTTCACCACCTCGAGGTGACCCGCACAAGCAGCAGAATTCAAGGGGGAGAACTGATCTTTATTCGGTTGAGTCAGAAACGCGCGAAAGCCGTCAGTGTTCTTGCCGCCAAAGGCGATGTCGGCCGCCGCGATTAAGTCTTTCACCACCTCGAGGTGACCCGCACAAGCAGCAGAATTCAAGGGGGAGAACTGATCTTTATTCGGTTGAGTCAGAAACGCGCGAAAGCCGTCAGTGTTTTTGCCGCCAAAGGCGGTGTCGGCCGCCGCGATTAAGTCTTTCACCACCTCGAGGTAACCTTCTTTCGAAGCAGTATTCAAGGGGGAGAACTGATCTTTATCTTTATGAGTCAGAAACGCGCGAAAGCCGTCAGTGTTCTTGCCGCCAAAGGCGGTGTCGGCCGCCGCGATTAAGTCTTTCACCACCTCGAGGTGACCCGCACAAGCAGCAGAATTCAAGGGGGAGAACTGATCTTTATTCGGTTGAGTCAGAAACGCGCGAAAGCCGTCAGTGTTCTTGCCGCCAAAGGCGGTGTCGGCCGCCGCGATTAAGTCTTTCACCACCTCGAGGCGACCCGCACAAGCAGCAGAATTCAAGGGGGAGAACTGATCTTTATTCGGTTGAGTCAGAAACGCGCGAAAGCCGTCAGTGTTCTTGCCGCCAAAGGCGATGTCGGCCGCCGCGATTAAGTCTTTCACCACCTCGAGGTGACCCGCACAAGCAGCAGAATTCAAGGGGGAGAACTGATCTTTATTCGGTTGAGTCAGAAACGCGCGAAAGCCGTCAGTGTTTTTGCCGCCAAAGGCGGTGTCGGCCGCCGCGATTAAGTCTTTCACCACCTCGAGGTAACCTTCTTTCGAAGCAGTATTCAAGGGGGAGAACTGATCTTTATCTTTATGAGTCAGAAACGCGCGAAAGCCGTCAGTGTTCTTGCCGCCAAAGGCGGTGTCGGCCGCCGCGATTAAGTCTTTCACCACCTCGAGGTGACCCGCACAAGCAGCAGAATTCAAGGGGGAGAACTGATCTTTATTCGGTTGAGTCAGAAACGCGCGAAAGCCGTCAGTGTTCTTGCCGCCAAAGGCGGTGTCGGCCGCCGCGATTAAGTCTTTCACCACCTCGAGGCGACCCGCACAAGCAGCAGAATTCAAGGGGGAGAACTGATCTTTATTCGGTTGAGTCAGAAACGCGCGAAAGCCGTCAGTGTTCTTGCCGCCAAAGGCGATGTCGGCCGCCGCGATTAAGTCTTTCACCACCTCGAGGTGACCCGCACAAGCAGCAGAATTCAAGGGGGAGAACTGATCTTTATTCGGTTGAGTCAGAAACGCGCGAAAGCCGTCAGTGTTTTTGCCGCCAAAGGCGGTGTCGGCCGCCGCGATTAAGTCTTTCACCACCTCGAGGCGACCCGCACAAGCAGCAGAATTCAAGGGGGAGAACTGATCTTTATTCGGTTGAGTCAGAAACGCGCGAAAGCCGTCAGTGTTCTTGCCGCCAAAGGCGATGTCGGCCGCCGCGATTAAGTCTTTCACCACCTCGAGGTGACCCGCACAAGCAGCAGAATTCAAGGGGGAGAACTGATCTTTATCTTTATGAGTCAGAAACGCGCGAAAGCCGTCAGTGTTCTTGCCGCCAAAGGCGGTGTCGGCCGCCGCGATTAAGTCTTTCACCACCTTGAGGTGACCTTCTTTCGAAGCAGTATTCAAGGGGGAGAACTGATCTTTATCTTTATGAGTCAGAAACGCGCGAAAGCCGTCAGTGTTCTTGCCGCCAAAGGCGGTGTCTAATTTTTGCAATGCAATGTTAATGATTTGACCGTTACCATATTTTGCGAGAGAGGTTAAAAAAGTCCACCTTTCTTTTTCATCAAGCCATAAATGTGGTGTGTCCTTCTCCTTCACTAGGAAATGTTTGTTATTTATTAGTATGATGAGGGCTTGATCAAGACTGGGAGTTTTTTTCATCCTGTGCACAAAAACATACACGCTTTCTTGTAAAAACAAACTTGCTTCAAGTGCATTATTTTGAAAGTGGCTAACTATCTGTTCATCAGTAATCTGTTGTAATAATATTTGCTTGCGTAATGTGCTTATTGCTTCATCGTTGCGCGAACTTCTTAAGTGATAACTAGGCATGTGGTTTAATATATAAAATTATTTTCTAAAGTAGATATTCGAATATAATAAAGGATAAAAATTAACAGATTATTTAGTTATTATTCAGGCTACTACAGAATATACCGATGGCATTGCCTTAAAGTAGCGGTAAATACCCGTGATAACCCGAACTTATCACGGGTTTGGGGCTTACCGAACAATTAGTGTGTATCGTACGATACAGTTTCAGCGGCCTGTCCAACCTTTTTCTCTGCTTGTGGTTTGCACAATCCACAAACTTATCCACTGTAATATCGCTTTTTTGCAAGAGATTCCTTAGCTAACTAATCCGGTGGCTGAATCTGACCCGAGGCAATTTTTTTAGCGAGGTTTTCTAAACCCTTTATATAAGTATAAAAGCCAGGGTATTCAATAAAACAGGCTTCCAATGATTCCTTGGGGACATTATCCATCAACGCCTTAATTTTCGGCATAAAATCAAAGAGTTCAACCAAAATAGCCTCTTCGCTACAGCCTTCCGATACCAAGCGGTTGACTTTATCACTCAGTGTGCTGATTAGCTCTTTTTCTTGTTTGCTTAATGCCATTATTAGCCTCTTTCCCAACCATTTAGATTACTCAATAAATGCTATAAAGGATTCTCACTTACCCACACAGTTATCCACAAAATTTGTGGGTAAAGCTATCATGAGTAGGTGCGGTTATCTATTGATATCTTCTTTTAGCTTTGCCAAAACTTCAGGTGACAAGCCAGTGGTCTTAATCACAAAGCGGTCATCAGCACCTTCTTGCAACATATTGATTGCAATTTCACGTTGTTTGTTATACTCGCCTTGTTGCATTCCTTGTTGCATTCCTTGTTGCATTCCATCGAGCATCCCTTGCTTAAGCCCCTGGTTGTGGCCTTCTTGTCGTAATTGGTCAGCTGCTGACATGATGGTCTCCTTCATATCGGGTAGTGCTTTGGTTAAAACATCCACCAATTGTTTATCGGTGCTGTTTTCCTCATATTCTAAGGTATAGTTTACCAGCCGTGAGATATGCTGACCACCATCTAATGACTTTAGCAATTGAAGTAGTCCTTGCTGAATGAGCCTTTGAATGATCGGCAGGAAATCACGTTGGTACGCGTGTTTATGCAAAAGCTCCATGGTGGCGACATGCCCGTGAGCGAGTAGCTCTTCATCAGGGATAACGGTTAAATCAATTAACGGGCAGGGCGCATTATAAAGTTCTTTGGCTAGCGCAGAATCTTCAAACAGCTCAAAAAAGTCAAGCGTGTAAGGGTAAGGGGTTTGTTTGCCATTATAAAAGGTTGTTGTTATAACCAACGGAAGTTTCAGTTTGTCGTTATGATCACGTTTGGGTGTCTGCTTTAAAAATCGATCCCAAATCTTGCACTTGTAGTACCATAAGCGAAAGGGTAATAAGGGGTCAGGTGTGGATTGATGTTCACTGAGGGCATAGAGGTAAACTTGCTCCTTACCAAACTCTTTTTTTAATTTGACTCGATAGAGGACATCAGTAAAAGCGGTTTTAAAATCCTGATCGATGAAGCTTTCGCTTTCTAACTGCAGCGTCTCCCAGTCAATCATCTTTTGGATTTTTTTAGGCAAGTGCGCCTTAAAAAAATCCTTGGCAATTTCGATGTCCTGAAGCGAGCTTTTGAACAAGAGATCGTGATGATTAATACCTTGCTTGTTACTCATGCCGACCCCTTACGTAACAAAGCGACTAACTTGGGTTTCCAGGTAAAGTAACTGACAAAGACGAAATAACCGATGACGTAAACGTAACGTTGATTGCCATGTAAGGGCGTACCCATTACGTAGTTATTCAGCAACACCCAAACAGTCACAGCCAGTAATCCACTGAGCGCAGCAACCCTACCGCGTTTTTTCAGTAAGTCTAGGTAGCCTAGTTGGGTTTTCTGATCAGTGATCATGGCCAAGTCTCTTATATTGCTCTCACTCATTGCATAAGTCAGTGTAAAAGGTTTTTCCTTGCAAGCCTAGCATTATTACCCGCCGGTCAATATAACTTATCCGATGTACGTTGCTGTGATCGTCACACGATCATGGCCAAGCTCTCTGGAGATCAATAACCGCGCTCTTCGATCAATGAGTCGCTCTTCCTTAGTAAATGCTTTTCTGGGTTTGCCACCATTTAGTGGGGACTCCCAACCGGTCAAGGTTTTATAGCGTTGCTGTGCATAAGCGTGTCGCAAGCCATGCAGCTTTCGTAACCCGGCTTGGTTGGTGGTCTTGTCATAAAATTCCCGTTGGGCAATGTAGCTTTTTGAATTGGGAATCATTGAGTCCTTTTCACCAACAAGTTGTTTCGCCGCTTTTAATGCTTGGCGTTGTGCTTCAGTGCGAATCGGGATGGAGCGGGGCACGCTTCCTTTTGTCCAACTGCCTTTGAGTGATAATAGGTCACCACGATCTGCTACGTGCGGCTGGATCTTTAAACATTCTTCACGGCGCAAGCCAAACGCTTGCTGCAAAGCCAGTGAGACTTTTAAATGCTCATTTTGGATCGGGTCAAAATCAGCTTCATAAATCGCTTTGTTGTGATCAGGAATAGTGACCCGTTTCGCAATGCCGTACTCTTGATTGCTTTTCACCACGCTAGCCCGACCAAACTCACGACAGATAAAACGCAGATCGGCTAAGCGATTTTTAATCGTGCCTGCTGATAAGCCTTTGGTTTTCCAATGATCGACTAAGGCTTGGACGTGCTTTTGCTTTAGACCGCGAACATGTCGAACGATGTAACCCAGGTCATGCAGATCGCTCGCTGTGGTGACTAACCGCTTGGTCATACTGTAGCGGGTCTCATAGGAAAATCGCTTTTCATGATACTTGATAAATTGAAAGATCGAATGGTTAATGGATTTGGTGGCTGTCTTGCTAAACATAATAATCCCTTAGGTGATACAGTGAGGTAAGCCCTAGCTCAGTTTTGAGGCGTTCTCGTGCTTGCGCTTCAGTTTCCTCAGCTAATAAACGATTAAAACGCTGTTGCGCATAATAGCGTCTAAAGTTTTGCTTTGGATTGATATTGGCACTGGCTAAATCAATGTCCATTAATTGTGACAAGGCGACATCGGAATACCGATCCGCTAAAACCCCTTGCTGCTCGACTAAGTCTCGGCGAGCATTGATGGCTTGCAGCTGTTCTGGTGAGACAATTGGAATCAAGCGGTCGGTTTTGTTGTATGCCAAACTTCGATCGATCAGTAATGTCTGCGTTGTACCAGCTTCTTGATAGGCCATGCACAGATCTAACCGGATGGACTCGGTTTTCATTAAGCCAAAGTAATACTGAAATTCCAGCAGGGTGCGTGTGAAGGGATGATGCACCCGAGGGAGCACCTCGCCGGGTGGCGCGATGAGTTGATCGACACCGGTGGGCTTGAGCACAATCCCCAGCTCACGATTACTCGGAACCTGAACGCCCCAATCGGTTAAGCGATAAAAAAAGCGCAGCACCGAGACTTGCTTGGCACGACTTTCAGGGGCTAAGCCTTTTTTCTCCCACAGACGAACCAATGCCTGAAAATGCTCGGCGGTCACAGCGCGTAAAGCGGTTGGGGCTATTTTAAGCCGCACCCATTGATTGATGATTTTATGCAAGGTCTTCTGGCGCCAGTGTCGAGTGGCCGGACTGCCACGATGACTGGTTGTCAAGACGCGATTGCAGTCGTTAAGTAATTGCAGTTTTCTACCCATAGTGACATTGAACAGCGAAAAGGTGACGAGATGGCCTGAGTGTTGCTCCTGTCCTAAATCAGTTTAGTGTAATTGCGGCAAACTTCGGATTTATGGAAGGTCACGAAGCTATAGCGAACTATCAAAGACCGCATACAAATGGGGAGCAATCCCCTCAAGGTATTTTATCTCTATCCGCCTACGGCGAATTTGTCATCTTTTTCGTCTGTTTATTCCTTTTTGTCAATTTGTATTAAAACGCCCTCGTTACTTTGCCAAAAGAGCAAGGGTGCTAACTTGCCGGATCCCGTCAAAAACGGCGATCAAGGGCAATAAGAAAATAGCTCATGCTGCACCAACCCCACTAAGCGATAGTTACAAGTGCTCTCTTAGGGCCAAACCCTAAGTCTGCTCTTAGTGTGGTTGTGACAATGCACAGCATTGCACAGGCAGTGCATCAAGGCACTGTGTGTAAAAGACATTGATCCAGCTCAATGTGTTGAGTTCACTCAACGGGTTCTGCGACAAAAACTGTCTTAGCAAACCAGCTCAGTGTAAAACGGTTAGGCGAGTTCTCTAATGGCGGGCATAGCTGGCCTCGAGATATTTTATTCGGACGACAAGATTCTAAGTCATCTCAGTCGACTATCCGTTTTAAAGGCCCATCTCACTAACTAAAGCGAGGCTCACGACACAAATGGGCGGCCTGTGACCGAAGTAGTAGACACTGTTGTGTTTCACTGCCTCATCAGCAGTTCATCAGTACTACCTTAGCGCAGTTAGCAAAAAAGACTGCCATTGCACAAGAGAAACTTTACCCTAAAAGAAAAACAGCAGCAAGAGAACAAGCAGCAATATTTTCCCGCGCCAACCGGCGCGGGAAAACGCAGCAAGCAGACTCGAGTGACAACATTAACCACAATCACTGGAGCCTTTTTAGGGCTCCAGTTTCATGTGGATAAGTTGACCAATCTGCACCTAATAAATTAGTTTCCTTTAAAAAAGGAATTAAAACGAAACCAAAAGGAGAAATAATTTAACCAAAAAGGCAAGAATTTAACCAAGTGAGAAAAGCAAAAAAGCCTGATAATTCAAAAAGTTGCGCTGGTTCCTTTGGACAAAAACGCGTTGAGCGTTTTTGACGTGCGCATCCTTGATGCGCGGAAAACCCAGGCTTTGTGCCTGTGTCACTACGGAAACCGTAGTGACACAGGCACAACAATTCACCCAATGGCCACACCAACCCAACCCCAAAACCCTGCATAATAATAACGCATTCGCTGGAAAACCCCTGCCAAACCAGCAAGTCAAAAGCTTGGTAAAATGATCAAGGAGTAAGCAAAGATCGAAGACGCAAACAAGATAAAATTCGCTAAAGTGACGGCGCTCTCACAGGCTCAAGTGCCGCCAACAGGTATTTTGATGCATTGGCCTGACTAGCAAGTTTAACAATTTCATGCTTCGACAAACCGCCATTAACAAAATTTTGGTATTGCTCACCCACTAGTGTGAGTGTTTTTGAGGCGCCACGTTGACGACACATTGTGGTAATTTCATCATGGGAAAATTGAACTGCAAGCAATTTTTCGTAGTGGGCTACTAAGGCTTTTAGCGTTTGAGCTGCACCTTGATTGCTGAGTATTTTAACAAGGTCGTCGTTAGTAAAGCCCCATATATGGACTCGCCCCGTATTGTAAAGATTATTTTCTGACAACAAAGGTAGAAGAGATGCGCTCATATATCCGACATCTGAAGTAGATGACGGTTTGATGCATCATCTCTTCGTGCCTTGATGGAACTACGCATGTTTGTGCCTCATCATTGCTTCGACTCAACTACCTATTACAGGCTGTTAGCCTAGGGGCTTTCAGGCTCTCAAACATTGGTCTTACCCACTTGTCATCATTTAATACTCTTTGCAATTCTCTTGACTTTTAAACTCAATTAACTACTAAGCAGCACGTCGATACTCGTCACCGCTTTTCAACATGGCTAGAATTATTCTAGCATTTTTATTAGCGACAGCAACACTAGCCTTATTACTGCCACGCTCACATTTAATACGCTTAACCCATACACTTCTTGGGTCATCTTTTTTCCCGCATCTGGTTACTACAGACCTACCGCCATGGATAAGCAGGGTGCGTAGGTATTTATCACCTCGTTTGCTAATCCCTCCCAAATACTCCCTATTACCACTTGAATGTTGTCGAGGCACCAAACCTAGGTAAGCAGAAAGATGCCTACCATTTTTAAACTCACTCCCATTACCTACCTGAGCAACAACAGCGACTGCAGTTATTGGCCCCACACCTTCTATTTCCTGAATCCGCTGGCAACTTTCATTATTCTTAGCAATGCTATTAATTTCGAGTTCGTAAACATCAATGTTCTCATCCAGAACTAATAAGGTTTCGTATTGCCTCTGAATGTAGGCTTTCATACGATCAGTCAAACCATTGTCATTTGCACGATCAAAAATTGATGGTAGCTCGGCCCTTAATTTATAAATACTTTTTGCAATGACAATACCGTTCTCTGCTAGAAGACCTCTCAACTGATTACATAGCTTAGTTCGAGCTTCTACTTGATATTAAGGAATTTCAATGTGTCAATTGGTAAAAATACCACCAATTAAAATGAGTAATTTTAGCACAGGTATTTTTTATAAAATCGATTTAGTGGTGGGGCAGGGTTAGTTATGACAAACAATAGCCAAAACTAGCTGTTATTTGTTGTTTTGGACGGACTACCCCCCCTAGGAAGTTATTAGATTTTTGATAGAGCGTTATTTTGTCTGTAAAAACCAACTTCAGTACTTAGAAAAACCTTTAAAATTCTAAATGGCACTCTATTGTACCTGTCTCATCGCATAATATCTTAAATTAATTATGCTAATCAATCTAAAAAATTATTTATACCTCAAATTTTTCTCCTCTCAAAATAAATTATTAACTTTTAGGTAATAGCAATTATATCTCGTTAATAAGAACAAGAATGATCTATCCTAAAACCCTATGAAGCCTTATTATTCACTTCAACTTAAGTATCTAGGTGATCCGCTCCACTGGTCATCAATTTCCACTAAAACAGCTGATACGAGCCTTAGGCACGATTCAGTATTAGGGAAAATTCCAACTGTATGCGTCCTTCTTTTTACCTCTCTGTTTACGCGCTCAGCTATGTTACTGGTTCTTAATCTTTTTTGATGCGGCCTGTCAAAGTTCATCACTACTAAGCCCTCCGGTATATTCACTTCCAACCAAGAAGAAAGCTCTGGTGCTGTTTGCTGATATTTATCTACCGCCATAGCCAATAGTCTTTCCGACTCATGAATGTTTGAGGCATTAAATATAGCTGTAATCTCCTCAGCTACTGGTTCCTTCATTGAGCGCTTTGGTATGTGAGCCTGAGCATTTTGCTGCAAATGAAATTGGCAGCGTTGCCAAGGAACACTGGGGAACACAGCTCTTCTAGCGGCTTTTAGGCCAGTATGAGCGTCGCTAGTAATCAACTCAATACCATGTATACCTCGCTCAACCAACTGCTGAAGAAAATCACGCCAATGTACCTCAGCCTCTGATAACGCAACAAAAACACCTAGCACTGTTCTCTTGCCGGTTGATTCATCAAAGCCATAGGCTATCAATACCGCACAGTCTTGTACTGTGCCGCTAGTGCGCACCTTCTCATAACGTGCATCTAGCCAAAGATATTTTATCTTTCCTAACGGCTTATTTCGCCATTTCTTTAAATCTTCATCCAACAATTTAGCGCAACGGCTTACCTCTGTGCTTGAAATATCTGTTCCACAGAGTTGCTTTAGCACCTTTTCAACTTTGCGCGTGGAAACCCCATGCACATACATTTCAGCGACAGCCAGCTTAAGTGCTCTATCAGAGCGTACACCTCGCTCTAAGACTGATGGATAGAAGGCTTCATTGGAGTCTCTAACCTGCGGTATCTGTAGCTCAAGCTGACCTTGACCTGTGTTAATTAACCTTGGTTTAAAGCCGTTCGCATATCCGTTTCTATCGCCAGTTCGCTCATAAGGACTGGCATTTAAATGGCGCTCCCTTTCTATTAACATAGCCTCATTCATCAACCTGGAGACAAGCTTAGGTAAAGCTTCAAACCCCTCCATCGCTAAAACATGTATGGCTTCTTCGATTAAGTTCTCATTTTTATAGCAGCTCATTGTCATTCCTCTTTTTTGGTTAAGTTTACCTTAAAAGGAATTTCTAATTTGACTGAGTCGCCTGCTTATTTTCAGCAAGTCAATGGAATTTACAGAAAGGATGGCGCACTAGCAGATTTTTTTCAGTAAGGCGAGTTCACGATGCTTTGATAGCAATTTGTAACGGTTAGGTTGTCTATACCAGCAGTTAGCTAAAAACATTTGGCTACCGCATAGAACACATTCATAGGGGTCAATGTTAAAATTATTTTGCATTAAGGTGCGGTAATTGACCTGGGGTGTGTTTGGATCAGTTTCACCTAATAGGAGTCTGACTTTGGGTAGCATCTCACCTCGCACCCGGTTAGCAAGAAACCCATAATAACGCACCATACGAAAGCCAACATCAGGAATGTGTTGAATAAATCGAGCAATAAACTCTTCCGCGGTTAATTTAAATTGCTTGTAGGTTTTAGAGACGTGATCAAGATAATTAAAACTGAGGCTGCTCCCATCAAAGTTTTTAATTTTTGACTCAGCAATAGGAGGACGTTTGGTGTATCGACCTAAGTATTTAACGTTTTGTTTGTGATTCTTTGAGGGCTTTGCGCAATGTACTACCCATCGTTTTTGGTAAAGCTGATCAAGCAGTTGATTAAAGTTGAAAGTGTGGTTCAGTGTAGAGGCTAACTGATTTGGCAGAATAAGCCCTTTGTCCTGGTGGTGGTTTCTAAAAAGGTTAATGACCTCATAACGCCACATGGACATTAGTGTAGGTTGATGGAAGTAGAGGCTTTTCCATTGTGTTAACTCTTTGTTGATACCACCCAGAGTGATTGACGCATGAAGATGCACATTGCGCTTTAGATCTCTGCCAAAGGTGTGAAGCGCGATAAATACACCGGGTTTAACCCTCTTGTTTTTAGCAAGCTTGAGTAACACCTTTGCTGCTAATGGTGGGAGTAAATTAAGAAGCTCTCTGTTTGTCCAAAAGCAGTCCCAAAGAGTAGAGGGCATGGTGAATGTGATGTGTTGCCATGCAGTGTTGGGTAAGATTGCCATTTGTTGTTGTATCCATACTTCTGTGGCTTTTTTACCACACGATGAACAGCTTTTAGCTTTGCAGGTATGGCGGATGTATTTGACGTGTGAACAGTTTGGATTACTGCAATGATACTCTTTATGGCCACGCATAGGATGTTTGCAGCTAAGCAGCTTAACAATGCCAATGACAATAGCTTCTCTGATTTTATCTTTGTACTTGGTGTGAAAGTTCCACCAGTTCTGATTGGTTACCAAGATTTGTTTGATACTAAAGCGTTTCATTATTCTTAGAGTAAAATGAGAAGCGCGTATAGTAGGTGAGTTATTGCTCAGCTACCTGAAGCAATTTCTATAGCAGGTGTGTTATTTTTATTCGTTATTATTCCATGGGCAGGTTTGACTAGTTTGAGACTTAATAATACTCGTGGCTTTGTAAAGACTAAACTCTTAGAGGCTTAGAAAGTTGCCGGCGAAGCCGGCCTGACTTGACCTTCACGTATACGTAACAAGCTTTGCATGTCTTGCTGTTCAACTGTTTTCGGTGTTACAAAATTCATAGTCGGCCGTTGAGCCGCTTCAGCTATTGCACGGGCATCTTGCTCATCATTCTTATTCCCTTTTACATAAGGTTTAACGTATTGGGGTGAAATTAATTTAACCTCATAATTACGCTGCATCAATTCACGCGCCCAATAATTGGCACTGCCACAGGCTTCCATCGCTATTACTTTAGGTGAGAGCTTATTAATCACTTCTAACAATTTGGCGCGTGTAACTTTTTTCTCCTTTAAAATAGCACCCTGCTGATTAACACCACATAGTTGAAAAACATTTTTTGCAATATCAATGGCTAGCAAGTTAATATCCATAGTGGACTCCTTCGCTTTAGTTAAATTTAATAGCTTACGCTATTTAGCACCTAGATGCTGAGAACCATTTTTTAGAATGGTTCAAAGTGGAGCGAGTCCATTCCATTATTGCAGTAGTTGGTCGCGCTGCTCGGCGAGGGTTTTTAGGGCTTGTGCCGCACCAATGTTGCTGAGTATTTTAACAAGCTCGTCGTTAGTAAATCCCCATTGCAGCAGTTGGTCACGCTGCTCGGCAAGGGTTTTTAGGGCTTGTGCTGCACCGTCATTGCTAAGTATTTTAACAAGGTCGTCTTTAATAAAGCCCCACTGGGTGAGTGTTACATAATCATTTAGTAAGGTTTCGATCCCTTGCGTCGCACCATCAACACTGGCAATTTTCACAATATCAGCATGAGTCAATTCTTTTTTAACCAGTAGCGCATAAGATGTTAACAAGGTGGCCAATGCTTTACCCCCACCTGATTTTGACGCAACACGAGTAAGTTCTTCAACAGTAAAGCGACGCTTTAAGTGATGAAATTCTTCCAGCAGGGTGCAAACGGTGTTATTTGAGCTGGGTCTAATAATAATTTTCTGAGCTTGGTTTTCTGTAAAGCCTAACAACAGTAATTCATTCGCCTGTGTTTTATAGCGATCCTGTGAAATCGTGTATTTTTTTAATTTAGCGAGTAGGTCGCGAGTTATTTCCATGTTATCTGCTGTGCTCACAATCATTTTTAAACAAAGGCAAATTTTACACGAAAAAAAACGGGTTGCCCCGTTTTTTTCGTTGAGTGACTCAGTCCGATGGTTTGAGTAATTGTTGTTGATACTGCGTTAGATAAGCCACTTGCGCTTGCAAGCTTTGAATCTGCATTGCCAACCCATTTAATTGCTCAGTTATCGGCAAGGCAGTGAGCACTTGCTGAAGTCGTTGCGTTAAGTTTCCGCTTTTTTGGCAAGTAATTTCCTGTCGCCCATAAATCGGATAAAAGACGAGCTCGCCTAAAATATGATGTGGGTTTGCAAAAAAATACTCATTTAACCATGCCCGCTGACCGTTGACCCCGTGGTAGGGTTTCGCGTGTAACCACGCGACCGATCCCGGTGCTTTTCGTAACAAGATGACATCCACTGTCACCTTGGCCTCTGAGAACAAATGATCCGGTAACCGATACGCCGCAATTAAGCTGGCCCCTTCACGACTGGCAATCTCACGGACATGTTTGCGCGACGCATCCAAAAAATACCGTGGTACCAGCATTGCTAACAGACCATGCGGTTTTAAAAGCCGCAAGCTTTTCGCAACAAAGTAATGATGAATGCTAAACGGACACAAGTCCGGATTTTTTTCATCTTTTACTGTTGCCTGACCAAACGGCGGGTTACCAATCACCAAGTCATAGCGGGTGGTGGGATGAAACGATTCAAACCCGCTGTGCACAATGGTTGCCTCAGGATACAGTGCTCGCAAAAACTCACAGCTTACCGAGTCAATTTCCACCGCCGTAATGTGCGCTGATTGCCAACTGAGTAACCCTTGCAACCGTTGGATACCAGCTAGGAATACGCCATGGCCCGCACTTGATTCAAGAACATGTTCAAACACCACACCCTGACTGACCCGCATCACGGCTTGCAGTAGAAACGACACCAACCATTGCGGCGTGTAATACGCGGATTTCAGTGTTTGTTTCAGACTGTTAATAGCAGATTCATCTAATACTTGCTGCAATTGATGGTAGATGCTTGGCGTATAGATCGCCTCGCGCAACCCACCCCAGCCGGAATACCCTTGCAAGGCGGTGGTTGACCGATCGGTTTTTAAAGCGGCTAATGCCATCAAATTGTGTTTCACTCGCTGATTCATTTTCATATGAAGACTCCTCGTTGTCACGCAAGGAATCACCCAGCAGGGTAAAACCCTGCATGGGATGAAAAAAAAGAGGCAGCTTGCGCTACCTCTTTTGGTTGAATTAAGCGTCGACTTAATAAGGGATATCAAAGTCATCTGGCATCGGTACTGCTTGTGGTGATGCCTCAGGCGTTGACGTCGTTTCCTTACCGTCTAAACGGGTTTGTAGTTTTTTATCGATCAAGCGGTGCAAGTGTTGCACCCGAATCACCGCACTGGTGTGCTTTTCACCTGTCTTGGATTCCCAAGACTGATACTCAAGCTCACCGGACACGGACAAGTAGCTGCCTTTCTCGACTTTACCCTGGATAAACTCAACGAGTTTGCCAAAGCAGTGCAAGGTATGCCAGTGGGTGTGATCCACCCATTGTCCTTGCTTATCTTGAAAGCGCTTTGATGTTGCAAAGCTTAACTTAGCAAAAGGTTGTTTGCCTTCTGATGTGAAAAACTTCACTTGACCGACATAACCGACTAAAGACACGTTGTTTTGATAGTGTGACATGGTTTCATTCCTCATTGATTAAAAAAATGTTTGCTTTTCATTAGGGGTTAACCTAACGAGTGGCTGCGGTTTGTTTCACAACCCGACGCGCTTGCCGACCAAAACGGTGCTGGATTTTATCCATCGGCCAGCTTTGTTGCGCTTGGCGCTTAAACGGTAAGCATCGCGGTTTGTAAAACCAACGCTGTTTTTTGGTTGACCATTGACAGCCGATTTCACGCAAGGCATCCACGTGGGGTTTGGTTTGACCGGAAAGCCAAAGCCAATTGCCCACCACGTCCACTTGCAGCCCTAAGGTTTGTAAGTGTTCGATGGTGTGAACGAGTTCCGTTTCAACCGCTTGCCAATTAATGTCGTTTGCCATTTTTTTCTCCTCGTTGAAAAAGAAAACCCACTACCCCCTAAGGGGCGTGGATCCCCTTAGGGTGGCTAAAAAAAGATAAAACCTTTCACCTTAAGCCGCCTACGAACTATGTGTCCGCTAACGTGCTAACAGGTGTTGGTGTTGTTTACAACCAAAACGAATTGCTTCCTCTAAGCTCACAGCACTAACGAGTAATTCGTTAATGACATAAGTGAGATCAGTGCCTGCAATAAAGTCTTGGCTGCTGTGATAGACTGAATAGGTGTCGTTAAAATGGCAGGTCACGAAAAGATATTCTTCGAGTCCTTCCCAAATTCCACTCACATTATTGAGAGCAGAATAAGCTGTTAACAGCGCCCACGCATGAACAGGGTAACCTTTAAAATCATTACCAAGTTCATACGCTTCCAGTTGCTCATGGTTCATCTTTTCTGTGTTGATTAATGCCTCTATCGCTTGACGAATCGTTTGACAGAGTCCCTTAATCACAACGGACTTAGACGTTAAAATACAAGTAGACATGCTCGTCTCCTTTTTTAAAAAAAAGAAGACCCACTACCCCTTAAGGGAAGTGGATCCCCTTAGGGTGGTTAAAAGGGTGGGCTATCATCATCCAACGTTTCAACCAAACAAGGCGGTTGCCAAGGTTGGTTTGATTCCATCTCTAAACGGTTTTGAGACCGTTTCTCTTGATGAAAAAATCGTTGCCGATTAGCTAACAGTTGCTGGTAGCGCAAGTAACTGATCAGTAGAGCACGATGCAGAGAGACACCCGACTCAATGACGTGACGAGTATCGATCGCATCATCCGTCCCACTGATCAGGTGATGCCCGAGCAGCTGCACCGAATAGGTGCCCTCAAAGTGATAGGCCACAATGAGTTGCTCAGGCATTTCGCAAGCTTCACCGAAGTCATTGTAGGCAACATGGGTGATCACCTCAGGCCAGTTGAGCACCCGATATCCCAAGCTGTCATAGTAACCTTCATACAAGGCTAGCTTATCGAAGTTCATACTGCCTTCGCTGATTAATCGCTCCAGTGTGTTAATTAGCGTGCAAAACTGACCCCTTTAGCGTTGAAATCAGCGTCGAATATTGACCCCCCCCCGATTAAAAACTATACACTTCAGGTTTAATAATCTGGGGTGAATAAAAGGTGATATTAATGGAAACTAAAACAAAGATTAGAAGATTGCATTTTGTGCAAGGTCTCTCAATTAAAGAACTTGTAAAAAAAACTGGCCTATCAAGAAATACAATTAGAAAAATATTGCGTGCAGAAACTGCTGACCAAGAATATGTTCGCTCTACACAAGTAAAACCGAAATTAGACGCTTATACTGAAACCTTAGAGGCCTGGCTTATTGAGGATAGTAAACTTCCTCGTAAGGAACGTCGCACAGCATCCCGTTATTATTCCTTGCTTGAAAAAGAAGGCTACACGGGTGCTTATGACAGCGTTCAACGCTATGTGAAATTATGGAAACAAGAACATAGGCAAAATAAGTCTGCTTATATTCCATTAACGTTTGATCCAGCAGAAGCTTATCAGTTTGATTGGAGTGATGAAAAAGTAGAATTAGGTGGAACTATTGTCAATATTAAAGTTGCTCACTTTAGACTTTGTTATAGCCGTAAATTTTTTGTAGTTGCCTATCATAGAGAAAGTCAGGAGATGCTATTTGATGCGCATAACAAAGCCTTTGCCTTTTTTGGTGGTCTTTGCAAACGAGGTATTTACGATAATATGAAGACGGCGGTGACATCAATTTTCGTTGGTAAAGAACGAGCATTCAATCGACGTTTTCTAGCGCTTATGGATAATTACTTAATTGAGCCTGTTGCTTGTTCACCAGCTGCCGGTTGGGAAAAGGGGCAGGTTGAAAATCAAGTTGATACACTGCGAGACTGGTTGTTTAGACCGAGACTGAAATTTGAATCATTAGAGAAGTTAAACGAATACCTATTACAACGTTGTGAGCAGTTAGCTTGCAAGCGTAAGCATCCACAGTTTAAATCACAGTCTATTGCACAGGTGTTCGAGCACGAGAAGAAAAAGTTGCTAGAATTAAAGCAACCCTTTGAAGCTTATAAAGAAGTAAATGCTAGTGTTACTTCCACTTGTCTAATTAATTTTGATAGAAACCGTTACAGCGTTGACTGCGCTTATGCTAACAAAACTGTTATTGTTAGAGCGTATGCCAATGAAGTTGTTGTTTATGCTAACAATCATGAGATAGGGCGTCATAAACGCTACTTTGGACGTGATCACACTGAATTTAATCCGTGGCACTATGTGCCTTTATTGGAAAGGAAGCCAGGTGCTTTACGAAATGGTGCACCCTTCAAGGATTGGAAGTTACCTCAATCAGTACTGAATGTGAAGAAGCAATTACTAAAACGTAAAGGCGGAGACCGTGATTGCGTTGCTGTTCTGTCAGCAATGCTTGAGCATGGAAGTGAAGCAGTAGAGGTTGCATGTGAACTAGCCTTAGCAGATAAAACTGTAAGCAAGGATGTAATATTAAATATCATTAATCGCTTGCGTGAGCAACCACGTCCTGAGGTAATAGCAACGCCAGTGAATCTCACATTAAAAAAAGAGCCTACTGCTAATTGTGAGCATTACAATATGTTGTTAAAGGAGAGAGAGCATGTCAGTTAATAAGGTTGAAGAATTACTTAGAGAGTTAAAGCTGTTTGGTATGCTTTCTGAATTAATAGAGCAGAAAGGTAAAGCAAATAAAAAGCTGTCAAATGAAGCATGGTTGATAAAGCTGTTGCAAAGCGAGCTCACACAACGTGAAACACGCTCTATTAACTATCAACTGGCTGCCGCAAAGTTTCCTGTGAACAAAACATTGCATGAGTTTAAATTCCAACAAAGTGAAGTTAATAAAGAAGACATTGATGTTTTGTATGATGGAGAATTTATTAACGCCAATCGTAATATTATTTTTGTTGGTGGAACTGGCACTGGTAAAACACACTTAACAACTGCAATAGCAACAAATTGTATCTACAAAGGTATGAAAGCGCGATTCTATAATGTGGTTGACTTAGTAAACCAGCTAGAGCAAGAGAAGCAGAATAATTTATCAGGTAAATTAGCCAACCGACTTAAAAAGGTTGACCTAATTATTCTTGATGAACTCGGTTATTTACCATTCTCTGAAACAGGTGGAGCACTACTATTTCATTTGATTAGTCAGCTTTATGAAAAAGTTTCGTTAATCATTACTACAAACTTAACATTTGGAGAATGGCCAACCGTTTTTATGGATGCAAAAATGACAACGGCTATGCTGGATCGATTAACACATCATTGTGCAATTATTGAAACAGGCAATGAGAGTTTTAGATTTAAAAATAGAAATTAAAAGGAGGCGGCGAGCATTTAATATACAATAAATTTGATGGTCTGGGGGTCAATATTCGACGCTGATCAGGGGGCAATTTTAGATGCTGATTGACACTCCAGTGCCTGATGAATGACGCTGGCAAGATTTTTCAGCAACACGTACTTCGATGTGGTAACAATTAAGTTGGATAAGCTGGTCTCCTTAGAGAAACTTAACCAGGGAAACCCTTCCCAGTGCCTCACGGTATACTGAGGTATCACACTAATTTGATCAGTCATAAACTTCTCCTTAACGTTAAAAAAAATCAGAGAACCATGACCACCCCATCGGGATAGTGATTCCCCGGTGGGTAAAAAAACAATGTGTGCTGCGTGACAAACGTTACAGCGCTAAAATCAACACACCCAGTACCGCAGCCACTGTAAACCAGCCTTGGCGATTGAGCGTGAAAGGAAGTAACGGCTTGCGTGGTTTTCGTTGTGATGCAGTCGGATCTAAACGATCGACCAATTCACTGCGAAAATCCGGCAACACCGCCTTAGCGCGTGCAAAGTCCGGCAGATGCAGACCTTGATGCACAAACGGCACAATCCAAACGTAGTCATGCAGTGCATAACAACCAAACCCTTTTGATCGTAAAGTGGCTTTGAGATGATTAATCACATCTAAGGCTTCTTTACTGCTGGCACAGGTATAAAACTCGCCTTCCGGACAAAGTCGTAACTGTTTCAGCTGGTAATCATTGAGTTTGGTGACAAAAGCCCAACACTCAGCCAAAGTTTTCGGTGAGGTTTGCTTTGCCGACGTTTTTTCTTGCGAACCGTTGGTAGCGGATTGATAAACACCTTGAGTAACCATAAGCACTGCTCCTATTTAAAAATAAAAAAAGGAGCACGCCACGCTTC
This sequence comes from Gammaproteobacteria bacterium, assembly GCA_965196985.1. Classification (GTDB taxonomy): domain Bacteria; phylum Pseudomonadota; class Gammaproteobacteria; order UBA12402; family UBA12402; genus 2-12-FULL-35-23. The sequence goes on along the minus strand of CBDALO010000233.1, from coordinate 10,566 downwards.
CCCGTTAGGAAAAGTGTCACTGCTCCCACGGGGAAAAACAAAGTGTCATCAATGAGCTGTTGACGCTTTAATTCAAATTGTTAAAGAACGGGGTCAACGAGTCTTAGACTCGCTTATTCTTCTTCCTGAGGCGGATTATTTCACCACGCGCTCGCCGTTGTTGCTTGGCTGTCTTAAAGAAAGGACTTTAAGTCTGCTGCGCACGCACGGATGACCACGAAATAATCGTCGCACAAGACAGTGTTTAACACTGTGTGTAAAAGACATTGATCCAAATTCAATGTATTGAGTTCACCGAAGCAATTCTGCGACAAAACCTGTCATAACGAATTGAGTCGGTGTAAAACGGTTAGCAAACTTCTCTCATGGCGGGCATAGCTGGCCTCGAGATCTTTTTTTAGGACGACACGATGCTAAGTCATCACTGTCTGGTATCCGTTTTAAAGGCCCATCTCACAAAAGTGAGGCTCACGACACAAATGGGCGGCCTGTGACCGAAGTAGTAGACACTGTTGTGTTTCACTGCCACGAAGCAGTTCATCAGTACTACCTTTGAACCATTGATACTAGCAAAAAACCCGCTAAAAACCAAGGTTAATGCACAAAAAAACGGGAGGATAAACACACCCTGGCAGACGCAAAACTCAACACGGCGAGCGTGTAGAAATATCGGCGTGAGCGATCGAGCAAACCGAGTGGGTTCAGCAGTCTAAATTGGTCCCACTCTTGCAATTTATTTTGGCCCCACCTGGGCCGAGTTTCGTGAAGTTTGTTTTAACAAATTCATTAGAGGAAGAGCCTTTCCGGTTTTTGGCCCTCAGATGAGGGCGCAAAACAGGAAGTTTGCGCAAGAGTTTAGGGGTTGTCTGACTCGTCATCCGGTTGTTCAAACACCCGCTCACCGTCATCGCGTTGCAGTAGCTGTTGGCATTGCGGATCGTGGTAGAGCTGGCGAAAGTAACCGTAGCGTTCAGAGGGTTTGCCATCGGGTTCGACTTCCCAAGACACTAAATCTTCACGCAAGTAAGCAGAGCCTTGAATCTTAGTAATGCGCACAGGATTACTGTAAGGCTCACGTAAATAATAGGTGCCAGTAAATCGATGACCAAGTGGTAGGTCAGTAATTTTGGCCTGTAGCCGTCGCATGGCGAGCTGTATTGTGGTCACCATCTGCTGAGCGTCTGACTCAGTGGCATACTCCGCGAGTGTGGGCTGCATGACTTGCACCGTGTGCAATAAATTATTGAGGCTATAAATCTTTTCTCTGAGACGTTTGCGTTCACCAACCACGAAAGGCTCCTTTATAATAAGTATGAGATGGCACGTTGATGCGACCCATCATACCTAAAAACTGCGTCAAACGGTACTTTAACTGGCATTGGACTTTTTTTGAGGGGTTTGTAAATTGGGTTTGCCTTTATGATCCCAATACAAGCCCTTGCAGTCCGGGTAGCGATCACAGCCCCAGAAGTAATCTTTTTTGCCTCGTCTGCGAGCAAGCTTACCGCTTTTGCACAGCGGGCAGGTGACGTTAGACACCTGCGGGGCAACTTTTGCTTGCGGTTGGGTGCTGCCTTTATATAATGTAGAATATATAGCATAATATACACTTTAACATGATGAAGGATGGTGTTTGGATGTCAGCTAGAATTATCTCTGATGAAAATAATGAATTAACTATTGAACTCAAGCTTCCACTAAAAGGATCCATGCTTGAATGTGAGGACGCAATTCTTGATGGGCTTAATGAGGTTGGAACATTAGCCACTGAAAAAGCTTTAAGTAAGTTTGATGCAGATGGCTCTCCTATCCATGTTGGAAAAATAAAGCTAACAGCACGAAGTAGAGATGAAGCAAATTACCAAACGCCTTATGGAGTTGCTCGAGTTAAGCGTTATGTTTATCAAACCTCTAAAGGCGGTAAGATCTTTTGTCCTTTAGAAGATAAGGCTAGAATTATCCAAGGATCAACACCGCGATTTGCAAAAATAATCTCACATAAATACTCAAACTTACCTGCTCCTAGTGTTATTGATGATCTCAAGGTCAATCATAACCGTAAAATCTCACATTCATACTTGCAACGGGCAACTGATTTTGTTGGCGGTATTGCACAAGCCAAAGAGGCTGAGTGGGAATATGAAGAGCCAAAGCTTGATGCAGGCGTTGAGATGCTAAGCATTAGCTTAGATGGTGCATATGTCCTCACCGTTGATGATGGTTATAGAGAGAGCATGGTTGGAACTATTTCCATGTATGATAAGCATGGTGAACGCCTGCACACAACCTACGTTGCAGCATCACCAGAATATGGAAAAGATGAATTCTTTAATAGGCTTGAAAAGGAAATAAAGCTGAAAAAAAAATATTACCCTGATGCTAAAACAATTGGCGTTGCTGATGGAGCAAAAAATAATTGGCCATTTCTAAAAAAACATACTGATACGCAAATTTTAGATTTTTGGCATGCAACTGAATATCTCGGCGAAGCATCAAGGGCAATATTTACCAAAAAATCTGAAAGAGATGAGCGTGATGTTTGGCTCGAAGAGCGATGTCATGATTTAAAGCACAAGAAAGGTGCGGCAGGTAGAATACTTGCTGAGCTTAAAGAGCATGTAAATAAAAAACTGAATAAATCGCTTAGAGAAAAGCTAGAAGGAACAATTACGTATTTTGAAAATAATATTAAAGAAAAGCGAATGTCGTATCATAATTTGATTAAGCAGAATGCACCAATTGGCTCTGGCGTCACTGAAGCAGCATGTAAAACAATTGTTAAACAAAGATTAGGCGGATCAGGAATGCGCTGGAAAGACAAGGGAATGAAAATTGTTTTATGCTTGAGAACACTAGTAAAGACTAAAGGAAGATGGGATCAGTTTTGGGAGAAGGTTAATGATTTTGGCGTGCCAGCAGTAATATAGCCTACATTATATAGAGGCAGCACCCTTGCGGTTTTCCGTCGTGATCTTGCAGTAAGGCCTCACACTCAGGATAACGCGTACAACCCCAAAAGTACCCGTGCTTACCACGCCGTCTCGCTAACGGCGCTTGGCATTGTGGGCAAGGGTAGGTCTCACTCGCCACTAAACCTTGACCCCGTTGATGACGAATGGTGGCTAGGTCTTCCAATAAAAAGTCTAAGCATTCGATCTGATCGAGTAAAAACGTGTCTAACTCGGCTTTACCTTGCGCAATGTCATCAAGCACTTTCTCCCATTGGGCCGTGGTGGCGGGATTCTTAATGGCCTCAGGTAAAATGCTAATGAGCCGCCGCCCCTTTTCGGTTGAGACTAATTGCTTTTGTTTGCGCACAACATACTCACGGTAGACGAGCTTTTCAATAATATCCGCACGAGTGGCTTCAGTCCCAATGCCAGCGGTCTCGCGGAGCGTTTTTTTAAGCGCCTGCTCGTCTACTATTTTAGCAATGTTTTTCATGGCAGCAATTAAGGTGCCTTCGGTAAAGCGTGCGGGCGGTTGCGTTTTCTTTGGTAGCACCTGCGTGTTATTAATAGGTAGTAACGCGTCATGCGTTAATAGAGGAATCACCTGTTGTTTCTTTTCTTCGCTGTCAGGTTCTTCAATAGATCGCACGGCTTTCCAACCATGGCGTTGCGGAAGCTGACAGCTGGCCTTAAAGGTTTCTTCAACAGCGCTTAACGTGACTTGTCGCTGTAAGTACTCATATACCCCTAAAAACTGCGCTAAGTAAGCTCGGCGAATTAAGTCATACACGGCGCGTTCATCCTCACTTAAGCGGCTTAAGGATACATTATGATTAGCGGTTGGCATCAATCCGTGGTGCGCCGTGACTTTTTTATCATTCCAAGCGGGTGAGCGCCACGTTGGATCCGCTTGCTCCACTAACGGTTGCAAATCAGGATCAATAGCGGCTAAGGCGTCTAACACGGCTTTGGCCTCGCAGAATTGATTCTCCGGTAAGTAGCCGGTATCGGTGCGCGGGTAAGTGATCGCTTTGTGTTGTTCATACAAAGCTTGTGCGACTTTTAAGGTGTTCTTGGCGGTAAGCCCTAATTGACTGCTACATACTTTTTGTAAACTCGATAACGAATAACACACCGGTGGCGGTGTTTTCTTCGCTTTCTCCTCAAACGACACCACACAGGCTTGCTGATTAACCAGTTTAGTCGCCACAGCATCAATGAGTTCGCGTTTCACGCACCGCCCGTCTAAATCCGTTTGATCTTCACCGGGTTCCCACTTCGCCCAAAAAGATTCTTGATCAACTTGGCACTGGATGGCTAACACAAAATAATTTGTCGTTTGAAATTGTTCGATCAATAAGTCACGTTCAACCACCAGGTTTAACGTTGGCGTTTGTACGCGCCCCACCGATAAAGCCCCTTGCCCGGGTGCGCTAAATAACGCACTGGTCGCCATTGTCATGTTCATGCCAATAAGCCAATCGGCGCGTTGGCGCCCGAGTCCGGCTTGATACAGCGGGATGGTCGATTGACCTGGGCGCAGGTTGGCAAGGGCTTTGCGAATTGAGGCATCATCTAATGCGGCTAACCACAAACGCTCTACCGTGCCCTCGAATTGACAGTAGGCTAACACCTCTCGACCAATGACATCGCCTTCACGATCAGCATCCGTGGCAATGACAACATGATCAACTTTTTTGAGTAGAGTTTGCAGCACCTGCAATTGTTTTTGGGTCTTGGGGTTCGGTTGCACCGTCCATGTCGGTGGAATAACCGGCAGGATTGCCATGCGCCACGGCTTTAAGTTTTTGCAATAACTTTCTGGTGGCGCAAGCTCAAGTAAATGCCCGACGCACCAACTTACTAACAGATCGTTACCGGCTAGGTAGCCATCATGACGTTGTGTGACGCCTAACACTTTGGCAATGTCTCGTCCTTGGCTGGGTTTTTCGCATAAATATAAGGTGGTCATAACGTTTCCTCACTGCGTTGACTGGCCTGTTTTAAATGCTGATAAATGGGGGTCGACCACACCGGCATCACCTCAGCTTGTAAAGCCAACGCTAACCGCTCACGGTGGTCAGGGGTTAACGGCTCACTGACCGGTTGCGCTTGTAAAATCGCGGTTAACAGCGTTAAAACCGCCCTTTTATGGCGTTGGGTTTTCTTGGCAAACAAAAACCGTTTCTTAACCACCAATAACGTGCGGGCTAACTCGGTCAAACACGCCAAGGTATCGAGTTGTTGCAACACCCGAATAAAAGCCGCTTGCACGGGATTGGTGAGCGGTAAGGTAAACACCTGTCGGGAGATCGGCTGGCTTTTTATCGCGCTGGTTTGCTGACGTTTCACTAACGCCGACCAGCGTTTAATCTCCTTGTCTAAATACCCTTCCACATTCCGAATCCTTTGATAACACTGATAAAACGCCACCACCGTAGCAACGTCACCACTTTGACTGCGTACCGACAGCCCCGCTAATTTCACCAGTGCGGTGCGCACCCGTGACGTGCCATCCGGATGGGTTAAGTGTAACAGCCAAAGTAGCGTTTGGCTGTGCGGTTGTAACGTGATCATATAACTCATGATTCCCCCTTAATAAATTGACCCACCACGGGCTGTAGAATTTCAAACGTAAACGTCACCGGCACGGCCAGCAGGGTGAGCGTGTCTGCTTCACGCTGTAATTGCACCGAAGCAAGTGTCATCGACGCATGGCCTTGCAAACCGGCTTTAAGATTGGGCAACGGTTGATTGAGTTTTTTAGCAAAGTCCGATAAGCCCACATCAGACACGTACACCATTTGCGGGTCATCGGGTGTGGCGATAAAGCGATCACTGGTGTTGACAGGGTAACGGGCCAGCTGGCGCTGTAACCACTTGGTAAGCTTTTTATAAAGCACGTCCGGTGTTTGGCAGACCTCACGCGTATCAACCGTTGAAGGTTCAACAGATGGGGTTGGCGTAAGCTCAGGTTGTGTGGCGGCGACTGCGTTGCCTTGTGTCGGTGCAGAGGTAGCCAGTTGAGTAGGGATTGTTAGCAGCCTGGGTAAAGCCCCGTTGACACTCATTAATGGCGATTGACCAAGCCCCTCAGGACTTGCCGTTGCTGTAGGCATCAGCGCTGGTGATACTGGCACTGCGGCTGATTGCAGAGCAGAAGGTGTTATGGTTGAGGTGATATTCGGAGTGGTGAGTGGTGCGGGGTTTTCATGCGAAGCAGGGGTGATCACTTCTTGCAATAACTCCGCCAGCGAGTAACGTAAATCCTTATTAATGGTGAGTGCGTTTAAATCCCCTTGCACCAGCGTGGTGAGCTCATACAAACGCCATACCTGACCGCCAAAAAAGGTCGAGACTTTGGCCGGAATACGTTTTAACAAAATAAACGGATCGGTGTCGGCACTTAATACGCCTTCGGCAAGCGCTTTGTCTAACACACCTTCATACAACACTCGATAAAATACAAACACTAATAAGGCATTATTACGTGAACGCTCGGTAACGGTTTGATTGAGAAATAACGGATGCTGTCGCACACGTTTAAGCAAGGCCGTCAAGGTTGCCAGTTTTTCCTCGAAGTGCGTTGCGTGACTGGGTGAGCTAGACGAGAGTGTGCTCAGTAGATCATGCAAAAAACCTAAACTCACCAGGAGCACTTCATCAAAGAGCTCGAGCTGAGGCGTGGGAATTTGACTGCGTAATAAAAACTGTTGATGTTCACTGAGCTGACGTACTACGGTTAAGGGTTCCTTTTTTTTCAGTGAACCCAGCTGCTTACGCAGCCAACCTTTGCCAGCCCACAGCAACAACCCCACTGAACCAGCCAACAAAAGACAGACAAACAAACCATGCCTCATAGGTTGACCTCACTTAGCAACGCTTCAAACGAAGCAGGCGCACTGCCATCGTTTTTGGGTAACGGAATACGGATTTTATACACCTCACCGCCGTTGGTGAGTACAAAGGCTTGGCCTTTGGGCAGTGAATACAAGTCATTGATCTCGACCAATGCACTCGGTGTTTCTGCGACAGTGTCGGTATTGTAGGTGGTAAACAGTTCGCCGTTCTCACTGTCTGAGCGATCATTGGACATGGTCGAGGGTGTACTTGATCGCGCACGGATTAGTTCTAAGCAGCGGGTGAGATTGGTGGCGGTGTCTTCGTTATTGACTCGAAGTGTGGTGAGCGTGCCAAAGTTCCCTAACAGCATTTTCGGTTTATCGTGACTGCTAAACGCCGCACCTAAATCATTGAGTGTTTGCGTTAAAGCCGTGACCCGAATACCCGTCCCCCCTGCTTTATTAAGCAGTGTGATAAATTCCTCGCGCACAATGTCACTAAACTCATCGCAATATAAATTGAGTGTCATCGGGGTTTGACCGGATTCGTTATACAAGCGTCCGCACAAGGACACGAGATCGGCAATGGTCGCTTGCCCGACAGCTTCGGCCACTTCTTTGTTGGTTAACGAATCCAAGCCAATGTAGACAATCTGGCGACGTTTAATAATGTCTTCCAGTCGCACTTCCGGCAGGCCAAACCCGTTTTCCCAGGAAAAGATCGGATGAGCTTGGGTTTGGTTAATTTTATCGAACACCGGGCCCACACTCGCGGTAATTTTATCATAATAGTCTTTATCCAAATTGGCGGCGTTATCCAGTGGCATAATAATCGCATCCATGAATTGTTTGACCTGCGGACTCACCGATACCCGATCAATGTAATGACGAATGTAGAGCTGCACGGCTAGCTTACGGCTAATCGGTGGGAGTAAGTTGCCTTCTTTATCAGTACGGCTGTTAAATTGATCCAATAACGCTTGCACCTCACTTAAGTACCCGGGTTCAATGAGCGGGAAGCGCTGCTCCACGTAGGTGTAAAGTAACAGCTGCGGTTGTTTAATATAAAAGCCAATCGTTTTGTAATTAATCGGCTCGCCTAATTCGTGTAAGCAGCGTGCCACAATGTTGGTGTATTGCCACGCAAAGTCTTTAAAGGCTTGGCCTTCCCCACTCGCGCTCATTGCGCCCGTAATTCGCCCTGCCACTTCACTAACATTACTAAACGAAGCCAACGGGTTGTATTTTGCCGAGCTATCGGGAAAGCCTAAATGCACAATCCGCAAATCATTTAATCGTCCTGCGGCTTTCGCTGCACAATACACGTCTTGAATCGCTTCTAAATCGCCTTTGGGATCAATGATCAGCACGGCTTCGCCGTTACGAATGTCTTGATTGACTCGAATACACAAGTAGCGGGTTTTACCCACCCGCGTCATGCCAAACACACACTCGTGACTGTTCCGGTTGGCTTGTTGCGCGTACACGTCACGCTCTTTATCCACCCCGACCCCGTGCAACCAGGGCTTGCCGCCAATGGGTGGTAAGGGGCGAAACGGTAAGTACGCTTGGTGAGTCAGCCACGCATAAACGCTTTTAGAGTTTTCAGTCGCTTTGGCTTGTACCCAGCGATACAAGGCGTTTTTTTGGCAAAAGCCTTGGTTTTCTACCAACGACAATAAATGCAAACGTTGTCGGTGAATGGGTAACCAACGAAAGCCGCGCCCTAAGTAAATAAATTCCTTGGCGTGCGGAATCTCATGAGTGCCTAATTGAAACGGTTTGAGCGCCAACAAGTGTTGTCGAAAAGCAAGAATTTTCCAGCCCTGTAAGCCACGCCACACCGCTAACCCAAAAAACGGGGCGGCGACCACAGGACTTAATTGCACTTCAAGCCCTAACCATTGCGCGTGGAGTAAACACAAACACCCAAAGCCTGCGGCAACACTCGCCACTAACCATTCCCACGGGGTGCGTAGCTGATTTTCAAAGGCGTGACGACTCATGCAATACCCTCCTTCACCGCAGCTAGTTGCTTAAGCAACAGTGTAAATGGGTTAACGGGTGTTACCGGCTTGCGAGCTTGTGCTTCAAGGCGTGCTTTCACTTGCTCAAATTCACGGCGTATCAGTGAGTCGTTGATATTGGCATTGCGTAATTGAGGATACTGCTGTTGAGTCGCTTGATAAGCTGACCAATCAGCTCGCTCCCCATTCGCCAGTGCGCACAGTTCAACAGCCGAATACTCCTTGTAAAATTTCCAGACCCAATCTATCAACAAGGTAGCTTCGGCATCATTTTCAACCACTGGGATTAACCGCTCACCCCTCATCCTGTCATAAGTGCTTTTAGGGTGATTAACCCGGCAGGCACGCCCCTGATCGACTAGTGTATAATACAACGTGGGATACATCGGCTCGTAAGTCCATGCCTCAGGCGCTTCATCCAGTAAGCTGCGATCAAGCAAGACCAAACCCCAACCGTGCGCGAAGAAAACCCACTTGATCACCTGCAATAGACCAATGTCGAGTGAGTCATGCTGAGCTTTGAGAATAAAAACATTCGCAATCGCCATTGGGCAATAGCGCTTAGAGCTAGTTGTCGCCAAGGATGTTTGCACGGGGCTAGTTGTCGTTTGCTGATTTTTTGATTGCCTGCTAGTTGTCGTCATCTTTGTCCCCTTATAACCAAAACACCCAACAATCGACCAGTACCACAAACCCAATGAGCCACCAGCGAAACCGCTTTACGCTCCGCATCTTTTTTGCACTGATTGTTTGACCTTTAAAAGTACGGTCTACCTTAATCCCCCATCCCACGTAAATTGCTGCCAGAATCAATACGTGCCATAATAGGACGGCCACGTGGTGTCTTTGCAGCCATTGGTTAAAGCCCAAAACCCGCGCACTCAGACCATCCATCTGCGTGAGGCTGATGAAAGACACCACGACCATTAACAACACAAAAAAGAAAACAGTGACGAATAGCCATTTTTGTTGGCGAATGAAAGTGAGTAATTTTTTCATAAAGGGAGGTGCTCCGTGTTTAAAAAAAGTTTAGTCGGATTAGGACGCTTCACCGTGAAGGCGTTGCCTGTTGTGTTGTCAATCTTGGCGGCTGGTGCTGTTGGTGTTATAGAGAATGACCAAGCAAAAAAACGTGCGTTAGATCGTGCTGAAGATGAGTATGCTGCAAGTGGGTATGACCCTTCATATATGCCGTGCAATCCTGAGCCAACTTCACAAGATTTTGAGGCTGTGAGAAAAAGTTCATTTTGATTTAACATATCATCCTCTCTTTATTTAATGAACATTGTTGCTTTACCAATTGCTTGCTTCATAAAACTACTGCCTGAACCTTGGACTGAATTATTAAAACTCTTACCAACAGCACTACCTACTCCAATACCAGCAATTGACATTAAACCGAGATAGATCATCGGTGCCCAAAAATACAACTTGGTGAACACGTTATACATAATCATGCTATTACCCATCGCGTACACGCCGTAGCTTTGACTCGCGTGCAAAGACAGCTCAATGTAGTGAACAAACTTTTCGATAAACGTCATAAAAAGCAAGCTGCCAACCAGAAAGTAATAGGTGAAGATGATTCCAATGCCACGCCCTGTCATCATCCCAAACATTAGAATCAATGGCCCAAGTGTTAATGCAAAGGCTAGTAACACGGCTTGTAGAATTGGTATTTCTTGCGAAATCTCCGCACGATTTATAGTTGCTGACATAGCCGAAATTGATTGACCTGCTTCAGCT
>CBDALO010000232.1:0-2500 GCA_965196985.1 Gammaproteobacteria bacterium | reverse complement strand
GTTACGGTTAGAGTTACGATTTGGGCTACGGTTAGGGTTAGTGTTAGGGTTAGGGTTAGAGTTAGGGTTAGGGTTAGGGTTAGGGTTAGGGTTAGGGTTAGAGTTAGGGTTAGGGTTAGGGTTAAGGTTAGGGTTAGGGTTAGGGCTAATGTTAGGGTTAGGGTTAGGTTTAGGGTTAGGGTTAGGGTTTGGATTTGGATTAGGGTTATGGTTAGCGTTAGGGTTAGGGTTAGGGTTAAAGTCAGGGTTAGGGTTAAGCGTAGGAATAGGGTTTAAGTTAGGTTAAGGGTTAGGGTTAGGGTAAGGGTAAGGGTTAGGGCAAGGGTTAGGATTACGGTTAGGGTTAGGGTTACAGTTAGGGTCAGGGTTAAGGTTAGTGTCAGGGCAAGAGTTAGGGTTAGGCTTACGGTTAGAGTTAAGATTTGGGCCACGGTTAGCATTTTGGTTTGGGTTAGAGTAAGCGTGAAAAAAAGGGAAACTAACATAAAACCCTAACCTTAACCCTAAAACTAACCCTAGCCCTAACCCTAACCCTGACCCTAACCCTAACCCTAACAATAACCTTAACCTTAACACTAACGCTAACCCTATTTCTTACCTTCACCCTAAATTTTTAACCCTAATCCTTAATTAAGGGTTAGGGTTAGAGGAAGGGTTAGGACACGGGTTAGGGTACGGGTTAGGGTTAGGGTTATGTTCAGGGTTAGGGTATGGGTTAGGCTTAGGGTTAGAGTTAGGATTAGGGCTAGGGTTAGGGTTAGGGTAAGGGTTAGGGTTAGGGTTAGGGTTAGGATTAAGGTTAGGGTTAGGGTTAGGGTTAGGGTTAGGGTTAATGTTAGGGTTAAGCTTAAGGGTAGGAATAGGGTTTAAGTTAGGTTAAGGAGTAGGGTTAGGGTAAGGGTTAGGGGTAGGGCAAGGGTTAGGATTACGGTTAGGTTTAGGGTTATCGTAAGGCTGATGATTAGGGTAAGGGTTAGGGTTAGGGCTAGGGTTAGGGTTACGGTTAGAGTTAGGGTTAGGGTTAAGGTTAGGGTTAAAGTTAGGGTTAGGGGTAAGGGTAGGAATAGGGTTTAGGGCTAAGGTTAGGGTTAGGGTTAGGGTTAGGGTTATAGTAAGGGTGAGGGTTAGGGTTAGGGTTTGGATTAGGATTAGGGTTAGTGTGAGGGCAAGAGTTAGGGTTCGGGTTTTGGTTTGAGTTAGGGATAGGGTTAGGGTTAGGGTTAGGGTTAGGGTTAAAGTTAGGAATAGGGTTAAAGTTAGGGTTAATGTGAGGGCAAGAGTTAGGCTTATGCTTATGGTTAGAGTTAGGATTTGGGCTACGGTTAGCTTTTTGGTTTGGGTTAGAGTAAGCGTTAAAAAAAAAGGAAAATAACATAAAACCCTAACCTTAACCCTAAACCTAACCCTAGCCCTAACCCTAACCCTGACCCTAACCCTAACCCTAACAATAGCCTTAACCTTAACACGAACTCTAACCTTAACTCTTACCCTCACCGTAAATTTTTAACCTAATCCTTAATTAAGGGTTAGTTTTAGGGTCAGGGTTAGGGTTAAGGGTAGGGTTAGGGTTAGGGTTAGGGTTAGGGTTAAGGTTAATGTTAGGGTTAGGGTTAGGGCTAGGGTTAGGGTTAGGGTTAGGGTAAGGGTTATGGTTAGTGTTAGCATTAGGGTAAGGGTAGAGATTAGGGTTTGGGTTAGGGTTAGGGTTAGGGTTAGGGTTAAGGTTAGGGTATAGGTTAGGGTTAGGGCGAGGGTTAGGATTACGGTTAAGCTTAGGGTTATAGTAAGGCTGATGATTAGGGTTAGGGTTTGGATTAGGATTAGAGTTAGTGTGAGGGCAGGAGTTAGGGTTAGGGTTACGGTTAGAGTTACGATTTGGGCTACGGTTAGGGTTAGTGTTAGGGTTAGGGTTAGAGTTAGGGTTAGGGTTAGGGTTAGGGTTAGGGTTTGGATTAGGATTAGGGTTAAGGTTAGGGTTAGGGTTAGGGCTAATGTTAGGGTTAGGGTTAGGTTTAGGGTTAGGGTTAGGGTTTGGATTTGGATTAGGGTTATGGTTAGCGTTAGGGTTAGGGTTAGGGTTAAAGTCAGGGTTAGGGTTAAGCGTAGGAATAGGGTTTAAGTTAGGTTAAGGGTTAGGGTTAGGTTAAGGGTAAGGGTTAGGGCAAGGGTTAGGATTACGGTTAGGGTTAGGGTTACAGTTAGGGTCAGGGTTAAGGTTAGTGTCAGGGCAAGAGTTAGGGTTAGGCTTACGGTTAGAGTTAAGATTTGGGCCACGGTTAGCATTTTGGTTTGGGTTAGAGTAAGCGTGAAAAAAAGGGAAACTAACATAAAACCCTAACCTTAACCCTAAAACTAACCCTAGCCCTAACCCTAACCCTGACCCTAACCCTAACCCTAACAATAACCTTAACCTTAACACTAACGCTAACCCTATTTCTTACCTTCACCCTAAATTTTTAACCCTAATCCTTAATTAAGGGTTAGGGTTAGAGGAAGGGTT
>CBDALO010000231.1:0-28702 GCA_965196985.1 Gammaproteobacteria bacterium | reverse complement strand
CTTTTTAAAGGCTGGCATTTGTTTGATAGTTACGTCAGTCACTTTTTTCCTCAAAGTCAAAAGGCTCAGCTAATGATCGATCAGTCTGTTTTGATATCAAAAGTTCTTTTACAAACTCAACAGGTAAATCAGGGTTATCTAAGGCACACTTCCCTATTTTTGCCCAAAATTCAATTTGGTTAGGAATAGACCGGCACTCAGCGCTAGCCACATTTTTAGCTGCATTATAAACAGCTTCATCAATTCGAATCGGGACTCCCATAAGGCCTCCTACAAAAGTATTTATTTACTACATTTGTAGTATAGCACAGACTCGAGGATTTTCAACCCCATGCGCCGCCTTTAGTCATAGTCATAAGTGTCAGAATATTCGCTGGAAATTCAGTCGATCGCTATTTCTTCTTTAATACTGAAAACTACCCAAAATTTAAATCAGCAAAATAATGCTGAAATATTGTGTAAAAATGACTATGCTTTGTCTTTTTAACAAGACTAACGAGATGAGTATAAATGTTAAACTTCGCCGATTACGCTGCCCCTCTTTTTTCAAAATTAACTGGGAAAGTTGTTTTAAAAAAATCTATCGACGATTGTAGGAAAGCTATTAACTGAAGGTAGTTGTAAGTTGTTCAGTTCATCAAAAGATAACAATGAGTATAAAAAGATGATTCGTACACTTACCGGTGAAAATAAAAGCACCGATTTAGATCCAATAAAAACAAATGATGTATTGCTAGAACAGAGCTGTGAAAAACTTTCACACGCCAGTAAAATTGATGTTCTTCATGATCCTTCTGATATTAGAAAGCCACATAGCAAGCAAACTGAAAATCTAGGTAAAGTAAGGAGTCTGGACGGGGATATTATCAATGGTTACAGCACGCATAACGCAGTTGCATTAGTACCTGGTGATAAGGCTGTGCATCTACTATCGCATGTAAGCTACAGCAATAAAGACCCTAAGTTTTTAAAAGCTGAGCATATTAAGAAAATAGAGGCTGGAAAGCCATTTGAGGGAGATAAAGAGGCCAAGAGTCTTTATGAATCTGGTGATTACTTTAATAAAAAGCTGCTGTCTATTCGTGAAATAGAAAAAATAGGAATCTGCCTAAAATCAAAGAATGAAGATGCAACCATTACCCATATTCTAGATAGAGAGTTTGATGATAATGACTATCTCTCACTAATTGATACAAACCTAGATCAAGACTTTATTATTCGCTCAAAAATAACAAGAACAATAGAAGGTAGAGGTGATGATGGTAAAAAGCTTAAGCTGATTAACGCTGATTTTGATGCTCAAGGCGAAAAGCAATTCCAAAAGTTAACAGTTGGAAAGAATTGCGTACAAGACGGAAAAATAACTATTTATTTTGGAGAGTTTGAGAACATCAATGCAATTAAAATCCAAATTACAGGCAGAGATGGTAGGAGAATTTTTAAGAATGACATGCTGCTATTAACTAATAAAAAAGTAACGACTTTTGATGAGGCGTATGAGGTATACATAGCCTATCTATCTCGTGCGAAAATTGAATATGTTTTTAAATTTCTCAAGGAAGGACTAGGCTGGGAAAATATGCAGATAAAAAATTTTAAAGGGATACAAAATCTACTGGCTGTATGTTTTTATGTGGCCTCATATTTGTATGAGATAGGTAAGGAAAAAGCTTATGACGATTACGCAATTATGCTAGCTAAATTAGGAGATGGTAAGGGCAAGGTGACACGACACTTTATTGCGAAGGGTATTAGAAAACTTCTAACGTATCACTTAGTAGAGCAATTTTTTAAAGAAAATAGTGTTTCTCAAGAAGAACAAAAAGAATTATCGAATTCAGTTCAGGTAGGGAGATAACAATTTTGGGTAGTTCTCAGTTAATAGCTGATCCAAGCTATCCGCCTTTTCTTTCCTCAACACCGTGCCTAGCGTTGCATCAGATCGGTAGCCTTTGGCAAAATTATCGCCGTATTCTTTGCGCAAAGTTTCAACTTTGGTGTCGCTGCGTTTTTTGCGAATCTCGCCATTCTGATCACGCATACGATTGTCTAACCCTTTCGGATAGTGTTTTTTTGGCATTTTTTTCTCCTCAATTAAATGTTGCTCTGTTGATACAAATATTTTTGAAAATTAACAAATGTATCTCGTATTTTAGCGGTTGAGCCGAACAACACCGCTGCATCACTGACTGTGTGGTATTTTAATTCTAATAAAGTCCGCATTTTCTTTGGCGATAACTCTTCTACCCCGTCAGCAATATATTTACTTAAAATAAAATCGATAAACTCTCTTTGCTTATCATCTTGAAACAGTTGATTGATATTCGGTTTTGCGTGCTCTGCTCGCTCGATGCGAGTTAGCACCGCTGCGTTATAAGCAATGTAAGCCAGTACGTCATAAATATCGCTGTTTTCAGCTTCTATTAAACGCTGCATACTGATTAGCTTGTCATGATCGTAGCCCGCTTCTGATAATTCTTGTAATAATTTCTCGCGGGTATCAGGGTTTTGCCAAATATGGCGGAGCTCATCCTCATCTTTAAAGAACTTCGGGAGATCGTCAAACATACGCTCAACAAATTCACGCGCCGTGATTGGCTTTCCTTCTGGACTCCAATACATGACTGATGAAATATGCTTAATTTGTCGCATCTTACCATCACTGAGCTTAATTTTTATTTTTTCGGGTCTAGGTTCATCAACGGGATCAGCATCATAGGGTTCTGGTTCAGGCTCGGCAACAATAAAATCATTTTTTCGACTGGTATTAGAGGGTGTCACTTCAATTGGGTCGCCGTCCCATTCGGGATCAGCAAAGTTATAATGAGCCTTTACAAAATCAAAGATGGTGAAAAACTCTTTGCCATCAAACAACCGCGTACCACGCCCAATGATTTGCTTAAATTCAATCATGTTATTACAGGGACGCATCAACACAATATTACGAACATTACGCGCATCAACGCCCGTTGATAATTTGCGTGAGGTAGTCAATATCGTTGGAATGGTTTTTTCATTATCTTGAAAGGTTTTTAAATCGGCTTCGCCAGAATTACCGTCATTAGCCGTAACACGCACGCAATAACTTGGATTGGTTGTCCAGCCCTTTTTAACGGCATATTGATTAATCATATCCCTCACCAGCCCTGCATGCTCTTGAGTGGCGCAAAAAACCAGTGTCTTATCGTTCAGGTTAATGCGATCCATCCAGTAATGCACGCGCCCTTCTTCACGCTCAGGGATGGTAATCACACGATTAAAATCATTTTCGCGATACAGTTTACCTTGTTCAGGTTCACCCTGGATTACTACGCCATCACCAGGCGTATAAACATATTCATCCATGGTGCCAACAATCGGATAGACTTTAAACGGCGTTAGAAATCCATCGTTGATGCCTTGTTTTAGGGTATAGGTATAAACCGGCTCGCCAAAATAGGCATAGGTATCAACGTTATCTTTGCGCTTCGGCGTTGCGGTTAAGCCTAATTGCACGGCGGGTGAGAAATATTCTAACACTTGCCGCCAGGTGCTTTCATCGTTAGCACCGCCACGGTGGCACTCATCGGGTGCTGCCTCTATATAATGTAGGCTATATTGCTGCTGGCACGCCAAAATCATTGACCTTCTCCCAAAACTGATCCCATCTGCCTTTAGTCTTTACTAGTGTTCTCAAGCATAAAACGATTTTCATTCCCTTGTCTTTCCAGCGCATTCCTGATCCGCCTAATCTTTGTTTAACAATTGTTTTACATGCTGCTTCAGTGACGCCAGAGCCAATTGGTGCATTCTGCTTAATCAAATTATGATACGACATTCGCTTTTCTTTAATATTATTTTCAAAATACGTAATTGTTCCTTCTAGCTTTTCTCTAAGCGATTTATTCAGGTTTTTATTTAGATGCTCTTTAAGCTCAGCAAGTATTCTACCTGCCGCACCTTTCTTGTGCTTTAAGTCATGACATCTCTCTTCGAGCCAAACATCACGCTCATCTCTTTCAGATTTTTTGGTAAATACTGCCTTTGATGCTTCGCCGAGATATTCAGTTGCATGCCAAAAATCTAAAATTTGCGTATCAGTATGTTTTTTTAGAAATGGCCAATTATTTTTTGCTCCATCAGCAACGCCAATTGTTTTAGCATCAGGGTAATATTTCTTTTTCAGCTTTATTTCCTTTTCAAGCCTATTAAAGAATTCATCTTTTCCATATTCTGGTGATGCTGCAACGTAGGTTGTGTGCAGGCGTGCACCATGCTTATCATACATGGAAATAGTTCCAACCATGCTCTCTCTATAACCATCATCAACGGTGAGAACATATGCACCATCTAAGCTAATACTTAGCATCTCAATGCCTGCATCAAGCTTTGGCTCTTCATATTCCCACTCAGCCTCTTTGGCTTGTGCAATACCGCCAACAAAATCAGTTGCCCGTTGCAAGTATGAATGTGAGATTTTACGGTTATGATTGACCTTGAGATCATCAATAACACTAGGAGCAGGTAAGTTTGAGTATTTATGTGAGATTATTTTTGCAAATCGCGGTGTTGATCCTTGGATAATTCTAGCCTTATCTTCTAAAGGACAAAAGATCTTCCCGCCTTTAGAGGTTTGATAAACATAACGCTTAACTCGAGCAACTCCATAAGGCGTTTGGTAATTTGCTTCATCTCTACTTCGTGCTGTTAGCTTTATTTTTCCAACATGGATAGGAGAGCCATCTGCATCAAACTTACTTAAAGCTTTTTCAGTGGCTAATGTTCCAACCTCATTAAGGCCGTCAAGAATTGCATCCTCACATTCAAGCATGGATCCTTTTAGTGGAAGCTTGAGCTCAATAGTTAATTCATTATTTTCATCAGAGAGAATTCTAGCTAACATCCAAACACCATCCGTAATCAAGTTAAAGTGTATATTATGCTATATTTTCTACATTATATAAAGGCAGCACCCCACTCATCAATGACAATGAAATCAAAAAAATCTTGCGGATAATCGCCAAAATAAGGTGTAGGTTGGCCATTTTCATCTTTGCCACTCATGAAGGTTTGAAAAATGGTAAAAAAGACGCTCCCGTTTTTTGGTACGCGCGCGTGCTTTTTAATCTCATCAGGCGCAATGCGAATAATGGCATCATCACCAAACGGGGAAAAATCATTAAAAGCCTGATTGGCTAAAATATTACGATCGGCTAAAAATAGAATACGCGGCCTGCGCGCAAGTGCATCTTGATTAAGTCGATTGTTTAAGCTCCAGCGGCTTTGAAATAATTTCCAAGCAATTTGAAATGCAACTGATGTTTTGCCCGTACCCGTTGCCATGGTCAGCAATATACGATCACACCCTTTGGCAATCGCTTCTAATACAGCTTGAATCGCATTCTCTTGATAATAACGCGGCTGCCAGCTCCCGCCTTTGGTTTCAAATGGGATGTCAGAAAATCGCTTGCGCCAATTTGCTGTAAACCCTGGCTCTTGCTGCTCATCAAAAGTAAGTGACCACAGTGCTTCTGGCGATAAAAACGCATCAACGGATTTTTCGTCACCCGTTTTTAAATCAATTTGATAAATTTCATGACCGTTAGTGGCATAAGCGATTCGACATTGCAAACGCTCAGCATAGTCTTTGGCTTGGCGCACGCCTTCAGTATACGATAAGCATTCTTTTTTGGCTTCAATAACCGCTAATTTTTTATTGCGGTAAATTAACACGTAATCGCAAGTTAGCGACTTACCACGCATCCCGCCAGGAATAATACGGCCAGGACAAATTACCTCACGACGCACGAAACTGTTTTCAACCGTGTTCCAACCAACCACCTGCAATTTAGGATCAATTAATTCTGCGCGGGTATCGGCTTCATTGCGATTCATGCCGCTACCTCTTGTTTAGTGAGTTGGCCGGTGAAGGCTTGGTGCAGAAGGGATTTTTTTAGGTGGTCTAGTTCGGATAACTTTTTACTATACGCTTTTTCGAGCATTGAAACATATTGTTTGACCATATCAAGTTCTTCAACAATAATTTTCTGTTGTTTCTTGTCTATTGGATATAAAACATTAAAATTATTTTTCAACGTACTTCTGGATAACTCGGTTTGTCCGCTTGCTCCTTCTCCGCTTAAAGCAATCTCATCCTCAATTTTAATTAACATATAGCCAAAGAAGTCATCATAAAATTTTCCAGCTAACGGTCTAACAATCGTTACATGTGTATCCACAGTTGTGGGCTCGTCTGGCTCATTTCTTACTTGGGCTACACGGCCTAATGTTCCTGTTCCTGTTGAGTTAACAAGAACATCGCCTATTTTTATATAACGATCATCTTTTACATTTTTTAATTCAATATTATGACGCCTAGCCAGATCATAATTAATATTATGATCACGAATACATTTTTGATTAACCACACAAAGACCGCCATCATCAATATATTTTGGAGAAATACCACGCTGAATAACCTCACATATGGCACCAAGCTTGCTATTGCACCACCCTTCACCACTCTGACTAAACACCTTTTGCAAATAACTCTCAAATAACTCATGAGCATTTTTTAAATTCTTTTCTGTATTCACGCGAATTTTTTCGATATCAGCAAAGGCTTGATCAAGAATAGTAACGATGCGTTTTTGTTCTTGGATAGGTGGGTGCTGCCTTTATATAATGTAGAATATATAGCATAATATACACTTTAACATGATGAAGGATGGTGTTTGGATGTCAGCTAGAATTATCTCTGATGAAAATAATGAATTAACTATTGAACTCAAGCTTCCACTAAAAGGATCCATGCTTGAATGTGAGGACGCAATTCTTGATGGGCTTAATGAGGTTGGAACATTAGCCACTGAAAAAGCTTTAAGTAAGTTTGATGCAGATGGCTCTCCTATCCATGTTGGAAAAATAAAGCTAACAGCACGAAGTAGAGATGAAGCAAATTACCAAACGCCTTATGGAGTTGCTCGAGTTAAGCGTTATGTTTATCAAACCTCTAAAGGCGGTAAGATC
This sequence comes from Gammaproteobacteria bacterium, assembly GCA_965196985.1. GTDB lineage: Bacteria > Pseudomonadota > Gammaproteobacteria > UBA12402 > UBA12402 > 2-12-FULL-35-23. Next base: position 21,694 of record CBDALO010000231.1, on the reverse strand, counting down.
TTTTGTCCTTTAGAAGATAAGGCTAGAATTATCCAAGGATCAACACCGCGATTTGCAAAAATAATCTCACATAAATACTCAAACTTACCTGCTCCTAGTGTTATTGATGATCTCAAGGTCAATCATAACCGTAAAATCTCACATTCATACTTGCAACGGGCAACTGATTTTGTTGGCGGTATTGCACAAGCCAAAGAGGCTGAGTGGGAATATGAAGAGCCAAAGCTTGATGCAGGCGTTGAGATGCTAAGCATTAGCTTAGATGGTGCATATGTCCTCACCGTTGATGATGGTTATAGAGAGAGCATGGTTGGAACTATTTCCATGTATGATAAGCATGGTGAACGCCTGCACACAACCTACGTTGCAGCATCACCAGAATATGGAAAAGATGAATTCTTTAATAGGCTTGAAAAGGAAATAAAGCTGAAAAAAAAATATTACCCTGATGCTAAAACAATTGGCGTTGCTGATGGAGCAAAAAATAATTGGCCATTTCTAAAAAAACATACTGATACGCAAATTTTAGATTTTTGGCATGCAACTGAATATCTCGGCGAAGCATCAAGGGCAATATTTACCAAAAAATCTGAAAGAGATGAGCGTGATGTTTGGCTCGAAGAGCGATGTCATGATTTAAAGCACAAGAAAGGTGCGGCAGGTAGAATACTTGCTGAGCTTAAAGAGCATGTAAATAAAAAACTGAATAAATCGCTTAGAGAAAAGCTAGAAGGAACAATTACGTATTTTGAAAATAATATTAAAGAAAAGCGAATGTCGTATCATAATTTGATTAAGCAGAATGCACCAATTGGCTCTGGCGTCACTGAAGCAGCATGTAAAACAATTGTTAAACAAAGATTAGGCGGATCAGGAATGCGCTGGAAAGACAAGGGAATGAAAATTGTTTTATGCTTGAGAACACTAGTAAAGACTAAAGGAAGATGGGATCAGTTTTGGGAGAAGGTTAATGATTTTGGCGTGCCAGCAGTAATATAGCCTACATTATATAGAGGCAGCACCCGGATAGGTGGCAGTAAAATTGGATAGTTATATAAAGCCGGTTTATTAACGCCGGTTTGACCTGCTGCTCTTTCTGAAAGGTTAATAACGTATCCTTGAACATCTGGGGATTGTAAAAATAAAAACAAATAATTTTGATCAAGTTGGTCTGTTTTTTTGGGAACCGCCTTCATTAAAGCAACGTTATACGCTCCCTCCAATCCTCTAAGAATTTGGAACAATGGTGGACCATAACGCCCAATCATAACATCATCTTTTGAACAAAATTTCTTAGCCATAGATCTAGGGACATATACAATATGATTGTTGCTCTTATAATCTCTTATCTGAATAAGTCTCACATATTGATCACTATCCAAGCCATTAAGATCATAAACAAAATTAGATTTTGGTGGCTGAGATCCACCAACAAAATCACATACCTCACCAAGTTTTTTATAATTTCCCTTGATCATTTAATTATCGCCATTATTTCCGACATCAGCGCCGCACTTTTTTTATCTATTTCTAAAATTTCTTTAACAATTTCTACAGGATCTCTGATTAGGCTATCATCTTTCTTATTCAAATTTTTTACCTGCAAATCAAATGTTGTTTGATCAATATCACTAACTTTAACCGTCCAGGATTTTTCAGAGTCCGAAAATGATTTTTGCAATGTAACAAATTCTTTCAAATCCTCATCGTTCAATGGATTAGTTTTACCTAGTGATCGACCTGGGTCGAGCTGGTAGTACCGGATTTTTTGTGTTGGTTCGCCCTTAGTAAAAAACAACACGACGGTTTTCACACCAGCCCCTAAAAATGTTTTAGCTGGGCAATCTAGTATAGTGTGTAAATTGCAGTTCTCTAATAGCTCTTTGCGTAAGGCAATGGCCGCATTATCGGTGTTTGATAAAAAGGTATTTTTGATTACGATTGCCGCCCTACCACCGGCTTTGAGCGACTTAATAAAATGCTGTAAAAATAAAAAGGCGGTTTCGCCAGTTTTAACTGGGAAATTTTGTTGTACTTCTTTACGTTCCTTGCCGCCAAATGGTGGATTAGCCAGCACTATGTTATAACGATCCTTTTCTTGAATATCGCTTAGGTTTTCGGCCAGGGTATTGGTGTGAATGACGTTAGGTGCTTCAATGCCGTGCAAAATCATATTCATGATGGCAATCACATAGGCTAGTGATTTTTTCTCTTTGGCGTAAAAGGTTTTTTCTTGCAGGATTTTTAGATCTTTGGTTGATAAATTTTTACGGCTGCGTAAATAGTCGAATGCTTCGCATAAAAAGCCTGCACTACCTGCCGCACCATCATAAATGGTTTCGCCTATCTTAGGTTGAATGACATCAATCATGGCGCGAATGAGTGGCCTTGGTGTGTAGTATTCGCCACCATTGCGACCCGCATTGCCCATATTCTTAATTTTAGCCTCATAAAGATGAGACAATTCGTGCTTTTCTTTTTGCGATCGAAACCGTAATTCGTCTATTTTTTCGAGCGCATCACGCAATGAATAGCCGCTTTGCAATTTATTTTTTATTTCGCTGAATATCTCGCCAATGTATCCGTTCAATATCAGCATGATTTGAAAATAATTCAAAAAGTTCTTGACAGCTTTTTCGTGCAAATTTGGAAATTTTATATTGGAATCATCGTGTGTCATAAAAGCATGATGTGCGCTCTATAACAACGCTGTATGCTCGGATTATTTTTTCATCGATCAGGTTCATGGCTTAAAAATAATTTCAGCAGTACGGCCATCTGTGTGGGGAAAATTTACCTTTTCAAACCCGTGGTATACTCTTCCTATGAAAAAACAACCTGACAAATCAGTTTTAGCCGATCTCATTGAGAGATTTAATAATACTGTTACACCAACAGCACTAGAAACAGATTTTAGCAATGTATGTGAAAGTCAGGCTGAGAAAATCATAAAGCTAGAAGACAAGGTGCAATCGTTAAATAACGCATTAAATAAATATAAAGGTGAGCAAGGAAAGCCTAATGTTAGAAAGCAAACGCGCGCTAACAAGGACAAGGATCATTCCTCCGAGAAGGATAGAAAAGGAAATAAAACCAATAAAACTAGAAAGCCAAAATCTAGTAAAAAAAATCTCGAAGTCTCTAATACAGTGACACTAACAATTAATCCAGATTCGTTGCCCAGCGATGCTGTGCCAAATGGCTCTAAGAAAACACTTATCCAGGATATAAAAATTGCTGCTAATAACACTCTTTTTTTGCGCCAACAATATTACTCCCCTTCTGAAAACAAACACTATACAGCATCTCTGCCAACTGGTTATGAGGGCCAGTTCGGCCCTACTATTAAAAGCTGGACAAGCTTCCTAAATACTCAAGGTGGTATGACGCTAGAAAGCCTTGAGACATTTTATAAAACCGCCAACATAGATATTAGTAAATCAACCATCCATAGCTTCACAATTAAAACACCTACGATACTTGAGCCCGAGAAGGTAGAAGTTGTGAAGGCAGGTTTACAATCCACGAACTACCAGCACCTAGATGACACCAACGCTAGAGAGGATGGGAAAAACCGTTATGTTAATGTATTGGGTAATGAGTATTATTCAGCTTACTTTACGCTGACCAGTAAAAGTCGATTAAGCGTCATTGAAATGTTAAGCAAAGACCACTTTGGGTTCACATTAAATGAGGCCGCTTTTAATTTACTGGCTACTATGAACTTACCCCACAAGGTAATCGAAAGCTTAAAGGTATTTCACTCATCGACTATCTTAAACAGTAAGGAGCTGGAAGTTATTCTTGATAAGGTATTAGGTGATAAAAAATTTCCAAAATATAGAAAGCTGATTACTGATGCGGCAGCTATCTCAACATATAGAAAGAGTCCTTATGCGATAGAAACACTCATTACCGATGATGCGCCACAGTTTAAGCTCATTACTGAATCACTCGCCTTGTGCTGGGTTCATGAGGGTAGGCATTATAAAAAGCTGACGCCAATTTTTAAGAAGCACCAAGACTCTGTTGACAGCTTCTTGGATAGGTTTTGGGATTATTATCATAAGCTCATTGAATATAAAAAGAACCCAGGGCAAGATGAGATAGATAAGCTATCCAATGAGTTTACTGAGTTATTCTCAACAATCACTGGCTACGAGAAACTAGATAAACAAATTGAGCTCACCTTAAAAAAGAAAAGGCAGCTATTGTTAGTGCTGGAAAAGCCAGAGCTTCCTCTACATAACAATCCAGCAGAGTTGATGGCTCGGAAGCAGGCTAGAATGCGCGATGTACACCTTCATACTATGAGTGAAGAAGGAACGAAAGCTAAGGATACAATGGTTACAATTACTGAGACATGTAAAAAGCTAGCAGTTAATGTCTTCGATTATATATATGACAGAATTACAAAAAACTATTCTATGCCTTCGCTAGCGGAATTAATTACCATCCGCTCATCACAGGCGCAGTAAACTAAAGAGAGCGCAGCATGAGCATCATGCTGAAATAAGACGGATACTCGCCAATTTTATACTGGATAGTATTAGGATTATCGGCACGTTGCTTGAGGGATTTCAAATACGGGAATAATTCACCATCAACGTACTCAATTAGATCATCACCCGTCATAGCACGATTGTGATCAAAATTGCCGTTGGCATCTTTGGGCGCTGCCCAACTGCCCCAGCGGTGCTGCTCATCTAAAATGTATTCGTAGCGCTCCCCTAGCAACTCTGCCGCGAGCGATTTTTCATACTCCAAATCATCCAGATACTTTAAAAACAGCATCCATGAGGTTTGTTCGGTATAATCCAGCTCACTAGAACACCCCGCATCTTTATGCAAAATATCATCAATATTTTTAAACGTTTGTTCAAACATCGTTGTTTTTTATCCTCGTTAACTTGCGCCAAACTCGCGCCATTCTGTGGCACAAGTTAGAAGCTTTATCAGTTAATTTGTTTCTATCCCTTTCCATGGTTCACCGCTTAGTTTTGGTAGAAAGTCGTGAAATAAAATGTTGTACGCTTCTTCTAGCTGATATGATTCAGCCTGATTTGGTGACAACAACGGCTTAATATCACTGATAAAAACAGGGTTCTTTTGTTTCAGCGACAAGTTTTTTTCGAACTCTGCGCGCGACACCTGCGCATTTTCCTCGATCATGTAGTGTTGAAAAATGTCGATGATTGTTTGAATTTTTAAATCAGAAACTTGACAAGCCGCATACCAAAAATCATACAAATCTCTACCCTTCTTCCGTTGGTATAAAGCCCGCAACTTTGTCGCTAATAATTCCTCTATAGAATAAGTAAGAACGACGGATTTTCCATTAAACCAGGGGCTATTAACTTCAAATGCTTTTTTAACATGTGGTTGTATAGAAAAGTGTTCGCGTGTATTGATTTCGATTTTAACTTTTCGGCTGATGATTGGTTCTACCTCCGTAGTAAATCGGTAATTAAGCGTAAAGCGCCCTTGATTTTGCTTCCAACTTGGCTTCCCCAACCAATGATCTAAACAATCACGTATTGCTGTAACGGTCTCTCCTATCGGCTCCGCCTTTGCTTGAACAAAATCCAAGTCTTCGCTGAAGCGCCCTGCCCTTTCAAAAAATAATTTATGTAAGGCCGTGCCACCACGAAAGACCAAGCCCTCACTAATCAATGGATTTTGATATAACTCACATATCGTACGCGACAACACAAGATCATGCTCAACTTGATCAGGAGTACTCCAAGGAGCAACACTACGCCAATCTATAATATCTGCTTGAGGGATCATAATTCATCAGGCTCCACGGGTTCATTTACTAAGATATGCCATCGTTGATTACACTCAATGATAGGCTCACCACTAGATAGTACTAATAATCGCCGTGACATTTTTCGCTGTTTTAATTGATGTTCTAACGGCGCTAAATCAATCGACAACTGAAGTACATCTAGTAAATACCCCAACCGCTGCGCGGCAGTAATTTCTACATCATCGTTTTTTAAAAGCGCGCACAGCTTTTCTGCATCTAATTGTTCTACGAGTTCACATAATACCGTAGCAACATGATTCACTTGGCCAGCCGCATTCATATAACGCACTAGATCAAATGCCGTCATTTCTGGCGTAGCTACATTCATGCTGCCCGTTACTGTCTTTATGGGTTGATAAAAATGGGGTTGAATTTCTTTTTTGTGAAGAAACTCAATCTTTAAATTACCCACTTGAATTGGACGCATTGACCTAGTGGTTACTACTTGAAAAACCATTGGTTGTTGATGAGCTGCCCCATGCAGTGCAGCAGCCGTTAAAAGTCCACAATAATAAGGCTGTTCTAAATATTTCATGAAAAAATCAATAAACCAAGAAGCAGGCAATGAGCCTGAAGCCTGATATTCCAACGGTAAAATCGTGTAAAAATCGCCCCTAATACGAATCACTTTGCTTTTTTGAATCAAGCGGTGTGCTGCCTTTTTGAAGGCATTATCACTAAGACAAAGCCTCGTAATGACATCGCTGCGTAAGAAACAATATCTACCTCTTGACTGTAGATGTTCCAAATATTGTTGCAGGGTCTCAAACTCTTCTTTCATTGACAAATAGTCCCACAAAAAGGCTCCTTTTGCAAACAAAAGAGCTTAAGAAACTACTGATCTTTTCCGAATAATTGGTTTAATAAAATCATTTGTGATATCGTAGTGATTGCATAACAATATCACTATGAAATCACTTAGATTGCTTTTCAATAGCGCTATGATATCATAATGCGATTGCATTAATAGCAATAAACGAGGGATAGCTTATGATTATTTTAATAGGCGGTGAGAAGGGCGGACCTGGGAAAACAACCATTGCCACTAATCTTGCCGCTATGAGAACCAGAAAATCTAATGATCTGCTTTTAATCGACACAGACAAGCAACCCACCGCAAGCTACTTGTGTTCTTTACGTGAAGACCATCAAGTTGAGCCTAGGGGGATGTGTAATGTAGTAGGTTTTAACAGCTATCTATGATATTGTGCTGCAGTCGATTGAGAAAACTACTGGAGCGTCAAAATGAACAAAGGATACCGCATAATCTTCGAATCTATTGATCTCGATAATCCCAGCACAGTTGTTCGCCAATCTACGTTAATAGAAGAGTCGGTCAAGGTAGCAACAAACTGTTTAGATTTCTCATTAGAGCATGAGAAACAAATTAAACTATTGCAGGCTGCGCTTGATAATATTCTGATAGAAAAAACTGAACTAATCAATAATGATTTACATTTGTGCCCAAAATGTCCAGGTGAATTAATTAAGCAGGGCAAGCGTAAGTCGACATTTCACGACGTATTTACTGACCATGAAGTAAAAATGCAACGAGCAAAATGTAATCAGTGTGGCTTTGAACCGGCCTCAACAGTTAGGACTTTTCTTGGTGGCACAACGATATCAGGAGACCTTGCAAAACTTCAATCTGAATTAGGGGCCGAACAGACCTTTAGAGATGCCGAGGATATTTTTAATAAATTTTCAACTGCACAACGCAAAGTTAACAATCATAATCGAATCAAATTAACAACAGAGCGTGTTGGCAGCTCATTAAAGTTAGTCAATAAAGAAGAAAAAAACATGTTAAAAGCAGATGAGGCAGAAGAATTAATTTTAAATGTTGATGGTGGTCATGTAAATTCAAAAGAGCCTAATTATAGAAGTTTTGAAGCGATGACGGCTGTTTTTTACAAGCCAGATGCTGTCGAAAGCAGTGCGAAAGGCACTAGAAATTTTCTATCCAGTAAATCATGCGCTGCATCAACTGCGAACGATAGTGGGAAAGAGATGATTGAAAACACTGTTATAGCTGCTATTAGAGAAGGGATGACACAAAATACTCATATTACTGCTCTATGTGATGGTGCTGCAAATTGCTGGAGTATAGTGGATGCATTAAAACCATTATGCAAAACAATCACCTCAATATTAGATTGGTTTCATATCTCCATGAAAATGCAAAATATCTCATTACCAGATGACATAAAGCCTAAATTCTTACGTATCAAATGGCATTTGTGGCGGGGAAATGTGTCTGCTGCAATAACTAGGCTTGAGCAATTAAAGGAGCATGCATTTTCTTCAAAATTGTCAGATAAGATTAAAAAATTCATAACATATATTCAAAATAATAAAGACAAGATTGTTAATTACCGAGAAAGGAAAAAAAATCATCTAGTCTTCACAAGTAATCTTGCGGAGTCCACAGTGGAAAGCCTGATTAACCAAAGGTGCAAGGGTCAGCAGCACATGAAGTGGACTAGGGAAGGGTTAGACCCGATCCTTCAGCTGCGTGCTCAGATTAACAGTAAAGCATGGTGCTCTAAATGGAAAACTGCTGTGCTGGGAGCAATATAAAACCTACTACATTACACTTCCAGTCAGGAAGGATGGCACGGTAAGCTGGAATAATCGACTCTTTGAAGTTCCATTTGAACTGGCTCAACAAGAGGTTTATTTAGTGGTTGATCCGCATAGTGACTCCGCCCGTCACGTCGAATCATTGGAATATCAATACCTTGGTGCAGTGGGAGAGCTGGACAAACATAACAACCTTTCTAGAACCCGAGCTAGACCTCAGATGCCGGAACAACCAGCAAGAAAAACCTCGCTAGTTGAGATTGTTTATAACCAAGTTAAAGAGGATTTGGATATCACTGAGGAGATACCGTCTTAAACGTCAACAATAAATTGTAAAATTTTTACTAGGCATCCGCTGAAAATGGCTGCTGTGTTTTTAGGATGCCATAAATCATATGCACCATTTTTCTCATAACAGCACAAATGGCTAGCTTCTTTGGCTTGCCTTTTTTGAGCAGCTTTTCATAAAATTTCTTCAAAATAGGATTATGCCTTATAGCCACTAATGCCGGCATGTAAAGCGCCTTTCGCAACCAAGCACTACCAACCTTTGAGAGCCGTGATGAATTCAATGAAGTGCCTGATTGTGACTGGCTGGGATTTAAACCAATATGAGCAGCCAATTGTTTTGCGCCAGAAAATCTTTCAATATTATTAAAAAAAGCAGTTAGTGTTTGAGCGGTTTTATCACCAATGCCTGGGATGCTTTTAAGCAGCTCTGTGTTATTCTTCAGATCATCATCACTCGCGATCAGCTTACTAATTTCTTCCTGCAGTCGTAAAATTTCTTTTTCCATATAATCGATATGATTTTGTATAGAGCTAATAATTGTTTCTTCCGCTAGCTCCAGCCTGTTTTGTTCATTGCTGACTTGGGAGGTTAATACTTCAGATCTCTGTATCAAAGCTCTTAGAGCCTCTATATTAGCTGGCAAAGGCTGCCATAGCGTTGGAGTAAAATGATTTGAATAGTCCTTAATACTGACCGCATCGGCCTTGTCGGTCTTGTTTCGTATTAGCTGTCCTTTCATAAAAAACTTTATTCGTGCAGGATTAATTATACTGACATCACACTTCTCACTATGTAAATAAAGAGCCAATGCATTACCGTATTTACCTGTTGATTCCATGCAAAAATGAAGTGACTGATCAGATAAAGATTGCGTCCATTCTAATAACTCAGAAAAGCCCTCAGGATTATTATTAAAATGTTTAACGTGATCTTTTCCGCTAGTGGTGATAGCAGCAACAAAATCAGATTTTGCAATATCAATACCAACACAATTTTTTTTCATTTGCTAGAGCCTCTTAAATTTTATTACACTAACAAACTTGGGAAATCATAGTTCGGATCAACCTTGCAAATACAGGCTCACAATGGCCTAAGATACCGTTCGATCTCATGAACTTATGAGGGTGGAAGGGAGCTAAATCTCCTCAACAGGATTAAATCCTAAGGACGAACACGGCTTCACCTTCCGCCTACCCAAGCATCCTTGGGATTGTAGCAATATTGTCATATCTCTACAGTTATTTAAGATACAAGGATGAGTAAGATGTATCTTCAACATTTTGGCTTGAAATTTGATCCATTGGGTAAATCAAACATTATTGAATTGGCGCAGTCAAAGCGACTAGAGCAGCAACTTAATGGTTTGCTAGAAACACGCGGCTTAGCAGTGATTACTGGCGACTTAGGGACAGGAAAGACCACGGCGCTAAGATACTGAAGCAATAAACTCAACCCGCTGACCCATCAAGTCATTTATCAATCAGACACTCACTTTCGGTCATTTGATGTGTACTCTCAGCTTGCCGAAAATCTAGGTTTAGAAAACTATTACCGATTCTCTAAACTTTGGAGAGACTTGAAGCAGAGCTTGATCGCGCTCTACCATGATAAAAACGTTCAGCCTATTTGGATCCTAGACGAGGCGCATCAGCTTAGTAATGATTTCATTCTACGATTACCTGACTTCCTTAATTTCAGTTTTGACAGCAAAGACGTCATGACGATTATCTTATGTGGACTCCCATCACTTCTAGCAACATTGCAGAGACCAGCCTATGAACCTATCAACTCTAGAATTCAGTGCTTTATTAGGTGGCATGCAATTGAAGATAGCAGGGATTTTGAGAGCATTATTCACGCTGCTTTTGAGAAGGCAGGAATGAGCAGCAGCTTATTCACTGAAACAGGTATTCGTGCAGTACACATGGCCACAAAAGGTAGGCTTCGTTATGTTGATAGGCTCATGCGACATGCGTTGCTAATCGCCGCTAATATGAATTTAAACCATATACCGGATGATGTCATTAATCAGGCAATTCATGAGCTAAAAGGTTAACTATTTGACACCATCTCACGCAAAATAGGTTGAGATGGTTTCTCTAAATTATTGTGGGACGTTACAGTCAGAAGAGACAACAACTGCTTCATCATCTTCTTGATCCTCCGGTGTTGAGAGATCACCGAAGAGTGGCAACTGATCTTCTATGTAGCGCTCAGATTTACTACCAAAATGCTGTCGTTGGAGCTTAGCAAATTGTATCTTCAAATGATCATAAGCCTCGGCATACTGTTCAACACGAGCATGTTCTATTTCAAGCTTATGACAAAGCTTTTCATTTATTCCGACTTGTTGATAGAAAAGCTCACTAGGGACTGTTTGCATTGCGTTTCTCATTCAAGTAACTACTGCAAAGTGTACCATGACATTTTAAGTGCAATATTTTCTTCCTCAGGCGCTTGGTTAGCGCATATTACTTTTTTGGGGTAGCTGGTCATTGTGATGTTTTCTTTTCAACTCCTAGCGGATCTCACAAAGCCTGGGCTAAGGATATAAAACAAGCATTAAAATCACGTGTAAAATCAAAAAACACAGAAAAAACCTGTCAAGACTTTTTTTGCCATTTTAGTAAAAAAACTCGGGAGAGACTTTGGGTAATGACTTTTGCTTCATCCAGTTTAAACCTGACAATAACCAGCTTAACTGATCTTGGGTCAACTCGATAGTCTCATCTGCTTCGCTAGGGAACTTCAGCTTACCTTTTTCTAATCGTTTGTAGCAAAGCCAAAAACCATTTTGGTCGTACCAAAGTAATTTTATTTTATCGCGCTGCCTGTTACGAAAAAGAAATAGCTGGCCTGAGCTTGGGGTCATTGAGAGATGATCGGCAATCAGCATTACTAGGCCATCAATCTGTTTTCTAAAGTCCACAGGGGTACGATAAAACCAGATCGGTGTTTTCCAGTTCTGAAACATTAGCAAAGCCTCTGAATCAAAGACGCTAAGCTATCCTGGTCATAAAAGCTAATCTGTATGTGTGAGTTGACCTGCATGACAGCCACTGGTTGTGCTGGCTGCTCAGACACGCAAACAACCTTTGCTAGCGTTTTTTGCTGTTCTCTTCTCAAACGATAGAGAAACTGCGTGTAAGGTACGTTATTCTCTCGGCAGTATTTCGCTTTGGTTAACTTGCTTTGCTTAAAGTCGGAAAGGTGTTTTTCCCAATAAGCATCTGTGTAAGTAGCATTTTCATTTTCAGGATTTGTTGCTGACATACCGTAAGCTCCTTGTTACTATTTACGGGAGCATACAGTCACATGAATTTAACTAGTTGACTAGGGTGTACTTGCTGGATCGCTTACAAATAACACACCTGCTATACAAATTGCTTCAGGTAGCTGAGCAATAACTCACCTACTATACGCGCTTCTCATTTTACTCTAAGAATAATGAAACGCTTTAGTATCAAACGTAAGCGATCCACGGGCGTCCTTGCTTCCGTAGCTAACACGTGCTAGGTGCTATCCGGCGGCACATTCCATGGCAGCAGTGCCTCAATATCTTCTAATGTTTTGCAATGTGGTAGGCGCTCATAAAGATAGGTGAAGTATCGACAGACATTGTGATGATGCAGTTCAGCAGTTAGAGCTAGACTTGCATGCATTGCTAGTGCGTTAGCGCCTGGCATTGTGTCGCAAAATAGAAAGTTCTTCCTTGCAAGCACTAAGAGCTTAATGTCTCTCTCTGTGTGATTGTTATCAATCTCACATCTACCATCATCAAGAAACCGAGTCATGTTTTCCCAATGCTTGATGACATATTCCATTGCCCTGCCAAGATGAGATTGTGGTAGAACCTTTGGATAATACTCCTCTAGCCACTCCTTGTACTCATCCATAATCGGTTTTGATTCTTTCTGCCGAAGCGCAAGGCGTTGCTCAGGCGACATCTCTTCTTCTTTCGCCTTTCTTTCAATCCGGTAGAGTTTTTTATAGACCCGCATAGCATGAGCGGCTAACCCATTCTTTTTGGTCGCCTTGGTGATCTCTTCAAATTTCCTGCGGGCATGAAGGTTGCACGCAATGATCGTAACGCCGGTATTTTCTAATTGGTCGAATATAGGGCTTGCATCAGTATGAAGCTTGCCAGTCCACCCTTGAAACCATTCTACTAGAAACTCACTGTGGTCACTTGGCGTATAGGCAAACAGGATAACCTCACGACCAGGAGCACCACCTCGCATGCAATGAATCAGTGACTTAGTTTGTGGCCGTCGACCAGGCTCTTTTAAGACTTGTAGTTTAGTGGCGTCACAACTTGCTATTTCATAATCCAGCAGCTCATCCTTCAATAGATTATAAATCGGCTGTAAAGGTTTAGTCAGCTCAATAAACCAACGTGACATAGTTTGCCTGGATAGATTGACGCCGTATTGTGAGCGTAGTTGTTTTTCTAAATGATAAAAGGGTTGTCTATCCCTGATTTTACTAGACACTAAATGCGCTAGTAATGATTCAGACGCCTCGGCCTTAGGTAGGATATGTAAAGGCTTAGGTGCAACCGTAACACCACCTTGCTCGCAATCACAGCCTAGTTTTTCACGGCGCTCTTCAATCATTTCAAAGACAGCTGGTTTGTAGTTCAGTATTTTTTTAGTCTCAAAACCCATTGGGCATTTTTCTTTACCGCAAGGACAAATACGCTGGTCATCAGGTACTGGAATGATTCTCACCGTCACAGGTAATTCATTCTTGACCTTCTTCTTACGTTTGTGAGAAGAGACAACAACTGCTTCATCATCTTCTTGATCCTCCGGTGTTGAGAGATCACCGAAGAGTGGCAACTGATCTTCTATGTAGCGCTCAGATTTACTACCAAAATGCTGTCGTTGGAGCTTAGCAAATTGTATCTTCAAATGATCATAAGCCTCGGCATACTGTTCAACACGAGCATGTTCTATTTCAAGCTTATGACAAAGCTTTTCATTTATTCCGACTTGTTGATAGAAAAGCTCACTAGGGACTGTTTGCATTGCGTTTCTCATTCAAGTAACTACTGCAAAGTGTACCATGACATTTTAAGTGCAATATTTTCTTCCTCAGGCGTTTGGTTAGCGCATATTACTTTTTTGGGGTAGCTGGTCATTGTGATGTTTTCTTTTCAACTCCTAGCGGATCTCACAAAGCCTGGGCTAAGGATATAAAACAAGCATTAAAATCACGTGTAAAATCAAAAAACACAGAAAAAACCTGTCAAGACTTTTTTTGCCATTTTAGTAAAAAAACTCGGGAGAGACTTTGGGTAATGACTTTTGCTTCATCCAGTTTAAACCTGACAATAACCAGCTTAACTGATCTTGGGTCAACTCGATAGTCTCATCTGCTTCGCTAGGGAACTTCAGCTTACCTTTTTCTAATCGTTTGTAGCAAAGCCAAAAACCATTTTGGTCGTACCAAAGTAATTTTATTTTATCGCGCTGCCTGTTACGAAAAAGAAATAGCTGGCCTGAGTTTGGGGTCATTGAGAGATGATCGGCAATCAGCATTACTAGGCCATCAATCTGTTTTCTAAAGTCCACAGGGGTACGATAAAACCAGATCGGTGTTTTCCAGTTCTGAAACATTAGCAAAGCCTCTGAATCAAAGACGCTAAGCTATCCTGGTCATAAAAGCTAATCTGTATGTGTGAGTTGACCTGCATGACAGCCACTGGTTGTGCTGGCTGCTCAGACACGCAAACAACCTTTGCTAGCGTTTTTTGCTGTTCTCTTCTCAAACGATAGAGAAACTGCGTGTAAGGTACGTTATTCTCTCGGCAGTATTTCGCTTTGGTTAACTTGCTTTGCTTAAAGTCGGAAAGGTGTTTTTCCCAATAAGCATCTGTGTAAGTAGCATTTTCATTTTCAGGATTTGTTGCTGACATACCGTAAGCTCGTATCCGTTCAATATCAGCATGATTTGAAAATAATTCAAAAAGTTCTTGACAGCTTTTTCGTGCAAATTTGGAAATTTTATATTGGAATCATCGTGTGTCATAAAAGCATGATGTGCGCTCTATAACAACGCTGTATGCTCGGATTATTTTTTCATCGATCAGGTTCATGGCTTAAAAATAATTTCAGCAGTACGGCCATCTGTGTGGGGAAAATTTACCTTTTCAAACCCGTGGTATACTCTTCCTATGAAAAAACAACCTGACAAATCAGTTTTAGCCGATCTCATTGAGAGATTTAATAATACTGTTACACCAACAGCACTAGAAACAGATTTTAGCAATGTATGTGAAAGTCAGGCTGAGAAAATCATAAAGCTAGAAGACAAGGTGCAATCGTTAAATAACGCATTAAATAAATATAAAGGTGAGCAAGGAAAGCCTAATGTTAGAAAGCAAACGCGCGCTAACAAGGACAAGGATCATTCCTCCGAGAAGGATAGAAAAGGAAATAAAACCAATAAAACTAGAAAGCCAAAATCTAGTAAAAAAAATCTCGAAGTCTCTAATACAGTGACACTAACAATTAATCCAGATTCGTTGCCCAGCGATGCTGTGCCAAATGGCTCTAAGAAAACACTTATCCAGGATATAAAAATTGCTGCTAATAACACTCTTTTTTTGCGCCAACAATATTACTCCCCTTCTGAAAACAAACACTATACAGCACCTCTGCCAACTGGTTATGAGGGCCAGTTCGGCCCTACTATTAAAAGCTGGACAAGCTTCCTAAATACTCAAGGTGGTATGACGCTAGAAAGCCTTGAGACATTTTATAAAACCGCCAACATAGATATTAGTAAATCAACCATCCATAGCTTCACAATTAAAACACCTACGATACTTGAGCCCGAGAAGGTAGAAGTTGTGAAGGCAGGTTTACAATCCACGAACTACCAGCACCTAGATGACACCAACGCTAGAGAGGATGGGAAAAACCGTTATGTTAATGTATTGGGTAATGAGTATTATTCAGCTTACTTTACGCTGACCAGTAAAAGTCGATTAAGCGTCATTGAAATGTTAAGCAAAGACCACTTTGGGTTCACATTAAATGAGGCCGCTTTTAATTTATTGGCTACTATGAACTTACCCCACAAGGTAATCGAAAGCTTAAAGGTATTTCACTCATCGACTATCTTAAACAGTAAGGAGCTGGAAGTTATTCTTGATAAGGTATTAGGTGATAAAAATTTCCAAAATATAGAAAGCTGATTACTGATGCGGCAGCTATCTCAACATATAGAAAGAGTCCTTATGCGATAGAAACACTCATTACCGATGATGCGCCACAGTTTAAGCTCATTACTGAATCACTCGCCTTGTGCCGGGTTCATGAGGGTAGGCATTATAAAAAACTGACGCCAATTTTTAAGAAGCACCAAGACTCTGTTGACAGCTTCTTGGATAGGTTTTGGGATTATTATCATAAGCTCATTGAATATAAAAAGAACCCAGGGCAAGATGAGATAGATAAGCTATCCAATGAGTTTACTGAGTTATTCTCAACAATCACTGGCTACGAGAAACTAGATAAACAAATTGAGCTCACCTTAAAAAAGAAAAGGCAGCTATTGTTAGTGCTGGAAAAGCCAGAGCTTCCTCTACATAACAATCCAGCAGAGTTGATGGCTCGGAAGCAGGCTAGAATGCGCGATGTACACCTTCATACTATGAGTGAAGAAGGAACGAAAGCTAAGGATACAATGGTTACAATTACTGAGACATGTAAAAAGCTAGCAGTTAATGTCTTCGATTATATATATGACAGAATTACAAAAAACTATTCTATGCCTTCGCTAGCGGAATTAATTACCATCCGCTCATCACAGGCGCAGTAAACTAAAGAGAGCGCAGCATGAGCATCATGCTGAAATAAGACGGATACATTGTACCTGTCTCATCGCATAATATCTTAAATTAATTATGCTAATCAATCTAAAAAATTATTTATACCTCAAATTTTTCTCCTCTCAAAATAAATTATTAACTTTTAGGTAATAGCAATTATATCTCGTTAATAAGAACAAGAATGATCTATCCTAAAACCCTATGAAGCCTTATTATTCACTTCAACTTAAGTATCTAGGTGATCCGCTCCACTGGTCATCAATTTCCACTAAGACAGCTGATACGAGCCTTAGGCACGATTCAGTATTAGGGAAAATTCCAACTGTATGCGTCCTTCTTTTTACCTCTCTGTTTACGCGCTCAGCTATGTTACTGGTTCTTAATCTTTTTTGATGCGGCCTGTCAAAGTTCATCACTACTAAGCCCTCCGGTATATTCACTTCCAACCAAGAAGAAAGCTCTGGTGCTGTTTGCTGATATTTATCTACCGCCATAGCCAATAGTCTTTCCGACTCATGAATGTTTGAGGCATTAAATATAGCTGTAATCTCCTCAGCTACTGGTTCCTTCATTGAGCGCTTTGGTATGTGAGCCTGAGCATTTTGCTGCAAATGAAATTGGCAGCGTTGCCAAGGAACACTGGGGAACACAGCTCTTCTAGCGGCTTTTAGGCCAGTATGAGCGTCGCTAGTAATCAACTCAATACCATGTATACCTCGCTCAACCAACTGCTGAAGAAAATCACGCCAATGTACCTCAGCCTCTGATAACGCAACAGAAACACCTAGCACTGTTCTCTTGCCGGTTGATTCATCAAAGCCATAGGCTATCAATACCGCACAGTCTTGTACTGTGCCGCTAGTGCGCACCTTCTCATAACGTGCATCTAGCCAAAGATATTTTATCTTTCCTAACGGCTTATTTCGCCATTTCTTTAAATCTTCATCCAACAATTTAGCGCAACGGCTTACCTCTGTGCTTGAAATATCTGTTCCACAGAGTTGCTTTAGCACCTTTTCAACTTTGCGCGTGGAAACCCCATGCACATACATTTCAGCGACAGCCAGCTTAAGTGCTCTATCAGAGCGTACACCTCGCTCTAAGACTGATGGATAGAAGGCTTCATTGGAGTCTCTAACCTGCGGTATCTGTAGCTCAAGCTGACCTTGACCTGTGTTAATTAACCTTGGTTTAAAGCCGTTCGCATATCCGTTTCTATCGCCAGTTCGCTCATAAGGACTGGCATTTAAATGGCGCTCCCTTTCTATTAACATAGCCTCATTCATCAACCTGGAGACAAGCTTAGGTAAAGCTTCAAACCCCTCCATCGCTAAAACATGTATGGCTTCTTCGATTAAGTTCTCATTTTTATAGCAGCTCATTGTCATTCCTCTTTTTTGGTTAAGTTTACCTTAACCCAAGTTTGGCCATTTCACCCTGAAAATCAAAAATTTCATCACTATTTTTAACTCAACCCATTGATTTTACTTGCCTAGAAACGTGAATTCTCGAATGTAGTGACACATAATGGCAATAAGGGGTTGCATGGGCTGGTGAAGTGATGAGAGTATTGAGTTATGTATATTCGAACCTCTACACAAAAGAGTCCTCGGACAGGTAAGTCTTACGCAACCTACCGACTTGTTGATACTCATCGCACTGCTGACGGCAAAGTACGTCAAAGACTGATTTTAAATCTTGGTGCGAATTTTTCAGTAAAGAAGGACAGTTGGAAATTGCTTGCTGACCGTATTGAGGAAATTTTAACGGGTCAAGGCACGTTAATTTCAATACCAGCACATCTCGAAAAACAGGCGCAAATGTATGTAAAACGCATTCGCTCTAGGTTTGCAGATGACAATGAGACAAGCATTGCTGTTAATTCAGTAAGCGCGGTAGAACCTGACTTTAAAACAGTGGATGTTAACTCCATTGAGAGCGCGGACATACGACACGTTGGAGCTGAGGCGTTGGGCTTACATGCTGCTAGCCAATTACAACTTGAGGAATTGTTCAGGGCTTTGGGCTTTAATCAAAAACAATGTCACCTGATGCTTGCTACCATCATTGGGCGGCTAGTTGCCCCAGGAAGTGATTTAAGTACGCACTATTATTTAAGCAATCAAAGTGCGTTAGATGAATTACTGGGTACTGATTTCTCAGAACTATCACTCAAGAAATTCTATAAGACTGCTGATGAGTTACTCAAACATAAGCAAATGATTGAAGATCAATTATTCGAACGTGAGAAAAATCTCTTTAGTTTAAATCAGGTGATCACTCTCTACGATATAACCAATACCTACTTTGAGGGTAGAGCATTACAGAATGATCACGCACAGCATGGTCGATCAAAGGAGAAGCGGTCTGATTGTCCGCTTGTTTCTCTAGGACTCGTGCTGGATGGCTCAGGGTTCCCGCAACGCAGTGAATTTTTCAAAGGGAATGTTAGCGAGCCTAAAACATTATCCGAAATGCTAACTGAGCTTCATGCACAGCCAGAGGCAACAATTATCTTAGATGCTGGTTTTACAACTGAAGAAAATATTTCATGGCTTACTGAAAAAGGTTTCCATTATATTGTAGTGAGCCGTAGAGCATTGCCTGTTGTCGATGAAAACATTGATAAAGTGCTAGTAAAAGAATCAGTAAATAATACGGTTACAGCGCAATTAATTAAAGATACTGAAGCAAATGAAGTCTTACTGTACTGCCATTCTCAGGCTAAGGAAGAAAAAAGCTTAAATATGATTAGTAAGGCTGAGACTCGTTTCGAAGAGGAATTAATTAAGTTAGCTAATGGACTCACTAAAAAAACTGGAATGAAAGCAATTGAGAAAGTAACCTTGCGTTTAGGTCGAATAAAGGAGCGCCATAAACGTGTTTCAGGTCGATACACTATCACGCTTGATTCAGAGGCTGATAAGGTTACGAAAATCAGTTGGAGTAAAGTTAACTCTGAGAATCTGGGCGCATATTGTTTGCGTAGTAACAGAATGGATTTAGATGAAAAAACAATTTGGAGAATCTATACAACTCTAACTGATGTTGAATCGGCATTCAGATCATTAAAATCAGAGTTAGGCCTGCGTCCTATCTACCATCAAAAGCCAGAGCGAGTTGATGCCCATCTGTTTATTAGTATTCTTGCTTATCACTTACTACACACTATTCGCCATCAACTTAAATTGCAGAGCATTGATAGTAGCTGGCAAACTATACGGCAGATTTTTAGCACTCAGGTTCGTATCATGACTACGATGCGGCTTGAAAATAATAAACTACTTTCTGTTAGAAGAACCTCAAAGGCAACTCCAGAGCAAGTTGTGATCTATAAATCGTTAGGCATGAATTCACAACCTGGGCACACTGAAAAAACAATTTGTTAAGTTGTAGTGACCCTAAACGTTTTTTTAAAATGTAAGTCATTGATTTGGATAGGTTTAATTTTAGAAAGGGCAAAGTTGGGTTAAAAGGAATTTCTAATCTGACTGAGTCGCCTGCTTATTTTCAGCAAGTCAATGGAATTTACAGAAAGGATGGCGCACTAGCTAGCACTCGAGTCACAAGTTCTTCTATGTCATAGAAATCATCACCCAATTCATCTTGTAAGGGTAACGCACGAACAGCATATTTCATTGACCCTTCCTTACACCTTTGTAATTCAGCTATTTTCCACAAAGTATTTACAGAGATATTATTAGATTCAGCAATTACCTGAAATTTATTATCAATTGTCATCATAAATGATAAAGCTAAGTGTTTGGCATTCTCCAACATAACTCGAATTGATTTAATACGATGAGGATGAATTAACTCAAGGGTTTTTAGTTCATTAACAATGAAGTCATATAACTCACTACGTTGCTCTGGTGCTGGGCCTGCTTTTACTAAAACATCATGACACAACCAGTCTACTAACGTGTCAATAGAGCTTGATAAGTGCCCAGCTTGTCCTGCCTCTTTTACCGCCATGAATAACTGCTCTTCATGTAGCGCTTCATTACCTTTAGTAATTGCCTTGTAATACTTATTCTCTCGTTGGTTTAGATATGTGATAGAACTTTTTTCCTATTTCTAAAGTAACGACGAACCTCAAGTAACTCATGGATGATGTGAAAATGATCTCTGTGGTAAGGAACATCTGGCATTACAAGTTTATGTCCAGCATACAAACCACTGCCATCGTCACCATAAACAGCCTCTGGTAAAAAATGTTTTTTCTTCAGCTCTAGTAAATTTCTTGCCCACGTATCTCCATCACGTGTGTCTTCTAGGCGAAGCAAATAACAATATAAAGAACGAATATCGGTTCCAGAAAGAATTGGTTTATTAAGGTGAAACTTTTCATCATTAGCTACTAGTTTGGCTTGGCTTAAGTCTTCCTGAGAATTAATCTTCTCCGCTCTTTGAATCGCAACAGCTGCAATGTTATGAATTCCACCTTGAGAGATCTCATAGTCTAAACAAACACTTAAAAATCTACGTATACCCCTAAATGAGCAGCGAGAAAAAAGCAGTAAGCAAACAACCATAAGAGAAATATACTGCTTGGTTACTGGTATATAGTACAAAACCTTATGTGCATCATTAGTCGCGTCTGTTTCTGAGAAAGCACTATCAATTGCATTCACCAATTTATTTTTTTGCTTATGCACAAACTTACGGCTAACATCATTTTGTTCTGCCAGCTTAGAAACTGACTTATCTTTTTTTAATGCTTTTAAAGCAAGTTCTTTTCTATCGTCTGCATTCATTAACTTAGCGGCACTGTTTGTTGTTGACATGATCAGCCTCACTCTTTTGCTTTCATTATTGACTTGGATGCGAGAGTATATGGCAAGATAAGCCATAATTACCAATCCGTGAAATACTATACTGTATGTATGCTCAATACCTGACCATCTAATCTGATACCCAGAAATGAACAAGGCCGTATTTTTTTAGAATTATAAACTTTTGACAGTTTATGAGCACAGGGAAAATTATTTTGAATAATTTAGATTTGTCATAAACACTTGCCAACTGCTAGTTGCAAAAATGTCTTAACTTAATCATTGAGAATGCTATTAACTTTAGGCCGAAATGGTTTTCGCTTTTTCTCTCAAATCTAACTAGTAATCTCTTAAATTTATCTTCCCAAGCAAACAAGTGAGTTCGGCAGTCT
>CBDALO010000230.1:0-41550 GCA_965196985.1 Gammaproteobacteria bacterium | reverse complement strand
CATTAGCAATGCAAATTGGTGAAAGCTTGGGTTGTCCGGTTTCTTATCCGGAGGTCATCCTTTCTCAAGGCAGTAGTTGTACCCGCACCTTACAAACCAAGCTTTTTTGTTCAGCCTTATCCCCTAGTTGGGCATTAGTGATCGCAGCGTATGGTGCAACTTTGGGATTGAATTTATTACGTTGGTATACTGAGGCATTTATTGCTAAATGTCGTGGTGAGAGAGCTTATCAGGCTTTCTTAAACAAACTTCTCAATGCTTATGAAAATAAGCACAGTGAATTTAAGGGTTGGACAGGCCGATTTAAATTAATGGTCACTGAAATAAAAAATGTTTTTTTACAGACGTTGTTTTTCTTTCCACTGTTTAATGCCGCTACTTTGTTGAATGGTTTAGCTGATGCTTGGCATGCTTTGGCAGAGTCAATGTGCACAACAGATATTCCGCGTTTAGTTTTTGATGCTTGGTCGCATCAGGGTAATGGTACTTTATTGAAAGGGTTTCCTTTTCCACCACCACCAAGTGGTACGGTGGCAACTGCGCCGTTTAATAGTAGCGCTTTTGCCGGTTGGTTGCCGCAAAACCAAACGCTTACTTTGGCTTATGACTCATTTATGGGAATGCTGCCGGGTTTAGAAGCAGGTGCGAGCAGTCCAGCAGAAAAGTTAATGCTGCAGAAATTAGCTCAAACACTAACTCAAGATTTTGGTTTGTTTTCTGATCTTCTTGTTCAGTTAAGAAATTTATTGCCAGGAGTTAGGGGCTCTCAGGTTAAGAAGCTTCTATTAGGTTGTGTTTCAGTGACTCTTAAGCCAGAAACAATCAGCTTTGATTTTAGTGCTGAAAAGCTGTTTGAATTACTTCCTGCTTGTGATGTTGATAAGCAGGCGCTAGGTGCTTTGAGCTTTACACTAGGTTTTGAGATTACTGCAGTTAACTTGATATTAAGGAATTTCAATGTGTCAATTGGTAAAAATACCACCAATTAAAATGAGTAATTTTAGCACAGGTATTTTTTATAAAATCGATTTAGTGGTGGGGCAGGGTTAGTTATGACAAACAATAGCCAAAACTAGCTGTTATTTGTTGTTTTGGACGGACTACCCCCCTAGGAAGTTATTAGATTTTTTTCAGTAAGGCGAGTTCACGATGCTTTGATAGCAATTTGTAACGGTTAGGTTGTCTATACCAGCAGTTAGCTAAAAACATTTGGCTACCGCATAGAACACATTCATAGGGGTCAATGTTAAAATTATTTTGCATTAAGGTGCGGTAATTGACCTGGGGTGTGTTTGGATCAGTTTCACCTAATAGGAGTCTGACTTTGGGTAGCATCTCACCTCGCACCCGGTTAGCAAGAAACCCATAATAACGCACCATACGAAAGCCAACATCAGGAATGTGTTGAATAAATCGAGCAATAAACTCTTCCGCGGTTAATTTAAATTGCTTGTAGGTTTTAGAGACGTGATCAAGATAATTAAAACTGAGGCTGCTCCCATCAAAGTTTTTAATTTTTGACTCAGCAATAGGAGGACGTTTGGTGTATCGACCTAAGTATTTAACGTTTTGTTTGTGATTCTTTGAGGGCTTTGCGCAATGTACTACCCATCGTTTTTGGTAAAGCTGATCAAGCAGTTGATTAAAGTTGAAAGTGTGGTTCAGTGTAGAGGCTAACTGATTTGGCAGAATAAGCCCTTTGTCCTGGTGGTGGTTTCTAAAAAGGTTAATGACCTCATAACGCCACATGGACATTAGTGTAGGTTGATGGAAGTAGAGGCTTTTCCATTGTGTTAACTCTTTGTTGATACCACCCAGAGTGATTGACGCATGAAGATGCACATTGCGCTTTAGATCTCTGCCAAAGGTGTGAAGCGCGATAAATACACCGGGTTTAACCCTCTTGTTTTTAGCAAGCTTGAGTAACACCTTTGCTGCTAATGGTGGGAGTAAATTAAGAAGCTCTCTGTTTGTCCAAAAGCAGTCCCAAAGAGTAGAGGGCATGGTGAATGTGATGTGTTGCCATGTAGTGTTGGGTAAGATTGCCATCTGTTGTTGTATCCATACTTCTGTGGCTTTTTTACCACACGATGAACAGCTTTTAGCTTTGCAGGTATGGCGGATGTATTTGACGTGTGAACAGTTTGGATTACTGCAATGATACTCTTTATGGCCACGCATAGGATGTTTGCAGCTAAGCAGCTTAACAATGCCAATGACAATAGCTTCTCTGATTTTATCTTTGTACTTGGTGTGAAAGTTCCACCAGTTCTGATTGGTTACCAAGATTTGTTTGATACTAAAGCGTTTCATTATTCATAGAGTAAAATGAGAAGCGCGTATAGTAGGTGAGTTATTGCTCAGCTACCTGAAGCAATTTCTATAGCAGGTGTGTTATTTTTATTCGTTATTATTCCATGGGCAGGTTTGACTAGTTTGAGACTTAATAATACTCGTGGCTTTGTAAAGACTAAACTCTTAGAGGCTTAGAAAGTTGCCGGCGAAGCCGGCCTGACTTGACGTTATTGTTAGGCGTTTGTGCAGGACTGTATTTTGGTGCTAGATCTTTGTATCGTAATTGGAGTAAAACACCTGAGCAGCTAGATAGTCGCTATAAAGAACTAAAGCAGCGTCGAGAATTTTTTTCTAATCAGTTTATTAAGCCAGCACTTAAATGGGGTGGGGTGAGTTTTGCTGGAATTATGGCTATAACGGTTGTTTGTAATGCAATGCCGGTTTATTTAGCTCAGGCTAATGTTGCTGATGACTGTGAAAGAATCGATTTCTTTTTGCCATTTAATCATTGTGGTGACGATGAAAATTTATATCGCACTTCAATTGTTGCCCCTTGGGTTTGGTTGATGTCAACAGCAGGCATGTCAGTTGCTGTGTCACTTAAACTAGTTGAGCGTATGTATCATTTTGGTGTTACTGAAATTAAGCAGTTATTGGCTGAGCGTAATGGGGTTGGTGAAGCAAAAATCTTTGTTAGGGAAAATGATGAGCCAAGGCCTGTTTCGGTGTTTTTTGTAGGCCCAGATAGTGCGGGGCAAGACCCTGTTAAGTTACATCTTTCTTTAGAGAGTGGTGATGGTGCTCCCGGGATTTTGGCGGATGGGGCTCACACTCCTCCAGGTCCAAGGCGAGGGCTAAGTGGTAGTGCTTCTACTGTATGGCAAAGCCCTCTTGGGAGCGTAGTTAGGCAACGATTGGTCCTTTCGCAAGAAAGACAGTTACCGCCAGGAGGGCATTTAGCACCGCCTCCTCTAGGTTCAAGTTTTGCTTAGGTGATAGCCACCTTCGACTTTATAATAAGAATCCGGTATTATCGCCGTGGCTTTGGGATTATTGCGGAATGATTGATTTATAAATCCACTCTGGCCACTTTATTCAGGTGTCAGTAGGCAATGAACAGGCTTTGATAAAAATGTAGGTTGGTCCTGAGGTGGCATTGGTGCCAACTTAATAATGCATTGTATGTTACGCCACCGAAGGCCAACATGAAACGTGAAGAAAACTCTGTGTCGGCCTTTGCTGGTAAAGCGTTTAGCACGTAGCCCGGATTATCAAACGCTTCGCGTTTTCAATCCAGGCTACAAGTTTCTCTTAAGAAAGGAGAGCTACAAAGCTCGATTACAACATAACCAAGAAAACAAATTATGCATCACGGAACAGAAACAATACTATTTTCACTTTTTTTAATTTTCTTCGGTGCGGCTGTAATGTCGACGTTGACTTTGTTTACTCGGCAGTCAATGTTGGTTGGTTACATGGTGGTTGGTGCCTTACTAGGCCCATTTGGCTTTAAGTTAATTTCTAACTCAACAGTAATCGATCAATCAGGTGATATCGGAATTATATTTCTACTCTTTTTGCTAGGCTTACATCTCCACCCACAAAAACTACTGCGTATGCTTAGCAAAACAATTCTAGTTGCAGTAGGTAGTTCAGTTGTTTTTGCGGCAGTGGGGTATGGTATTAGTCTCGCGTTTGGCTTTAATCAAACAGAGTCCTTTATTATCGGTTTAGCCATGATGTTCTCTAGTACTATTATTGGTTTGAAACTGTTGCCAACAACGGTTTTACACCATCAGCATACCGGTGAAATCGTTATCAGCGTATTGCTGTTACAAGATTTAATAGCCATTGTGACTTTGTTGATTATTGGTGGCATGGATACTACTCAAACGTTATCGATGCACCGTATTATTTTAATGGTTGTCGCTTTGCCGGTGCTATTAATTATCGGTTACTTAGTGCAAAGATTTGTATTAATAAAGTTATTGGCTAAATTTGATCGCGTTCAGGAATACTTGTTTTTGCTATCAATTGGTTGGTGCTTGGGAATGGGTATGTTGGCTGAGAGCATGAACCTCTCTGCTGAGGTAGGTGCATTTATTGCGGGAGTTGCAGTGGCAACGCATCCAATATCACAGTACATTGCTGAAAGCTTGAAGCCACTGCGCGACTTCTTTTTAGTGGTGTTTTTCTTTTCGATCGGGGCTCATTTTAATATCTATGCCGTACCCGCTATTATCTGGCCGGCATTGGTGTTAGCGGCAGTCATGCTGATATTAAAACCAGTGGTATTTCGTTACTTGCTTGCAGTGGTTAAAGAGCCGCGCGCGGTATCCTGGGAAGTGGGTTGGCGTTTAGGTCAAGCGAGTGAATTTTCATTATTAATTGCTTACTTAGTGAGTGGCTCAGTAATGATGAGCAAGTCAGCTTCTTTACTTATACAGGCAACGACAATCTTGACTTTTATTGCAACTTCTTATTTAGTGGTATTCCGTTATCCTTCACCACTAGCATTTTCTGAACGGCTAAGGCGAGATTAATGGAGCTAGACAAGGACAGCGGTTGGTTGCAAGGAGTACGAACTTGTCCATCGCCTTTCTTTAATGAGCGCCCAAATAAAACAGATATTGATCTGGTTGTCTTGCATAACATTAGCTTGCCAGAAGGACAGTTTGGCACACCCTATATTGAAGCTTTATTCACTGGTCAACTCGACAGCAATGCACATCCAAGTTTTGCGAATATTGACCAACGAGTGGCAAGCCACTTAGTTATTGATAGAAAGGGGTTGTTGACTCAATACGTTTCGCTTTATGATCGCGCTTGGCACGCGGGTGTTTCAAGTTTTGCTGGACGAAATGACTGTAATGATTTTTCGGTTGGTATTGAGCTGGAAGGTTGTGATGATCGACCTTTTACCGAGATGCAATATCATTGTTTGCAGAAGATTTTACAACTGTTGCTACAAGAGCTTCCGCGTTTAACAGTAGATCGCATTGTTGGTCATGAGCATGTTGCTCCTGGGCGCAAAACTGATCCAGGGCCTCATTTTAATTGGAGATGTTTAGTTAACTTGTTGAGGGAACGAAATGAAATTAATACGAATAATAGCTAGCTTTATCGTTGTTTTATTTGTTGGTATGGCGTTAGCTACTCCGCCTGTTAATTTGGCAAAAATTAAACAGGAGCTGTTGGCTTATTGTCAATCAGGACAATATGATCGCGATCTTGCGGCCACTTATAAAAAGGCAACTGCTTATTTACAACAGCGGATAAACAGCAACCATGGTAAACGTTTAGCAGTAGTGATGGATATCGATGAGACAAGCTTGTCGAACTTGCCTGATATGGAAAAAGAGAGCTTTGGTGGAACTGAAAAACAGCTTGACCAGGCAATGATGAAAGCACAAGATCCAGCTATAAAGCCCGCGCTAAAGTTTTTTAATTTTGCTAAACAGCACCACGTAGCCATATTTTTTGTGACGGGACGTAATGAATACATGCGTGCAGCAACCATCAAGAATCTACACCAAGCCGGTTTTTCAGGTTGGCAAGCGCTTTATTTAACGCCAAATAACTATGCTAAGAGCTCTATTATTCCATTTAAGTCAGCTGAGCGTCACAAAATAGAGTTGCAAGGTTATGATATTGTATTAACTATTGGTGATCAGTGGAGTGATCTTAAAGGTGGTTATGCTGATCGGTATTTTAAGCTAGTAGATCCATTTTATTTTATTAGTTAGGGTCTGTAAGGAAGAAGTTGAATGAAATTTTTAGCTATTGTTATTGCCCTGGTTGTGGTTCACTTTACTGACTATGCAGCAAAGTTTGTGCGCCGCCATGACTTTTTTGCTGGTTATATAGAGGCATTACGCAAGCCAGCCTTTATGCGTGGTGTAACAGGATTTACAGCACTGTTAGTTATCGCCGCGTTGGTTGTTGCGCTGCTATCAAAGTGGTTGTTAAGCATTGCTTTTGGGTTGCCTGGTTTTTTCTTTGCGATTGCGGTGCTGCTAATTTGTTTAGAGAAGTTACCTAAAAGTGAAGAAGCTAGTGCCGAAACGTTGTTGGAGCAAGCTTTGCAGCGTGGTTTTAGTATTATTTTTTGGTTTGCAATTGCAGGCCCTGTTGGTGCGGTACTTTATCGTTTGGTCAGTCGTATGACAGTTGTTATTGTTGATGAGGAGTGTACGCAATGTGCGCAGTGGGTATTGCAATGGCTGGATTGGGCGCCAGCAAGGTTGGTCGCTGCTAGCTTTGCTTTAGTTGGGCATTTTTTCTCAGTGTCGCAATGTTGGTTGCAACAAGCCTTCTCAGGTCCAGAAAAAAACCAATCCTGCATGCTCGCTTGCTTTGAGCTGGCCTATCAAACTGAAAAAGATGATGATGAAGCACCTAATGCGCGCTTTGACTATATGATGAAGTTATTGCATCGCGCTATGGTAGTTTGGTTGGTTGTTTTGGCGCTTGTGGTGTTGTTGTAATCTGGCTGACTTTAAAAAGGAAGTTGATTTATTTATAAATCCACTTGCCTGTCCTGCGCAGCAGGATCCCTCCTTATTCTAAGGAGATACCGTCTTAAACGTCAACAATAAATTGTAAAATTTTTACTAGGCATCCGCTGAAAATGGCTGCTGTGTTTTTAGGATGCCATAAATCATATGCACCATTTTTCTCATAACAGCACAAATGGCTAGCTTCTTTGGCTTGCCTTTTTTGAGCAGCTTTTCATAAAATTTCTTCAAAATAGGATTATGCCTTATAGCCACTAATGCCGGCATGTAAAGCGCCTTTCGCAACCAAGCACTACCAACCTTTGAGAGCCGTGATGAATTCAATGAAGTGCCTGATTGTGACTGGCTGGGATTTAAACCAATATGAGCAGCCAATTGTTTTGCGCCAGAAAATCTTTCAATATTATTAAAAAAAGCAGTTAGTGTTTGAGCGGTTTTATCACCAATGCCTGGGATGCTTTTAAGCAGCTCTGTGTTATTCTTCAGATCATCATCACTCGCGATCAGCTTACTAATTTCTTCCTGCAGTCGTAAAATTTCTTTTTCCATATAATCGATATGATTTTGTATAGAGCTAATAATTGTTTCTTCCGCTAGCTCCAGCCTGTTTTGTTCATTGCTGACTTGGGAGGTTAATACTTCAGATCTCTGTATCAAAGCTCTTAGAGCCTCTATATTAGCTGGCAAAGGCTGCCATAGCGTTGGAGTAAAATGATTTGAATAGTCCTTAATACTGACCGCATCGGCCTTGTCGGTCTTGTTTCGTATTAGCTGTCCTTTCATAAAAAACTTTATTCGTGCAGGATTAATTATACTGACATCACACTTCTCACTATGTAAATAAAGAGCCAATGCATTACCGTATTTACCTGTTGATTCCATGCAAAAATGAAGTGACTGATCAGATAAAGATTGCGTCCATTCTAATAACTCAGAAAAGCCCTCAGGATTATTATTAAAATGTTTAACGTGATCTTTTCCGCTAGTGGTGATAGCAGCAACAAAATCAGATTTTGCAATATCAATACCAACACAATTTTTTTTCATTTGCTAGAGCCTCTTAAATTTTATTACACTAACAAACTTGGGAAATCATAGTTCGGATCAACCTTGCAAATACAGGCTCACAATGGCCTAAGATACCGTTCGATCTCATGAACTTATGAGGGTGGAAGGGAGCTAAATCTCCTCAACAGGATTAAATCCTAAGGACGAACACGGCTTCACCTTCCGCCTACCCAAGCATCCTTGGGATTGTAGCAATATTGTCATATCTCTACAGTTATTTAAGATACAAGGGCGTATTATGAGAGTTTGATACTTAGATTAAGCTAAAAAAACAAGCCATCTTTTTAAAAAGGCTTTGTTGCGTAAATAGTAGGATAGGGTAGATTAAACTGATTTGTGTGTTGCTTTTGCGTAGGTAAAGCGCAGCGTAGCGAGCCATGGAGCAAAAGTAACACACAAATCAGTAAAGCAAAGTGTGAACAATGATTTATGCAAAACAAGCTTTCCTAGGAGATAAGTCAGTAGAGGCGAAAGCTGGGGTGGCTTGTGAAGCGAGTGGGGGATTTAAGGGTGGTTGGTTTTAAAAGGAGTAACAGAATGAAACGAATCGTAGCAATATTTTTATTACTGGGAATATTGCCATACCTTTACGCCGACAATTTAATTCATATCCCAGTTAATCGCGTAGTGACTTTGGCATCCAATATGGCCGAAATCTTATTTGCCATTGGTGCGGGATCCAAAGTGAAAGGCGTATCTGCTTTTAGTGATTATCCTAAAGCTGCAACTAAACTGCCAATAATTGCTAGCAGTAGCGGTATGAATATGGAACGTATTGCTATGCTAAAGCCTGATCTGGCGGTTGCTTGGGCAGAAGGAAACCCAGCTCAAGAGCTCAATGAGCTAAAGCAATTGAATATCCCTGTTTATTCTGCTCGGGTAGCAACTATTCCACAAATTGCTACGGCTATGCTGCGATTAGGGCAAATTACTGGTACTTCATTAAAAGCACAGGCAGTTGCAAGCCAGTTTATGCAAACTTATCAAAAACTACGTGACCGCTATGAGAATCAAAAGCCAGTGTCAGTGTTCTATCAGATGTCAACACAGCCACTAATGACGCTTAATGGCAAAACTTTGCAAAGCCAAATGATACATGATTGCGGTGGAGTCAATATTTTTGCCAATGCTTATGGTGTTGCACCGCAGGTAAATAGGGCGGCTGTACTTGCCAAACAGCCACAAGTGATTATCATTAGCCAACCTAAATCAGATAGGCAAGATTTGGCTGGTTTTTGGCAGCAGTATCCAGAAATTCCAGCGGTGAAAAATCATCAAATCTATTTAATCCCCTCTGATTTAGTCGACCGGGCAGGTCCACGTGTTGTACAAGGGATGCGTGAAATCTGCCAAGCAATCGCAAGAGCAAGAAAAACTGCAGTAAAATAAAACAATTGTGCTGTTTAATTAAAGTGCAACCTTAAATAAATAAAGGAAAAAGTAATGACAAAGACTCCGATTACAGTAGCTTACGGTGATGGTATTGGCCCTGAAATTATGACTGCTGTATTAAAAATTTTAGCGGCAGCAGGTGCGCCTATTGAACCAGAAACCATCGAAGTCGGTGAAAAGGTTTATTTAAGTGGTAATAGTACAGGTATTCCTGACGAAGCTTGGGAGTCTATTTGTCGAACAAAAGTCTTATTGAAAGCTCCAATTACTACACCGCAAGGTGGGGGCTATAAAAGCCTTAATGTTACTATGCGCAAGACTTTAGGTTTGTATGCCAATGTGCGCCCGTGTCGCTCGTTATCACCATTTGTAAAAACACATTTTCCAAATATGGACTTAGTTATTGTTAGGGAAAATGAAGAAGATCTTTATTCCGGTATTGAGTACCGACAGACTAACGATGTCTACCAATGTTTAAAACTTATCACTCGCCCAGGTTGTGAACGTATTGCTGAATATGCTTTTCAATATGCACGTAAATTTAATCGCAAAAAAGTGACTTGCATGATTAAAGATAACATCATGAAAATGACTGATGGAATTTTTCATCAAGTATTTAATGAGATTGGTGAGAAGTACCCAGACATAGAAAAAAGCCATTACATTATCGACATTGGTACGGCACGTTTAGCAGCAAGCCCAGAGCAGTTTGATGTAATCGTGACAGAAAATCTTTACGGTGACATTATTTCTGACGTGGCGGCTGAGATCGTTGGCTCAGTAGGAATGGCGGGTTCTGCTAATATCGGTCGTGAGGTTGCTATGTTCGAGGCGATTCATGGTTCTGCTCCTGATATTACTGGCAAGAAAATTGCAAATCCATCCGGTTTGTTAAATGCAGCTATTCAAATGTTGGTGCATATTAATGCCTATGAACAAGCACAAACAATAGAGAATGCTTGGTTGAAAACCTTAGAAGATGGTGTTCATACAGCAGATATTTATGATCCTGCACTAAGTAAGCAACGAGTTAATACGGATGAATTTGCGGAAGCTGTAATTGAACGATTAGGACAAAAACCTAGCCAGTTTAA
This sequence comes from Gammaproteobacteria bacterium, assembly GCA_965196985.1. Lineage (GTDB taxonomy): Bacteria > Pseudomonadota > Gammaproteobacteria > UBA12402 > UBA12402 > 2-12-FULL-35-23. Next base: position 31,184 of record CBDALO010000230.1, on the reverse strand, counting down.
GCCAGCAGAATATAAAGCACCAGAACATCATAATCATGAAGACAGCGTTGAAGCGCCTGTGCAAACATTAGTGGAGCAAGACTTAGTGGGGGTTGATGTGTTTATTCAATTACCTATTTGTGGTCCTGACGAACTAGGTGAAAAAATTAATGCGCTTGATTTACCGTTAGACTTACAAGTTATAGCGAATCGTGGTGTAAAAGTTTGGCCAGTTGGCCAGGTGGAAGTCACCTGCTCTGACCATTGGCAGTGCCGTTTTCAAGCTTCTAAGGATTTTGCTAAGACTGATTATCAAGCGGTGTTAAAGCTGTTAACTCAATTAACCGAAGCGGATTATCAAGTGATTAAAACTGAAAATCTTTATACCTTTGCAGGTCAGCGTGGGTTTTCGTTAGTGCAGGGGCAGTGATTTTTCAGGTGATAGAAAGCAAGGTGCAGGACTTAAAAAATGTAGGTCGGTCCTGAGATGGTATAGGTAAGGGCTTAGTAGTCTGCTGAGTATTACGCCATCGAAGGCCGACATAATGAAGTGCTAGTATAATTCAGTGTCGGCCCACGCTACGCTTGGGACCGACCTACCGTACTAAGCTGGTTAAAGAAATCCCCTTTGATTCAAAAGGAGCTGCTCGCGAAGCAGGTAGGAAACTTAAATGCGACTAAAACTCTTTCCTAAAAAGCTATTACCATTATTTTCGGTAATGCTGTTTGATCACACCAGTGTGAATATTACCTTTCCAGTATTAACTTTTGTTTTCTTTAGTCAAAGCTCTTGGCTGTTTCCAATTGGGACTAGCTTGGCAGAGCGGACTCTATGGTATGGAGTAGTAATGTCGTTGTCACATATTGGTGGCATTATTTCAACACCGGTTATTAGTACGCTATCTGATCACGTTGGTCGTAAACGTATGCTGTTTATTGCTGCTTGCGCTGCTTTTGTTTTTGCGATTAGTTGTACGCTCGGAATTTTATTTGCTTCACTAGCGCTGCTTATCATAGGGAAAGTATTAGGTGGAATGTTGTCACGCACGAATGCTGTTGCCCAAGCCATTATTGGGGATATGAGTAGCAGAGAAGAAAAGGCAGTCAATATGGGCTACTTGCAAGTAGTCATTTCTATCGGTGCCTGTATTGGCCCTATCATAGGTGGTTATTTTGCTAAGCGATTTTTCTTTACTGAAATAAACTACGCCATGCCTTATTTAATTGCGGGTGTATTGGCATTGATTGCTATGGTTATGACGCAAATCGTTTTTAAAGAAACGTTAAAGCAACGCAAAACTGTTAAAGCAAGTTTGCAGGCATGGGTGGTAAACTTGCGTAATAAAAGGGTCTTACAGATTTCTTTGTTATTGATTTTTACTCAGCTTGGCTGGAGTACTTATTATCAATACATGCCGCCACTACTCAAAACTGAGTTTCATTTGTCCGTACATGTACTAGGGGTCTTTATTGGTATTATTGCTTTGTGGCTGGCCATTGCCTCAATGTTTGGAGTAAGGCTGCTAAAAAGCCTTTTTACTTTGAAAGTTATGGTATTTATTTCGGTGGCAATGATGCTATTAGGAGCATTATTAACAGTTGTTGCAACTCAGTTTGCTACTAATCAAAGCGGAGATTGGTTAGTTTGGCTAGGAGCTATTCCTATGGCAATGGGAGATGTTATTGTTTATAGCGTCATTACCGCACTTTATTCCAATGCTGTTAGCGAGGGTGAACAGGGGTCTATTATGGGGCTGTGTTTTATTATTGTGCCAGCGGTTTGGGCTTTGACAGGTTTTTTAGGTGGTGTTTTAGGAAGCTGGCATATTGCGCTCCCGGCGTATTTTACCCTGGGTATTTTAACGTTATTGTTTGTGAGCTTGTGTGTTAGGCCTTTAGCTGTCCGTAAAACCCGTAGCCCGGATTAAAAATGCGAAGCATTTGATAGTCCGAGGAAATATGCTTCACTTAACTCCGAATTATCAAGCGTTACACGCTTTCAATCCGGGCTACCCAACCTTAAGGCTTCTACTTTTAAAACCTGAAAAGTCAGGCTCCCTTCCCGCAAGCAAACTAGCTTCTCACCACTAGTATCAATAACCGTAGAAGCTTGCTTAGTAGTAGTTTCACCACCATCAATTGTTAGTTGACACGCAGCCAATAACTCAGGGGCAATCTCGTTAAAACTACTAGGGCTTGCTTGGCCTGATAAGTTGGCAGAAGTTGAAACTAGTCCTTGAGGAAAGTGCTTTAATAGTTTGAGTAGAAAGGGATAGTCAGGAATGCGAATACCAATGGTTGTTTTGCCTGCTGTAATGAGGTCCGAAACCGCAGGTCGTTTAGAAAAAACTAGAGTTAATGGTCCCGGCCAGTATTGCTGAGCTAACCGTAGTGCTTGTGGGCTGGGGTTGACTGCCCAATGATTTAGTTGCTTGGTATTGGCAATAAAAACACTTAAAGGTTTGCTGTTATCACGCTGTTTGAGTTGATAGATTGCAGCAATTGCCTGTGGTTGACTAGCATCAGCAAGTAAACCATAGACAGTTTCAGTAGGGCAAATTAGTAAGCTGCCAGCTTGTAGTACTTGAACAGCTTGTTGTAAGGCGTTGACTTCATTGAGTAAAATTTTGCTCATTTTTTATCTTAACATCCCGGGAAAGTATGGTATTCTCTATCGTTTATTAGCAAAACTACTAGATATTGTATGAGTGAAGCGTCGACGGAACAAGTAAATCCTGAACAACCTCCTTTAGCAACCTTAAATGGCCAAGAAATAACCGACTTGCCGGCGGATCTGTATATTCCGCCAGAGGCTTTGCAGGTTTTTCTAGAGGCTTTTACTGGGCCGATGGATTTATTGCTGTATTTAATCAAAAAGCAAAATATTGATATTTTGGATTTACCTATTGCGGATATTACTCGTCAATACATGGACTATGTCGAGTTGATGAAAGATTTGCAGCTTGAGCTAGCTGCAGATTATTTGGTAATGGCAGCAATGCTTGCCGAAATTAAATCTCGTATGTTGTTGCCTAGGCCAACAGAAGAAGATGATGAAGAAGATCCGCGTGCTGAATTAGTGCGTCGTTTGCAAGAATATGAGCGATTTAAAAAAGCAGCGCAAGAGCTTGATAATTTACCGCGTCGTGAGCGTGATACTTTTGCAGCTAGTGCTGAATATGAGTTACCAAAAGAACAGCGTCGTTTACCTGATATTGATCTAAACCAGCTGCTTTATGCTTTGCGTGATGTGATGAAACAAGCACAATTACGCACTCACCACCACGTTGAAAAAGAAACCCTATCACTGCGTTCACGTATGACTTCAATTTTAGAGCTAGTGAATGGTGATGACTTTATTCCTTTTCAGTGTTTCTTTAATGCGGAAGAGGGTAAGGCCGGAGTGGTTGTTACTTTTATCGCTATTCTAGAGTTACTAAAAGGCGCAATGATTGAAATTGTGCAGGCAGAGTTGTTTGGACCAATACACATAAGGGCTATACCACTATGACTGAGTCGAGTCAGTTAATTCGTATTTTAGAGGGGCTTTTGTTTGCAGCAGAACAGCCTATGTCAGTGAATCAGCTATTAGCTCTGTTTGAAGAGTCAGAAGCACCTGAAAAGCAGCAAATCAAAGAAGCTCTAGCTGAGCTTACTGAGCACTACGCTGGGCGAGGTATTGAGCTTAAAGAGCTGGCTTCAGGCTATCAGTTTCAAGTTTGTGCTGATTTATCTAAGTGGGTACAGCGCCTGCATGCAGAGAAGCCGCCGCGTTATTCACGGGCTATGATGGAAACACTAGCGTTAATCGCCTATCGCCAACCAATCACTCGTGGTGAGATTGAAGAGATTCGTGGAGTGGCAGTAAGCTCAAATATCGTTAAGGCTTTTCTTGAACGTGACTGGGTGAAAATTATCGGCCATCGTGATGTGCCAGGGCGTCCAGCACTATTGGCAACAACTAAGGAGTTTTTGGATTATTTTGGTTTAAAGAAACTTGATGAATTGCCGCCACTGTCTGAGTTGGAAGATTTAGATAAAGCGGGTGAGCAGCTTGAGCAGCAATTAAAAGAAGAACAAGACGACGCAACGGCGGAAATTGTAATTGCAAGCCAAGATCTAGAGGAAGAAAGCGAGGTAATGGAAACTGAGTTTGAGGCTCAACAAGAAGCTGATGAGCTAGAAAGTGATGTCGACCTGGATGATACAGTTAATCTATTTGCTGAAATTGATCAAGCGCTAGAAAATGCTACGGCAAAGGTTGATGCTTTTGTTAACCCAGATCAAGCTGCTGAAGTAGAAGTAGAGGATGAGGTTGCAGCAAGCACTGAAACAACGGATGAAACAGTAGAAAGCGATAATGAAAACCGAGAAACTACAGAAACTGCTCGCTAATGCGGGGTTGGGTTCTAGAAGACAGTTAGAAACTTTTATCGAGCAAGGTCGCGTTAAGGTTAATGGTGAGCTTGCTAAACTAGGTGATCGTGCAACAACCAATGATACTATTTGCCTTGATGATGAACCCGTTCAGCTCGTCAAACGCTTTAAGACTCGAGTATTAGTTTATAACAAACCTGTTGGTGAAGTTTGTAGTCGTGCTGATGAAAAAGATCGCCAAACAGTCTTTGAGCAATTACCTGAGTTAAAAACAGGCCGCTGGATTTCAGTAGGACGTTTAGATATCAATACTTCTGGACTATTATTTTTTACTAATGATGGGGCTTTGGCTCATGCATTAATGCATCCTAGTCAGCAAATTGACCGTGAATATGCCGTTCGTGTATTGGGTGAGGTATCTAACGAGGCGCTGGGTAAGTTGCTGCAAGGGGTTCAGCTCGAGGATGGCAGGGCTGAGTTTCATCAAGTGCTCGCTAAAGGTGGGCAGGGTGCCAATGAGTGGTATCGAGTTGTATTGCGTGAAGGGCGTAATCGTGAAGTACGGCGTTTATGGGAGTCGCAAGGTCTAACGGTCAGTCGTTTGATACGAGTGCGTTATGGGATGATTAGCCTTAGCCGTGACTTAGAGCCTGGCGGTTGGCAAGAGCTTCCTAGTTCAAAAGTAAGGAAGCTTGCTAAGCTGGCCGGTGTTGAAGTTAGTATTTAAAACTTCCTGAAGTGGCTTGAGGTGAGGCGGGAGTAAACTCATCTAAAACTTCATCTTCACTAATTGACGCTAGTCTCAGTGAATGGCGTCGTGAAGGCTTATCAACTAATGGCCTATTGATATAGCCTTCACTTCTATAGAGTGAAGCATGTGTCTGATAACTATAACCGTATTGCTGTCCAGGTTGATTTGCTTTGAGAACTTCCTCAGCTGATGAGGCAGGGGAGAACCAGGCTTCTTTTTTAGGTTGTATTTGAGGCTGCTCTGCCTTTGTAGCAATAGCTGAGAGCTTTGCTACTTGAGGGGCAGGAGGTTGATCATGGTCCCCTGCGGTGAGTGCTGATAAAAGCGTGCTACTACTACTTGTTCTATAGAGGTCAGATGATAGTGCATGAACTTGCGGAGCTGGCGCAGGTGCAAATTCACTTTCATTACTTTCTGTGTATGGATTATTTGTATTAGGTGTTCGATGTTTAAAACGAGCAAAAAGTTTTCGAAGCATAGCTTATTCCTTATTATTAATATGATTTTTATATACCCACAGAGGCTATAGGAAAGAAGTGAGTGATAGCAGGGTAGTTTGTGCTTGAAGTGAGATTAGGGGGAAGTAAAAAGGTGCCAGACCTTATTTCAAAATTTATGGTGGGTCGTGTAGGATTCGAACCTACGACCAATTGGTTAAAAGCCAACTGCTCTACCGACTGAGCTAACGACCCACAAAGTGAACAGGCATAATACCGATTAATCAAAAAAACTCAAGCACCTTGCTAGTAAATTTCTCTAAAAGTGGTAGTTTTCCACTCGCATTCTAAGCCCACTCTTCTTGACAGTGTCAATGTTCAGTCTTATTGTGTGGGTTCGAAAAAAGAAGGAGCTGCCCTAGTGTTTATTATTGACTTAGTTGTTCTAATTGCGATCGCTGCGACTTTTATTTACTTTCGAGTTAAGCCAATTATTTGGACAGTAGCTTTTGCAGTACTGCTTCTTTTATGCAGTGTCTTTGCGTTAATGTCATGGTGGATTTTAGTTGTTGCTTGGGTTGTTTTTTTGGCAACTGCAGCTTTTGTGCACTTAGGGCAATTGCGACGTAATTTAATCACTCGCGCCATGATCAAAGTCTTTCGTAAGCAGTTACCTCCAATGAGCGAAACAGAGCGAGCTGCCCTGGAGGCTGGTGAAGTCTGGTGGGAAGGCGAACTCTTTCAAGGCCAGCCTAACTGGCAAAAACTGCACCAGTACCCAAAGCCAAGTTTTAATGAAACTGAGCAAGCCTTTTTTGATAAGCAGGTTAATACGCTCGCTAAGATGATTGATGATTATCAGATTGTTAAAAATGGTGATCTGCCCAAAGCGGTTTGGGAGTTTATCAAGAAAGAACGTTTCTTTGGTATGTTGATTCCAAGGCAATACGGTGGCCTGGAGTTTTCTGCCTATATGCAGTCTTGTGTAGTCTCTAAACTAGCTACTCGTAGCGTTAGCGCTGCGGTGACGGTGATGGTGCCTAATTCGTTGGGCCCAGCAGAGTTATTATTGCATTACGGAACTGATGAGCAAAAAAATTATTACTTGCCGCGGTTAGCAACGGCTGAAGAGGTCCCTTGTTTTGCGCTAACTTCTTTAGAAGGTGGTAGTGATGCAGGTGCTATGCCAGATAAAGGTATCGTATGTAAAGGCATGCACGAGGGCAAAGAAACTCTAGGAATACGGCTTAGCTTTGATAAACGCTATATTACCTTAGCACCAGTTGCTACGCTAGTTGGCTTGGCTTTTAAACTTTATGACCCAGAGCACTTGCTTGGTGACCAAGATGAATTAGGAATTACTTGTGCATTAGTACCGCATGACCACCCAGGAATGGAGATAGGTCAGCGTCATCACCCTATGTACCTTTCATTTATGAATGGTCCTATTCGTGCTACTGATATGTTTATCCCTATTGATTGGATCATCGGCGGTCAAGCACAGGCAGGAAATGGCTGGCGCATGTTAATGGAGTGCTTATCAGCAGGGAGGGGAATTTCATTGCCTGCATTAAGTGGTGCTGGAGCAAAATTTCTTTATACACAAGTAGGTGCTTACACTAAACTGCGTAAACAATTTGGTATTGCCATTGGTAAGTTCGAAGGTATTCAACAAGAATTGGCTAAGCTCGGTGGTTTTTCTTATATGACAGAAGCTTGTCGAGTAATGACTGCGGGTGCCGTTGATCTAGTAGGTAAGCCTGCTTTAGCTTCTGCGATTGCTAAGTACCATATGACTGAAATGATGCGCAAAATGAGCGATATTGGTTTTGATATTCAAGCGGGGCGGGCAATTCAAGGTGGTCCTAGGAACTGCTTGTTAAACCTTTATATGAGTGTCCCAATAGCAATTACTGTCGAGGGAGCCAATATCCTAACTCGTAATCTTATTATTTTTGGTCAAGGAGCGGTGCGTTGTCACCCTTTTGTTTTTAATGAAATGCAGGCATTGATGGACCCTGATTTAGAAAGAGGCTTAAAGAGTTTTGATAAGTTGCTGGTAGGTCATGCTGGTTATGGTTTGTGTAACTTTGTTCGAGCTATTTGTTATGGATTAACTAAAGCTGCTATCGTACGTTCACCACGTAAAGGGCCATTAGCTTATTATTATCGCCAATTAACAAGAATGAGCACGGCAATGTCATTAATTGCAGGCTTGTCAATGATGTTGTTGGGTGGTGCATTAAAACGAAAAGAAAGTATCTCAGCACGCCTAGGTGATGTATTGAGCTATCTGTATTTAGCCTCAGCAACACTAAAGTACTATGAGGAAAATGGCAAAACCGAAGATGACTTATTGCATGTGCGTTGGTCGTTGCAATACTGCCTCTATGAAATTCAAGAAGCTTTTTATGATGTGTTTAGAAACTTTCCCAATCGTTGGCGTGGACGTTTGTTTCGTTGTGTAATTTTTCCTTGGGGACGTAGCTATAAACGACCTGGAGATCGTTTGACACATCAATTAGCTGATATGATGTTAACAGATAATGCTGTACGCAAACGTTTTTATGAAAAAATTTGGCATTCCTTTGATGCGCAAGATCCTGCAGGACGAGTGGAAAATGCTTTTCAAGCGTTGCTAGCTATAGAACCTTTAATGAGAAAGCTGCGCCAAGCCGTAAAAGAGGGTGTGGTGCCTCGTAAGGGTGAGTTAGATAAAAAACTCACTGCAGCACAGCAAGCTGGAGTATTAACTGCTGAAGAAGTTAAACAGATTAAGGATTGTGAGGCTTATCGTTTGGATGCCTTAGCAGTTGATGAGTTTAGTTTTGATTTGGAAACAGAGCTGACTCCTTTGTCAGGTAGCAGTGAACAAGAAGCAGGATGCAGGGTGGAGGAGATTGAAAAACAATAGCCCTTTTTTTCTAAAGGCGTTGTTGCATAAATAGCAGAACAGGATAGCTAGCTCAACTTAAACTGATTTGTGTGTTGCTTTTGCGTAAGTAAAGCGCAGCGTAGCGAGCCATGGAGCAAAAGTAACACACAAATCAGCAAGACAACGTGTGAAAAAGGATTTATGCAACAATGTCTTTTCTAAAGGGGGCGGTTCGTGTAGCGAGCGGGGGGGCTTTGTAGCCCGGATTGAAAATGCGAAGCATTTGAAAATCCGGGGTTAATGTTAGGTTTTACCCCGGCTTATCGTTTCCGCTCAAGCCGGGCTACGGATCAGGTGACAGTGAGCAGGGAACAGGGCGCAGAAAAAAACAGTCCTAAAAAATTTTAAGTTAAACATAATATAGGAAATCAAAATGACAGGAATAAATGAAGGTCGAGCAGTCTACATTGTTGATGGTAATCGCACTCCGTTCTTAAAAGCGCGTGGTAAACCTGGTCCTTTCGTAGCAGCAGATTTGGCCGTTTATGCGGGGCGAGAAATTTTAGCACGCCAACCAGTAGAGCCAACCCAAATTGGCGAAGTGGTTGCTGGCTGTATGATTCCTAGTCCTGATGAAGCCAATATTGGCCGTATTATTGGTTTGCGTTTAGGTTGTGGAAAAAAAGTTCCAGGTTATACCGTGCAGCGTAACTGTGCTTCAGGAATGCAAGCGCTTGATTCTGCTTTTAAAGACATTAAGCTGGGTCGGCATGATTTAGTGTTGGCTGGTGGTACTGAAGCCATGAGCCGTTCGCCATTGTTATTTAATGAAAAGATGACAAACTGGTTTGCTAATATGGCATCTGCAAAAACCATGGGTAAAAAACTAAAAAACCTTACCCGTTTACGGCCAGGTCATTTTTCTCCAATTATTTCTTTATTACGTGGTTTACGTGACCCAATTGTGCGGTTATCAATGGGGCAAACAGCGGAAAATATTGCCCATCGGTTTGGTATTACTCGCAAAGATATGGATGAGTTTGCTTTGCAAAGCCATGCTATGCTGGCAAAGGCGAAAGATGCTGGACACTTGAAAGGTATTATGAAACCTATTTTTGATAAAAAGGGCAAGGCCTATGAGGCAGATGAAGGCTTACGTCGTGATAGTAATTTAGAGAAAATGGCAAAGCTGAAGCCTTTCTTTGATAAGAAATACGGATTGGTTACTGCAGCAAATAGTTCACAGGTTACAGATGGTGCAGCCTTTTTATTATTAGCTAGTGAAGAAGCTGTTAAAAAATATAACCTTGAGGTAAAAGCAAAAATCACTGATGTTGAGTGGGTAGGGGTTGCACCAGAAATTATGGGGATGGGTCCTGCGCATGCTGTGCCGCCTTTGTTAGCACGGCAAGGTTTGAACTTTAATGATATTGATTACTGGGAAATCAATGAAGCCTTTGCTGGGCAAGTAATCGGCTGTGTTAAAGCTTGGCAAGATGCAGAGTACTGCGAAAAAGAACTTGGCCTTAGCGGACCATTTGGTACTTTACCTCGTGAGAAGCTAAATATTGATGGTGGAGCTGTAGCAGTGGGGCATCCAGTTGGTGCAAGTGGCGCTCGTATTGTTTTACATTTAATGAATATTTTACATCGTACTAATACTAAGCGAGGGGTAGCAACAATTTGTATTGGTGGCGGTCAGGCTGGCGCAATGTTGATTGAGGTATAAGGGAGAAAGCAAAGATGACAGAATTTAATAATTGGCAAGTAGTAAAGAAAGATGACAATGTGGTTTGGTTGAGCTTTGATCGTGAAGGAATGCCAGTAAATACCTTTAGCGTTGAGGCGCTGATTGAATTCGATACAATTTTAGACCGAATTAACGGAGATGATGCTTGTGCCGGTTTAGTTATCACTTCAGCAAAAAAGGCTAGCTTTATCGCCGGTGCTGATATTGAAAAGTTTACTCAAGTCACCAACGAAGAAGATGCTTATGACTTTGTAAAAAAAGCTCACAATATCTTTAACAAACTAGAGGGTTTGCGTATCCCAACTGTAGCAATGATTAATGGTATTTGCTTAGGTGGCGGCACAGAAATGGCTTTGGCCTGTGATTATCGTGTTATGGTAGCTGATGAGCCTAAGGCTCGTATTGGCTTGCCTGAAGTGATGCTGGGTATCTTTCCTGGTTGGGGCGGTTCGGTGCGCTTGCCACGTTTAATTGGCGCCACACAAGCGATGGGATTGATGCTAACAGGTCGTGCAATCGATGCGAAACGTGCAGCACGGATGGGTATTGTTGATGCCGCAGTACCTTCGCGTCACTTAGAGCGTGCTGCAGCAAGTTTTATCAGTAAAAAGCCAGCCGAACACAAACCGACCAAATTACAAGCTCTAACGAACAACAGTTTGGTTCGTAAATTTTTAGCTGGGCAAATGCGTAAACAAGTTGCGAGCAAGGGTGCGCGCCAAAAGCATTATCCTGCACCTTATGCGCTTATCGCTAACTGGGAAAAATATGGAGTTAGCACTAAAGCGTTTGATGGTGAAGCACGAGCTGTTTCTAAACTTATTATGGGTAGCACGGCACAGAACTTAATTCGAGTGTTCTTCTTGCAGCAGCGTCTAAAAGGTTTAGGGAAGGGTGTTAAGTTCCCTGTTAAACACGTTCACGTTATTGGTGCTGGTACGATGGGTGGCGATATTGCAGCTTGGTGTGCTTTGCGAGGCATGAAGGTAACTTTGCAAGATCGCGAGGCTAAATACATTGCACCAGCTATTAAGCGTGCAGCTAAACTTTACCAGCGTAAATTAAAGAAACCGGAATTAGTTGCTGCTGCTTTAGACCGATTATTACCTGATGTAGAAGGCAATGGTGTGCCACAAGCTGATGTAGTGATTGAGGCTATCTTTGAAGATTTAACAGTTAAACAGGAGCTGTTTAAAGATCTAGAAGCACGTATGAAGCCTGAAGCTATTATGGCGACTAACACTTCAAGCATTCCACTTGATGAGATTAACCAAGTATTAAAACAACCGGAGCGCTTGGTTGGTATTCATTTCTTTAATCCCGTTGCCAAGATGCAGTTGGTTGAAATTGTTTGTGGTGAGAAAACGAGTGAAACTGTTAAACAACAGGCAATCGCTTTTACTCGTGCGATTGATCGCTTGCCGTTACCTGTTAAAAGCTGCCCTGGATTTTTAGTTAACAGGATCCTAATGCCTTACTTGATGGAGGCTATGAACCTTTACCAAGAAGGTGTGTCAGCAGCTGTTATTGATAAGGCTGCATTAAATTTTGGTATGCCGATGGGTCCTGTCGAGCTGGCAGACGTAGTTGGGCTTGATGTTTGTTTGCATGTGGCTAAAAACCTAGGTGAGCATTTTGGTACAGAAGTGCCGAAGTTTTTAGAAGATAAAGTAGCTGCTGGGGAGCTAGGGGTTAAGACTGGCAAAGGTTTCTATGAATATGATGCCAAACGTAAACCTATTAAAGCTAAGGTTGAAGGTAGTAGTAAATATTCAGAGTCAGTTATTGCTGATCGCTTAGTATTGCGTTACCTCAATGAAGCAGCAGCTTGTCTACGTGAAGGCGTGGTCGCTGATGCTGATTTATTAGACGCTGGAATGATCTTTGGTACTGGTTTTGCTCCTTTCCGTGGTGGCCCGATGCATTATGCTAAAACGCGCGGGGTTAAGTCATTAATTGAACGTTTGAACGAGTTTAAAGAAAAATTCAGCTCATTGTTTACACCCGATAAGGAGTGGCAGGTGTTAGCGAAAACTGAGCAACCAAAAACTGAAGAAGCAGAGGCTAAGGAAGAAGCGGAAGCTTCGTAGAAAAAGAAATCCGATTGATAAATAGGTGATTTTTCATAGTACGTTCCCTCCTTAGAATAAGGAGGGATAGGGTGGATTTATAAATTTATCAACTTCTTTTAAAACTAACGTCCCTTAAATCCCCCGCTCGCTGCGCGAGCTGCCCCCTTTGAATCAAAAAGGGCTATTTTTGCTGATTAAATCGTCGTAATAAAGCTTCACCATTACTAGCAGACTTTACTAGCCAGGCTAACTCTAGTTCCAAACGTTGCGCCTCATCGAGTTGCCAAGCAATAGAGGACTGATGCAGTTTTTCCACTAGGCAACTAAGTGCTAAAGCAGCACTCACGGAAATATTAAAGCTTTGTGTGAACCCATACATGGGTAAATAAACTTGTTGATCAGCTTGCTCGTGGACTTCATCGCTAAGTCCAGTTTCTTCTGTGCCAAAGCAAAGTGCAGTAGGTTGGGTGATATCAAGTTCACTCAATGGAATACTGTCAGGACGCAAACTTGTGGCAACAAGCTGATAGCCTTGTTTTTTTAAAGTGCTTAAACAGTCAGGTGTATTTGGATACTTGATATTAAGGAATTTCAATGTGTCAATTGGTAAAAATACCACCAATTAAAATGAGTAATTTTAGCACAGGTATTTTTTATAAAATCGATTTAGTGGTGGGGCAGGGTTAGTTATGACAAACAATAGCCAAAACTAGCTGTTATTTGTTGTTTTGGACGGACTACCCCCCCTAGGAAGTTATTAGATTTTTTTCAGTAAGGCGAGTTCACGATGCTTTGATAGCAATTTGTAACGGTTAGGTTGTCTATACCAGCAGTTAGCTAAAAACATTTGGCTACCGCATAGAACACATTCATAGGGGTCAATGTTAAAATTATTTTGCATTAAGGTGCGGTAATTGACCTGGGGTGTGTTTGGATCAGTTTCACCTAATAGGAGTCTGACTTTGGGTAGCATCTCACCTCGCACCCGGTTAGCAAGAAACCCATAATAACGCACCATACGAAAGCCAACATCAGGAATGTGTTGAATAAATCGAGTAATAAACTCTTCCGCGGTTAATTTAAATTGCTTGTAGGTTTTAGAGACGTGATCAAGATAATTAAAACTGAGGCTGCTCCTATCAAAGTTGCTAGTGCGCCATCCTTTCTGTAAATTCCATTGACTTGCTGAAAATAAGCAGGCGACTCAGTCAGATTAGAAATTCCTTTTAAGGTAAACTTAACCAAAAAAGAGGAATGACAATGAGCTGCTATAAAAATGAGAACTTAATCGAAGAAGCCATACATGTTTTAGCGATGGAGGGGTTTGAAGCTTTACCTAAGCTTGTCTCCAGGTTGATGAATGAGGCTATGTTAATAGAAAGGGAGCGCCATTTAAATGCCAGTCCTTATGAGCGAACTGGCGATAGAAACGGATATGCGAACGGCTTTAAACCAAGGTTAATTAACACAGGTCAAGGTCAGCTTGAGCTACAGATACCGCAGGTTAGAGACCCCAATGAAGCCTTCTATCCATCAGTCTTAGAGCGAGGTGTACGCTCTGATAGAGCACTTAAGCTGGCTGTCGCTGAAATGTATGTGCATGGGGTTTCCACGCGCAAAGTTGAAAAGGTGCTAAAGCAACTCTGTGGAACAGATATTTCAAGCACAGAGGTAAGCCGTTGCGCTAAATTGTTGGATGAAGATTTAAAGAAATGGCGAAATAAGCCGTTAGGAAAGATAAAATATCTTTGGCTAGATGCACGTTATGAGAAGGTGCGCACTAGCGGCACAGTACAAGACTGTGCGGTATTGATAGCCTATGGCTTTGATGAATCAACCGGCAAGAGAACAGTGCTAGGTGTTTCTGTTGCGTTATCAGAGGCTGAGGTACATTGGCGTGATTTTCTTCAGCAGTTGGTTGAGCGAGGTATACATGGTATTGAGTTGATTACTAGCGACGCTCATACTGGCCTAAAAGCCGCTAGAAGAGCTGTGTTCCCCAGTGTTCCTTGGCAACGCTGCCAATTTCATTTGCAGCAAAATGCTCAGGCTCACATACCAAAGCGCTCAATGAAGGAACCAGTAGCTGAGGAGATTACAGCTATATTTAATGCCTCAAACATTCATGAGTCGGAAAGACTATTGGCTATGGCGGTAGATAAATATCAGCAAACAGCACCAGAGCTTTCTTCTTGGTTGGAAGTGAATATACCGGAGGGCTTAGTAGTGATGAACTTTGACAGGCCGCATCAAAAAAGATTAAGAACCAGTAACATAGCTGAGCGCGTAAACAGAGAGGTAAAAAGAAGGACGCATACAGTTGGAATTTTCCCTAATACTGAATCGTGCCTAAGGCTCGTATCAGCTGTTTTAGTGGAAATTGATGACCAGTGGAGCGGATCACCTAGATACTTAAGTTGAAGTGAATAATAAGGGTGTTACGTCTATCTTTATTTAGGGGAATTGAGCTAGTTTTATCTCATAATAAACAAGGTTTTTAGTAACCTATCAAGGTAAAATAACTTGATATAAAAACTATAGTGAAATTAGTCATGCGCAGAATCATAAAAGCGATTAAAAGCCTGAGTGATTACCTGATCCTGCTGAAAAAAAATCCAGAGCTACTAAGGCCAGAGCAGTGCAGCCATTGCGGTGCAGGTGGACTATGGTCACATGGATCATATGATCGAAAACCAGATAGGAACCCAGGTAAAGGACGCTCTTTAAATCCCACCCCTGTTTTGAGATTTTATTGTCATCAATGTAAACGTACTTGTTCAACCCTACCTGAGATACTTTCTCCAAAGCGTTGGTATTGCTGGTCAGTTCAGCAGGCAGTGTTAATGAGCGTGCTCCTGGGAAAAGTATTAGCTCATCAGGTCAGGAGCAAGGTGTTAGTCGACACACCGTTGCTAGGTGGTTTCACTGGTTGGTTGACCACTTCGTTGATTACTCCTTCCATATCAAAGCACATCCGTTGTGGTTACAGCTTGGGCGACATAGTGATCCACAAGCGTTTTGGTTGGCCTGCCTTGGTGAGCATGATTTATCGAGCATCATGCTTTTTCTTAACAACACAGGAGTGAGCATCCCATAATTAATTAACGTGAAAAAAAGTTGAGATGGATATTTTCTGTAAACCTCACGACCCCACACAGTTTGAGCGTAGCATTCTCAACTCAAGTTGTGATTAACTCATTGCTGTTACGTCTATCTTTATTTAGGGGAATTGAGCTAGTTTTATCTCATAATAAACAAGGTTTTTAGTAACCTATCAAGGTAAAATAACTTGATATAAAAACTATAGTGAAATTAGTCATGCGCAGAATCATAAAAGCGATTAAAAGCCTGAGTGATTACCTGATCCTGCTGAAAAAAAATCCAGAGCTACTAAGGCCAGAGCAGTGCAGCCATTGCGGTGCAGGTGGACTATGGTCACATGGATCATATGATCGAAAACCAGATAGGAACCCAGGTAAAGGACGCTCTTTAAATCCCACCCCTGTTTTGAGATTTTATTGTCATCAATGTAAACGTACTTGTTCAACCCTACCTGAGATACTTTCTCCAAAGCGTTGGTATTGCTGGTCAGTTCAGCAGGCAGTGTTAATGAGCGTGCTCCTGGGAAAAGTATTAGCTCATCAGGTCAGGAGCAAGGTGTTAGTCGACACACCGTTGCTAGGTGGTTTCACTGGTTGGTTGACCACTTCGTTGATTACTCCTTCCATATCAAAGCACATCCGTTGTGGTTACAGCTTGGGCGACATAGTGATCCACAAGCGTTTTGGTTGGCCTGCCTTGGTGAGCATGATTTATCGAGCATCATGCTTTTTCTTAACAACACAGGAGTGAGCATCCCATAATTAATTAACGTGAAAAAAAGTTGAGATGGATATTTTCTGTAAACCTCACGACCCCACACAGTTTGAGCGTAGCATTCTCAACTCAAGTTGTGATTAACTCATTGCAAGTAGTTAAATCACACAGGAATTGCAAAATGACCAAGCCCATTCACCCAACAGCACTGTTTCGCCTAAGTGTTTTAGGTGAGCTATGTAGCCGAAATAGTTTTGAGCATGGTGAGCTCAAGAGCATTATTAAAAGGTTGTCCCAGCAAACCTACAACATTCCAGGTAGTAAGCGTGTTCACCTCAGTGCTAAAACAATTGAGAATTGGTATTACGCCTGGTTAAAGCAGGGTATTGATGGATTAGTTCCTAAAACTCGACGAGACAAAGGCCAGTGTCACATCAATCCAGAGCTACAAGAGTTAATTATTTCCACTAAACAGGAAAGCCCTTCAAGATCAATTCCGACCGTGATTAAACTCTTAGAAACTCAAGGGAAGGTAGCACGAGGTGAATTATCTCACGCAACAGTTCACCGCTTATTAGTAAAACACGGCCTGTCTAAAAGAACAGTCACACCTTCTAACCAAATTGAGCGCCGCTCATTTGAGGCGCTCACAGCTTGTGATATTTGGTATGGCGATGTCATGCATGGTCCAACGATTTACGATGGCCAAAGAAGAGTTAAAAGCTATTTGGTGAGTATTTTTGATGATGCCTCAAGGTTGGTCTGTCACAGTAAATTTTGTACTGATGAGAGTGCCATTACTATTGAGCATGTGTTGAAAGAGGCATTACTCAAACGTGGGCTTCCTGTTAAGCTCATCATTGACAACGGCCCTGCCTACCGTGCTAAAACGTTGCAAACCATTTGTGCTCGTTTGAAAATTCAATTGATTTACGGCAGGCCCTATGAACCGCAAAGCAAAGGCAAACTAGAGCGTTGGCATAGAACAGTACGCGAGCAATTCCTAGCTGAATGCAACCTGGATTCCATTCATAGTTTCAATGCGCTGAATGATCGATTTTGGGCTTGGGTTGAGCGTGTTTATCATCAAGCCTCGCAAAGCGCCCTGCCTGACAAGATGACCCCGTTACAACGCTATCAGCAAGACCTCACTAAAATTCAGCCGTTAGGTTGTTTGGCCGATAAGCTAGATGATTACTTCCTGCATCGCATTAAGCGCCGAGTCAGGAAGGATGGGTGCTGCCTCTATATAATGTAGGCTATATTGCTGCTGGCACGCCAAAATCATTGACCTTCTCCCAAAACTGATCCCATCTGCCTTTAGTCTTTACTAGTGTTCTCAAGCATAAAACGATTTTCATTCCCTTGTCTTTCCAGCGCATTCCTGATCCGCCTAATCTTTGTTTAACAATTGTTTTACATGCTGCTTCAGTGACGCCAGAGCCAATTGGTACATTCTGCTTAATCAAATTATGATACGACATTCGCTTTTCTTTAATATTATTTTCAAAATACGTAATTGTTCCTTCTAGCTTTTCTCTAAGCGATTTATTCAGTTTTTTATTTAGATGCTCTTTAAGCTCAGCAAGTATTCTACCTGCCGCACCTTTCTTGTGCTTTAAGTCATGACATCTCTCTTCGAGCCAAACATCACGCTCATCTCTTTCAGATTTTTTGGTAAATACTGCCTTTGATGCTTCGCCGAGATATTCAGTTGCATGCCAAAAATCTAAAATTTGCGTATCAGTATGTTTTTTTAGAAATGGCCAATTATTTTTTGCTCCATCAGCAACGCCAATTGTTTTAGCATCAGGGTAATATTTCTTTTTCAGCTTTATTTCCTTTTCAAGCCTATTAAAGAATTCATCTTTTCCATATTCTGGTGATGCTGCAACGTAGGTTGTGTGCAGGCGTGCACCATGCTTATCATACATGGAAATAGTTCCAACCATGCTCTCTCTATAACCATCATCAACGGTGAGAACATATGCACCATCTAAGCTAATACTTAGCATCTCAATGCCTGCATCAAGCTTTGGCTCTTCATATTCCCACTCAGCCTCTTTGGCTTGTGCAATACCGCCAACAAAATCAGTTGCCCGTTGCAAGTATGAATGTGAGATTTTACGGTTATGATTGACCTTGAGATCATCAATAACACTAGGAGCAGGTAAGTTTGAGTATTTATGTGAGATTATTTTTGCAAATCGCGGTGTTGATCCTTGGATAATTCTAGCCTTATCTTCTAAAGGACAAAAGACCTTCCCGCCTTTAGAGGTTTGATAAACATAACGCTTAACTCGAGCAACTCCATAAGGCGTTTGGTAATTTGCTTCATCTCTACTTCGTGCTGTTAGCTTTATTTTTCCAACATGGATAGGAGAGCCATCTGCATCAAACTTACTTAAAGCTTTTTCAGTGGCTAATGTTCCAACCTCATTAAGGCCGTCAAGAATTGCATCCTCACATTCAAGCATGGATCCTTTTAGTGGAAGCTTGAGCTCAATAGTTAATTCATTATTTTCATCAGAGAGAATTCTAGCTAACATCCAAACACCATCCGTAATCAAGTTAAAGTGTATATTATGCTATATTTTCTACATTATATAAAGGCAGCACCCGGAAGGATGGCACGGTAAGCTGGAATAATCGACTCTTTGAAGTTCCATTTGAACTGGCTCAACAAGAGGTTTATTTAGTGGTTGATCCGCATAGTGACTCCGCCCGTCACGTCGAATCATTGGAATATCAATACCTTGGTGCAGTGGGAGAGCTGGACAAACATAACAACCTTTCTAGAACCCGAGCTAGACCTCAGATGCCGGAACAACCAGCAAGAAAAACCTCGCTAGTTGAGATTGTTTATAACCAAGTTAAAGAGGATTTGGATATCACTGAGGAGGATGAGTAAGATGTATCTTCAACATTTTGGCTTGAAATTTGATCCATTGGGTAAATCAAACATTATTGAATTGGCGCAGTCAAAGCGACTAGAACAGCAACTTAATGGTTTGCTAGAAACACGCGGCTTAGCAGTGATTACTGGCGACTCAGGGACAGGAAAGACCACGGCGCTAAGATACTGGAGCAATAAACTCAACCCGCTGACCCATCAAGTCATTTATCAATCAGACACTCACTTTCGGTCATTTGATGTGTACTCTCAGCTTGCCGAAAATCTAGGTTTAGAAAACTATTACCGATTCTCTAAACTTTGGAGAGACTTGAAGCAGAGCTTGATCGCGCTCTACCATGATAAAAACGTTCAGCCTATTTGGATCCTAGACGAGGCGCATCAGCTTAGTAATGATTTCATTCTACGATTACCTGACTTCCTTAATTTCAGTTTTGACAGCAAAGACGTCATGACGATTATCTTATGTGGACTCCCATCACTTCTAGCAACATTGCAGAGACCAGCCTATGAACCTATCAACTCTAGAATTCAGTGCTTTATTAGGTGGCATGCAATTGAAGATAGCAGGGATTTTGAGAGCATTATTCACGCGTATCCGTTCAATATCAGCATGATTTGAAAATAATTCAAAAAGTTCTTGACAGCTTTTTCGTGCAAATTTGGAAATTTTATATTGGAATCATCGTGTGTCATAAAAGCATGATGTGCGCTCTATAACAACGCTGTATGCTCGGATTATTTTTTCATCGATCAGGTTCATGGCTTAAAAATAATTTCAGCAGTACGGCCATCTGTGTGGGGAAAATTTACCTTTTCAAACCCGTGGTATACTCTTCCTATGAAAAAACAACCTGACAAATCAGTTTTAGCCGATCTCATTGAGAGATTTAATAATACTGTTACACCAACAGCACTAGAAACAGATTTTAGCAATGTATGTGAAAGTCAGGCTGAGAAAATCATAAAGCTAGAAGACAAGGTGCAATCGTTAAATAACGCATTAAATAAATATAAAGGTGAGCAAGGAAAGCCTAATGTTAGAAAGCAAACGCGCGCTAACAAGGACAAGGATCATTCCTCCGAGAAGGATAGAAAAGGAAATAAAACCAATAAAACTAGAAAGCCAAAATCTAGTAAAAAAAATCTCGAAGTCTCTAATACAGTGACACTAACAATTAATCCAGATTCGTTGCCCAGCGATGCTGTGCCAAATGGCTCTAAGAAAACACTTATCCAGGATATAAAAATTGCTGCTAATAACACTCTTTTTTTGCGCCAACAATATTACTCCCCTTCTGAAAACAAACACTATACAGCACCTCTGCCAACTGGTTATGAGGGCCAGTTCGGCCCTACTATTAAAAGCTGGACAAGCTTCCTAAATACTCAAGGTGGTATGACGCTAGAAAGCCTTGAGACATTTTATAAAACCGCCAACATAGATATTAGTAAATCAACCATCCATAGCTTCACAATTAAAACACCTACGATACTTGAGCCCGAGAAGGTAGAAGTTGTGAAGGCAGGTTTACAATCCACGAACTACCAGCACCTAGATGACACCAACGCTAGAGAGGATGGGAAAAACCGTTATGTTAATGTATTGGGTAATGAGTATTATTCAGCTTACTTTACGCTGACCAGTAAAAGTCGATTAAGCGTCATTGAAATGTTAAGCAAAGACCGCTTTGGGTTCACATTAAATGAGGCCGCTTTTAATTTACTGGCTACTATGAACTTACCCCACAAGGTAATCGAAAGCTTAAAGGTATTTCACTCATCGACTATCTTAAACAGTAAGGAGCTGGAAGTTATTCTTGATAAGGTATTAGGTGATAAAAAATTTCCAAAATATAGAAAGCTGATTACTGATGCGGCAGCTATCTCAACATATAGAAAGAGTCCTTATGCGATAGAAACACTCATTACCGATGATGCGCCACAGTTTAAGCTCATTACTGAATCACTCGCCTTGTGCTGGGTTCATGAGGGTAGGCATTATAAAAAGCTGACGCCAATTTTTAAGAAGCACCAAGACTCTGTTGACAGCTTCTTGGATAGGTTTTGGGATTATTATCATAAGCTCATTGAATATAAAAAGAACCCAGGGCAAGATGAGATAGATAAGCTATCCAATGAGTTTACTGAGTTATTCTCAACAATCACTGGCTACGAGAAACTAGATAAACAAATTGAGCTCACCTTAAAAACTGAGAACTACCCAAAATTGTTATCTCCCTACCTGAACTGAATTCGATAATTCTTTTTGTTCTTCTTGAGAAACACTATTTTCTTTAAAAAATTGCTCTACTAAGTGATACGTTAGAAGTTTTCTAATACCCTTCGCAATAAAGTGTCGTGTCACCTTGCCCTTACCATCTCCTAATTTAGCTAGCATAATTGCGTAATCGTCATAAGCTTTTTCCTTACCTATCTCATACAAATATGAGGCCACATAAAAACATACAGCCAGTAGATTTTGTATCCCTTTAAAATTTTTTATCTGCATATTTTCCCAGCCTAGTCCTTCCTTGAGAAATTTAAAAACATATTCAATTTTCGCACGAGATAGATAGGCTATGTATACCTCATACGCCTCATCAAAAGTCGTTACTTTTTTATTAGTTAATAGCAGCATGTCATTCTTAAAAATTCTCCTACCATCTCTGCCTGTAATTTGGATTTTAATTGCATTGATGTTCTCAAACTCTCCAAAATAAATAGTTATTTTTCCGTCTTGTACGCAATTCTTTCCAACTGTTAACTTTTGGAATTGCTTTTCGCCTTGAGCATCAAAATCAGCGTTAATCAGCTTAAGCTTTTTACCATCATCACCTCTACCTTCTATTGTTCTTGTTATTTTTGAGCGAATAATAAAGTCTTGATCTAGGTTTGTATCAATTAGTGAGAGATAGTCATTATCATCAAACTCTCTATCTAGAATATGGGTAATGGTTGCATCTTCATTCTTTGATTTTAGGCAGATTCCTATTTTTTCTATTTCACGAATAGACAGCAGCTTTTTATTAAAGTAATCACCAGATTCATAAAGACTCTTGGCCTCTTTATCTCCCTCAAATGGCTTTCCAGCCTCTATTTTCTTAATATGCTCAGCTTTTAAAAACTTAGGGTCTTTATTGCTGTAGCTTACATGCGATAGTAGATGCACAGCCTTATCACCAGGTACTAATGCAACTGCGTTATGCGTGCTGTAACCATTGATAATATCCCCGTCCAGACTCCTTACTTTACCTAGATTTTCAGTTTGCTTGCTATGTGGCTTTCTAATATCAGAAGGATCATGAAGAACATCAATTTTACTGGCGTGTGAAAGTTTTTCACAGCTCTGTTCTAGCAATACATCATTTGTTTTTATTGGATCTAAATCGGTGCTTTTATTTTCACCGGTAAGTGTACGAATCATCTTTTTATACTCATTGTTATCTTTTGATGAACTGAACAACTTACAACTACCTTCAGTTAATAGCTTTCCTACAATCGTCGATAGATTTTTTTAAAACAACTTTCCCAGTTAATTTTGAAAAAAGAGGGGCAGCGTAATCGGCGAAGTTTAACATTTATACTCATCTCGTTAGTCTTGTTAAAAAGACAAAGCATAGTCATTTTTACACAATATTTCAGCATTATTTTGCTGATTTAAATTTTGGGTAGTTTTCAGTTAAAAAAGAAAAGGCAGCTATTGTTAGTGCTGGAAAAGCCAGAGCTTCCTCTACATAACAATCCAGCAGAGTTGATGGCTCGGAAGCAGGCTAGAATGCGCGATGTACACCTTCATACTATGAGTGAAGAAGGAACGAAAGCTAAGGATACAATGGTTACAATTACTGAGACATGTAAAAAGCTAGCAGTTAATGTCTTCGATTATATATATGACAGAATTACAAAAAACTATTCTATGCATTCGCTAGCGGAATTAATTACCATCCGCTCATCACAGGCGCAGTAAACTAAAGAGAGCGCAGCATGAGCATCATGCTGAAATAAGACGGATACAAAAAAAGTTCTATCACATATCTAAACCAACGAGAGAATAAGTATTACAAGGCAATTACTAAAGGTAATGAAGCGCTACATGAAGAGCAGTTATTCATGGCGGTAAAAGAGGCAGGACAAGCTGGGCACTTATCAAGCTCTATTGACACGTTAGTAGACTGGTTGTGTCATGATGTTTTAGTAAAAGCAGGCCCAGCACCAGAGCAACGTAGTGAGTTATATGACTTCATTGTTAATGAACTAAAAACCCTTGAGTTAATTCATCCTCATCGTATTAAATCAATTCGAGTTATGTTGGAGAATGTCAAACACTTAGCTTTATCATTTATGATGACAATTGATAATAAATTTCAGGTAATTGCTGAATCTAATAATATCTCTGTAAATACTTTGTGGAAAATAGCTGAATTACAAAGGTGTAAGGAAGGGTCAATGAAATATGCTGTTCGTGCGTTACCCTTACAAGATGAATTGGGTGATGATTTCTATGACATAGAAGAACTTGTGACTCGAGTGCTAGAGGGCACGGAACGCACAAGCTCTATGGCAGAAAACCTGCATAGTCGTATATCTCCCTACTTATTTGTACGTAAGCAAGTAGGGAATGGATTTCTTAATTTACTACGCTTCTTTTTAAATCATGAGAAAATCGAGCGTAGCGAAAAAAGCTTTCGTCATCAGAAAACTCCAGCACATATTTTAACTGGTCAGGAGCATCCACACTGGGTAGAAATGCTGGGCTTCAAACGTTTTCAACGAGCAGCATAACGCAATCTAATTTTTAAAGAGCAGTAGTTATTATGCTTTAATTGGGTAGGTATTTCTATGCGCCCTGATACCTAAAATACACCGTAATTGAACCAAGCCCAAATTGTATCTACAAAGGTATGAAAGCGCGATTCTATAATGTGGTTGACTTAGTAAACCAGCTAGAGCTAGAGAAGCAGAATAATTTATCAGGTAAATTAGCCAACCGACTTAAAAAGGTTGACCTAATTATTCTTGATGAACTCGGTTATTTACCATTCTCTGAAACAGGTGGAGCACTACTATTTCATTTGATTAGTCAGCTTTATGAAAAAGTTTCGTTAATCATTACTACAAACTTAACATTTGGAGAATGGCCAACCGTTTTTATGGATGCAAAAATGACAACGGCTATGCTGGATCGATTAACACATCATTGTGCAATTATTGAAACAGGCAATGAGAGTTTTAGATTTAAAAATAGAAATTAAAAGGAGGCGGCGAGCATTTAATATACAATAAATTTGTATCCGTTCAATATCAGCATGATTTGAAAATAATTCAAAAAGTTCTTGACAGCTTTTTCGTGCAAATTTGGAAATTTTATATTGGAATCATCGTGTGTCATAAAAGCATGATGTGCGCTCTATAACAACGCTGTATGCTCGGATTATTTTTTCATCGATCAGGTTCATGGCTTAAAAATAATTTCAGCAGTACGGCCATCTGTGTGGGGAAAATTTACCTTTTCAAACCCGTGGTATACTCTTCCTATGAAAAAACAACCTGACAAATCAGTTTTAGCCGATCTCATTGAGAGATTTAATAATACTGTTACACCAACAGCACTAGAAACAGATTTTAGCAATGTATGTGAAAGTCAGGCTGAGAAAATCATAAAGCTAGAAGACAAGGTGCAATCGTTAAATAACGCATTAAATAAATATAAAGGTGAGCAAGGAAAGCCTAATGTTAGAAAGCAAACGCGCGCTAACAAGGACAAGGATCATTCCTCCGAGAAGGATAGAAAAGGAAATAAAACCAATAAAACTAGAAAGCCAAAATCTAGTAAAAAAAATCTCGAAGTCTCTAATACAGTGACACTAACAATTAATCCAGATTCGTTGCCCAGCGATGCTGTGCCAAATGGCTCTAAGAAAACACTTATCCAGGATATAAAAATTGCTGCTAATAACACTCTTTTTTTGCGCCAACAATATTACTCCCCTTCTGAAAACAAACACTATACAGCACCTCTGCCAGATAGAGCGTTATTTTGTCTGTAAAAACCAACTTCAGTACTTAGAAAAACCTTTAAAATTCTAAATGGCACTCTATTGTACCTGTCTCATCGCATAATATCTTAAATTAATTATGCTAATCAATCTAAAAAATTATTTATACCTCAAATTTTTCTCCTCTCAAAATAAATTATTAACTTTTAGGTAATAGCAATTATATCTCGTTAATAAGAACAAGAATGATCTATCCTAAAACCCTATGAAGCCTTATTATTCACTTCAACTTAAGTATCTAGGTGATCCGCTCCACTGGTCATCAATTTCCACTAAAACAGCTGATACGAGCCTTAGGCACGATTCAGTATTAGGGAAAATTCCAACTGTATGCGTCCTTCTTTTTACCTCTCTGTTTACGCGCTCAGCTATGTTACTGGTTCTTAATCTTTTTTGATGCGGCCTGTCAAAGTTCATCACTACTAAGCCCTCCGGTATATTCACTTCCAACCAAGAAGAAAGCTCTGGTGCTGTTTGCTGATATTTATCTACCGCCATAGCCAATAGTCTTTCCGACTCATGAATGTTTGAGGCATTAAATATAGCTGTAATCTCCTCAGCTACTGGTTCCTTCATTGAGCGCTTTGGTATGTGAGCCTGAGCATTTTGCTGCAAATGAAATTGGCAGCGTTGCCAAGGAACACTGGGGAACACAGCTCTTCTAGCGGCTTTTAGGCCAGTATGAGCGTCGCTAGTAATCAACTCAATACCATGTATACCTCGCTCAACCAACTGCTGAAGAAAATCACGCCAATGTACCTCAGCCTCTGATAACGCAACAGAAACACCTAGCACTGTTCTCTTGCCGGTTGATTCATCAAAGCCATAGGCTATCAATACCGCACAGTCTTGTACTGTGCCGCTAGTGCGCACCTTCTCATAACGTGCATCTAGCCAAAGATATTTTATCTTTCCTAACGGCTTATTTCGCCATTTCTTTAAATCTTCATCCAACAATTTAGCGCAACGGCTTACCTCTGTGCTTGAAATATCTGTTCCACAGAGTTGCTTTAGCACCTTTTCAACTTTGCGCGTGGAAACCCCATGCACATACATTTCAGCGACAGCCAGCTTAAGTGCTCTATCAGAGCGTACACCTCGCTCTAAGACTGATGGATAGAAGGCTTCATTGGAGTCTCTAACCTGCGGTATCTGTAGCTCAAGCTGACCTTGACCTGTGTTAATTAACCTTGGTTTAAAGCCGTTCGCATATCCGTTTCTATCGCCAGTTCGCTCATAAGGACTGGCATTTAAATGGCGCTCCCTTTCTATTAACATAGCCTCATTCATCAACCTGGAGACAAGCTTAGGTAAAGCTTCAAACCCCTCCATCGCTAAAACATGTATGGCTTCTTCGATTAAGTTCTCATTTTTATAGCAGCTCATTGTCATTCCTCTTTTTTGGTTAAGTTTACCTTAAAAGGAATTTCTAATCTGACTGAGTCGCCTGCTTATTTTCAGCAAGTCAATGGAATTTACAGAAAGGATGGCGCACTAGCCTCTGCCAACTGGTTATGAGGGCCAGTTCGGCCCTACTATTAAAAGCTGGACAAGCTTCCTAAATACTCAAGGTGGTATGACGCTAGAAAGCCTTGAGACATTTTATAAAACCGCCAACATAGATATTAGTAAATCAACCATCCATAGCTTCACAATTAAAACACCTACGATACTTGAGCCCGAGAAGGTAGAAGTTGTGAAGGCAGGTTTACAATCCACGAACTACCAGCACCTAGATGACACCAACGCTAGAGAGGATGGGAAAAACCGTTATGTTAATGTATTGGGTAATGAGTATTATTCAGCTTACTTTACGCTGACCAGTAAAAGTCGATTAAGCGTCATTGAAATGTTAAGCAAAGACCACTTTGGGTTCACATTAAATGAGGCCGCTTTTAATTTACTGGCTACTATGAACTTACCCCACAAGGTAATCGAAAGCTTAAAGGTATTTCACTCATCGACTATCTTAAACAGTAAGGAGCTGGAAGTTATTCTTGATAAGGTATTAGGTGATAAAAAATTTCCAAAATATAGAAAGCTGATTACTGATGCGGCAGCTATCTCAACATATAGAAAGAGTCCTTATGCGATAGAAACACTCATTACCGATGATGCGCCACAGTTTAAGCTCATTACTGAATCACTCGCCTTGTGCTGGGTTCATGAGGGTAGGCATTATAAAAAGCTGACGCCAATTTTTAAGAAGCACCAAGACTCTGTTGACAGCTTCTTGGATAGGTTTTGGGATTATTATCATAAGCTCATTGAATATAAAAAGAACCCAGGGCAAGATGAGATAGATAAGCTATCCAATGAGTTTACTGAGTTATTCTCAACAATCACTGGCTACGAGAAACTAGATAAACAAATTGAGCTCACCTTAAAAAAGAAAAGGCAGCTATTGTTAGTGCTGGAAAAGCCAGAGCTTCCTCTACATAACAATCCAGCAGAGTTGATGGCTCGGAAGCAGGCTAGAATGCGCGATGTACACCTTCATACTATGAGTGAAGAAGGAACGAAAGCTAAGGATACAATGGTTACAATTACTGAGACATGTAAAAAGCTAGCAGTTAATGTCTTCGATTATATATATGACAGAATTACAAAAAACTATTCTATGCCTTCGCTAGCGGAATTAATTACCATCCGCTCATCACAGGCGCAGTAAACTAAAGAGAGCGCAGCATGAGCATCATGCTGAAATAAGACGGATACATAAATTTGATGGTCTGGGGGGTCAATATTCGACGCTGATCAGGGGGCAATTTTAGATGCTGATTGACAACAGGTAATTCATTCTTGACCTTCTTCTTACGTTTGTGAGAAGAGACAACAACTGCTTCATCATCTTCTTGATCCTCCGGTGTTGAGAGATCACCGAAGAGTGGCAACTGATCTTCTATGTAGCGCTCAGATTTACTACCAAAATGCTGTCGTTGGAGCTTAGCAAATTGTATTGTTAGATGTCAACTAGCTTTGCGGTAAGCGCCAACTAGGATTGCAGATTTAGGGCAAAAAATTATTTTTTCTTATTCTTGTCATGTTCTTTAGTGCGATAGCTTTTTCCAGTAATATTAATTACTGTAGCATGATGTACTAGTCTATCAATAGCAGCTACAGCCATACTATTCTCAGGAAAGATACTATCCCATTTACTAAAAGGTTGATTAGCTGTGATAATAAGGCTGCCAGTTTCATAGCGCTGACATATGAGCTCAAAAAGAACACTTGTTTCATGCTCATCTTTTTTAACGTAACCAATGTCATCTAAAATGAGTAGCGGTATTTTATCGAGTTTAGCGAGCAACTCTTTTAATCGATATTGCTGTTTAGCTTGCTGCAAGGTTTGGACTAGATGGGAGGTCTGCTGACACTTAACTCGACTACCTCGTTCAATTTGCCGGTAAGCAATAGCTGCTGCTAGGTGCGTTTTGCCAACACCACTTGGCCCAAAGATGATTAGGTTGTTCCCATCCTTGATCCAGGTATCACTTTCAGCCAAGGCGTTAATTTGTGCGGGGTTAATTGACTCATTAGCATCAAATTTAAAGGAGCTCAGTGTTTTACCTTTAGGCAAACCTGATTCACTAATTCTTCTGGCTAATCTTGTCGTTTGTCGTTTTTGTATTTCCATATCGCATAGCCTAGAAAGATATTGACTGTATGTCCAGCCCTCTTCTTTTGCGGTTAGCCCCAAGTCTTCCCAGTTCATTTTAAATGTTGAAAGCTTGAGATCTTTCAATTGTAATGGTAATACCGCTTCATACTGTTCCATAAGTTTTTTCTCCAAGTTGGTTGTTGTTAGTAGGGATACATTCATCATAATCAGTTAACAAAGATAGAGCGTTATTTTGTCTGTAAAAACCAACTTCAGTACTTAGAAAAACCTTTAAAATTCTAAATGGCACTCTATTGTACCTGTCTCATCGCATAATATCTTAAATTAATTATGCTAATCAATCTAAAAAATTATTTATACCTCAAATTTTTCTCCTCTCAAAATAAATTATTAACTTTTAGGTAATAGCAATTATATCTCGTTACTAAGAACAAGAATGATCTATCCTAAAACCCTATGAAGCCTTATTATTCACTTCAACTTAAGTATCTAGGTGATCCGCTCCACTGGTCATCAATTTCCACTAAAACAGCTGATACGAGCCTTAGGCACGATTCAGTATTAGGGAAAATTCCAACTGTATGCGTCCTTCTTTTTACCTCTCTGTTTACGCGCTCAGCTATGTTACTGGTTCTTAATCTTTTTTGATGCGGCCTGTCAAAGTTCATCACTACTAAGCCCTCCGGTATATTCACTTCCAACCAAGAAGAAAGCTCTGGTGCTGTTTGCTGATATTTATCTACCGCCATAGCCAATAGTCTTTCCGACTCATGAATGTTTGAGGCATTAAATATAGCTGTAATCTCCTCAGCTACTGGTTCCTTCATTGAGCGCTTTGGTATGTGAGCCTGAGCATTTTGCTGCAAATGAAATTGGCAGCGTTGCCAAGGAACACTGGGGAACACAGCTCTTCTAGCGGCTTTTAGGCCAGTATGAGCGTCGCTAGTAATCAACTCAATACCATGTATACCTCGCTCAACCAACTGCTGAAGAAAATCACGCCAATGTACCTCAGCCTCTGATAACGCAACAGAAACACCTAGCACTATTCTCTTGCCGGTTGATTCATCAAAGCCATAGGCTATCAATACCGCACAGTCTTGTACTGTGCCGCTAGTGCGCACCTTCTCATAACGTGCATCTAGCCAAAGATATTTTATCTTTCCTAACGGCTTATTTCGCCATTTCTTTAAATCTTCATCCAACAATTTAGCGCAACGGCTTACCTCTGTGCTTGAAATATCTGTTCCACAGAGTTGCTTTAGCACCTTTTCAACTTTGCGCGTGGAAACCCCATGCACATACATTTCAGCGACAGCCAGCTTAAGTGCTCTATCAGAGCGTACACCTCGCTCTAAGACTGATGGATAGAAGGCTTCATTGGAGTCTCTAACCTGCGGTATCTGTAGCTCAAGCTGACCTTGACCTGTGTTAATTAACCTTGGTTTAAAGCCGTTCGCATATCCGTTTCTATCGCCAGTTCGCTCATAAGGACTGGCATTTAAATGGCGCTCCCTTTCTATTAACATAGCCTCATTCATCAACCTGGAGAGAAGCTTAGGTAAAGCTTCAAACCCCTCCATCGCTAAAACATGTATGGCTTCTTCGATTAAGTTCTCATTTTTATAGCAGCTCATTGTCATTCCTCTTTTTTGGTTAAGTTTACCTTAAAAGGAATTTCTAATCTGACTGAGTCGCCTGCTTATTTTCAGCAAGTCAATGGAATTTACAGAAAGGATGGCGCACTAGCCTTCTAACAAAAAAACCACTAGTATTTATAGTAGTTGTGATTTGCGAATAGACCTTAGTCAGGTACACTTAATGTGCTCGTTGATTTATCCCATGCGTAGTTGTGATTTGCGAATAGACCTTAGTCAGGTACACTTTGTTGTGAAGAGCAATTACGACAAGTTATGTTGTGATTTGCGAATAGACCTTAGTCAGGTACACTATGAGCTAGTGGTTGAGGGTGACTATCAAGGTTGTGATTTGCGAATAGACCTTAGTCAGGTACACTTGTATCGATGACGCGATCTTTAAGTGTCAAGTTGTGATTTGCGAATAGACCTTAGTCAGGTACACTACGCCCGCAACCGCAGCGCAAGTAGCAGGGTTGTGATTTGCGAATAGACCTTAGTCAGGTACACTTTGAATCGACTGTCCGTTCAAGTAACGACGGTTGTGATTTGCGAATAGACCTTAGTCAGGTACACTTCCCTTGTAATACCTATACTGTAATGAACTGTTGTGATTTGCGAATAGACCTTAGTCAGGTACACTGTTCGTGTGATTTTTTGGCTATCACGTCACGTTGTGATTTGCGAATAGACCTTAGTCAGGTACACTATAGTTATCATAACCGCTTGATTGTATTGAGTTAATCACCGTTTCATATTTAAAAAAACTGGAGCTGAAGCGGTGTTTCCTCTGGGAGCTTACGATTTTTTCCATAGAAGACCTCAATTTTTCCAAACTGCTTATCAGTTATTTTAATAATTCTTACTTCACCGTTATCAGGCAGTCTATCTCTTA
>CBDALO010000229.1:0-4665 GCA_965196985.1 Gammaproteobacteria bacterium | reverse complement strand
CATGCAAGCTGGACATTCCCAGGCACCTTCTTTAGGCTTGAACGCACCAAACGGCTTGCTACCTGTGCTCTTCTGTGGTTCAATAATGGCAGATGTTGCAATTGATGATTTCCCTGTCGGTTTCTGAGTTTGACAAGAAATGCATTTGTCCTTGTCTTTGTCATTTTGAAGCATGCAAGATGGACATTCCCAGGCACCTTCTTTAGGCTTGAACGCACCAAACGGCTTGCTACCTGTGCCTATCTGTGATTCAATAATGGCAGATGTTGCAATTGATGATTTCCCTGTCGGTTTCTGAGTTTGACAAGAAATGCATTTGTCCTTTTCTTTGTCATTTTGAAGCATGCAAGATGGACATTCCCAGGCACCGTCTTTAGGCTTGAACGCGCCAAACGGCTTGCTACCTGTGCCCTTCTGTGGTTCAATAATGGCAGATGTCGCTATTGATGATTTCCATATCGGTTTCCCAGTTTGACAAGAAATGCATTTGTCCTTGTCATTGTCATTTTGAAGCATGCAAGTTGGACATTCCCAAGCACCTTCCTTAGCTTTGAACGCACCAAACAACTTGCTACGTGCGCCCTTCTGTGGTTCAATAATGGCAGATGTTGCAATTGATGATTTCCCTATCGGCTTCTCAGTGCTGCAAGAAATGCATCTGTCCTTGTCTTTGTCGTTTTGAAGCATGCAAGATGGACATTCCCAAGCACCTTCCTTAGGTTTGAATGCATTAAATAACTTCTTTTCTGTGCTTTTTGTGGGCTCAGCATTACTCTTTTCTTTTACACTAGGCTTTGATGCGTTGCACGCAATGCACGTTTCATTCTCTGAAAGATTTTCTATGGAACACTCCACACATACCCACACATTTATTTCTTCATCACTACTCTCACTGGCAGTTGTCTCTGCTTTGCTTTCCTCCTTCTCTGCAGCAGCAACAGTTTCCTGTCCGGTATCATCTTTCGTGCCAAACTTGATCACCCCGAATGAAGAATTAACAGCAGATAAACCAAAATTAAACGTAGGTGCACTGAATAATCCACCAGCGGCTGGCATTCCGAACAACGTACCGGTTGGTTTGGTTGCTTTGCATGAACTACAATTTAAGCCATCCTGATTGTTTGTGGCAAAACAAGAAGAGCAAGTCCAGGCAGCATTTAGCGAGGTTGATGTAAACGATGGTTCATCGCTTTTGGTCCTTTCATCTTCTCTTGCACTGGAGGTCACGGCATCATTGCCTGCTTTGGTACTAGCACTGCTACTTGCGAAAGATGAGCTAAATTTCACAGATATTCCAGAATCCTGCCCTAGTTTGATGTCACTGTCCACCTTTGATCGAGCCTCGTTTCCGAACTTAACCTCCTTTGAATGTTTTGTATCGTTTCCAGGCACAACTTCGTCCTCGGACGTTGCTTTGTCTTTTTCATCCGTTGGAAGCTGTGTAAGAGGTAATTTATTAGCTTCTAAATACGTCTTTATAATTCCTTGACACTGTTCAAAAACTATCTTGAACTCATCTGCAATATCTTTGTTCTTAAACCTGACAGCAAACTGCTGCATTTGTGGCTCTCCTTCTGAGTAATCCGCTCCGGACACCCAAACCCATGACGTTGCAGACATTCCATGTGGTTTCAATACAATATCAGGCATCACAGGATGATTAGCACAAAGTTTCAAAACCTGATCTCTTCTCATAATCACACGGCAATAACTTGTTTCCGGATTGTAACTCAACCTCATCTCTCCAACACCACGCTCTTTCCACTGCTTTCCATCGAAATCAAATCGGAACAACTTTGCTCTGTTTTTGAACAAATCTTCATAACCTTCCTCGCCTGTTTTCAACTCCTCTTTTTTTGTCAACTCAACAATTGGCTTAAAAGTCGGGTCAAAGGCGTTCGGATCTTCGTCTTGTTTCGGAGACGTGAACAATGTCGTGCCGGCTCCAAAAAATCCTTTCTTTGAAGATTCAAAAGCAATGGAGTTGTCCGTGCTACTTGAGGCAAGATCTGCAAACGACAAAAACGTATTTTTCTCTTCTTTCTTCGAAGATGGAGCTGCAAACATGAAACTTCCGTTTATTTTATCAGTACCTTTCACGCCAGCATCTTTCTTGCATCCACTACAACCATGACATGGAGGAACAGAAGATGAAGCGAAAAATGATTTTGGCAGCAAGAGGCGATCGGCCTTTCTTTCTTCAAATGAACTTGGCTCCTTCACAAACGTCACTAGTAAGTCCTCAGCAGCAGCATCTGCATCTGGCTTACTTTGAAAGGCAGCGGCGGCGTGCGTTAAAATCTGTTTTCCTTGAGACGCATCATTGTCCGTTTTTGTTCTTTCTCCTCCTACCATTGCACATGCTCCCTCCGTCTTTGCCCGTTCTAAGTCATCCAAATACTTGACTATTCTCTTCTGGCAGTCTTGAAAAACTCTCTTGAACTCATCTGCAACATCTTTGTTCTTAAACCTGACAGCAAACTGTTGCATTTGTGGCTCTCCTTCTGAGTAATCCGCTCCGGACACCCAAACCCATGACGTTGCAGACATTCCATGTGGTTTCAATACAATATCAGGCATCACAGGATGATTAGCACAAAGTTTCAAAACCTGATCTCTTCTCATAATAACCCGGCAATAACTTGTTTCCGGATTGTAACTTAACCTCATCTCTCCAACACCACGCTCTTTCCACTGTTTCGCATCGAAATCAAATCGGAACAACTTTGCTCTGCTTGTAAACAAATCTTCATAGCCCTCTTCTCCTGTTTTTAGATCTTCTTTTTTTTCAAGTTGGACAATTGGTTTGAACGTTGGATCAAATTCCCTTTCCTCGCTCTCCTCCTTAGCGGCAAACAGCATTGCTCCTGCACCAGTAAAAGCTTTATTGCCTGACGTGTTAGTGGCAAAAGTACCCTGATTTTTAGGACCAACCAAGTCGGCAAATGAAAGGAATTTTTGGCTGGTATCTTTAAAGGTGGCATCTCCTAAGCTCTCCTTCGATGCTTCTGCTCCAAATACAGCTGTTTTTTGCAAACTTTTGCTCGCATCTTTCGCTTTTTCGTTAGCAACCAGGTCGGCAAACGAAAGGAATTTTTGGCTGGTATCTTTAAAGGTGGTATCTCCTAAGCTCTCCTTCGATGCTTCTGCTCCAAAAACAACTGCTTTTTGCTCAACTTTGCTCGCATCTCTTGCCCAGAATGATACTGGATTTGACAGGTCAAACCTCTTGATTACTGGCTCCTCAGCTCCGCAACCTCGACAACCTGGGCAGGGAGGATACGGTCTCGGTGCGTAAAAGTTTGGCGGCAGCTGGAATCTTGACGCTTTTGCACGTTGGGCAAAACTAGCCTTCTTGACGTAAGTGACAAAAATGTCATCATCAATCATTTGCACCACATGTGGAACAAGTTCATCAGACGGTGCGGCACCTTCATTTTGGGGGGATAGTCGATCGGAATTGGCATCGCTGTCGGCAGGAGGGATGTTTTGAGGGGGCTCTTGGTCGTAGTACGCAAAGCCCTGCTCACTATTCGCGTAATAGGCCTCATCTCCATCTCGATAATAAACATCCTCAGCCGTGTAATACTCCCCATCATTATAATAATCATCATTTTGATAGAATGAGTCGTCGTCATAATACTGGTTGTTGGCATCATAGGCGGCGGCTGCCGCATCGTAATACCTATCTTGCATACTCTCCCATTCACTCTGAAAGTATCGGGCCTGATCTGTCACCTGGTTATTCGTAATGCTTGGCCCCTGCGCTGGAGCGTTGAAGTAATCATTAACTCGGAAGTCTTGCCCTGGTTGATGTCCTCCATAAACAACATCTGGACTTGTGAAACTGGACGAGCCAAACACGGCGCTATTTGGCGTGCTTTCAGCTAAAGCCAGGTTAGTGCCTCGGAATACATTCGCCCCCAATGGAGTCGAGGCTTGAGCCGGTGCCTGCAATGGAGATGATGATGATGGAGCATGACTCCTGTCTTCTACCTGGCCGAAGGAAAATGGCTTTGACGAGGCCAGATTTTGAAAAGCAGCAAGGAATGGGTTAGCTGTTGATGAAGGCTTCTGAGAATCTTTCGCTTCAGCAGTGTTTTGTCCACTAAACTCAAATTTGAATTTGGATGGGTCCAAAACAAATCCCGCTGATCGACCAGGACTTTTAAAATCAAACTTTGGAGTGGTGCTTGACTGTTCCAATTTCACTTCTTTCTGTCCTTCATCATTTTGCGCCGTTGCATCACTGCCAAGTTTAAAGGAGAATTTTCCTGCATCAAATTTGGCAGAATCTTCCTTGCTTTCTGTAAACTTTGCAAGCTCAAATGTATTTCCGCCAGCTGCCATACCAATCTGTTCCTTTTCAACTTCTTTACTTGGAAGCACTCCAGCTTGTTTTTGTTCTTTTTTCTCACTTAGCAGCACTTTTTCAGCATCTTCCTTCTCACTAGACCCAACACTCTGGTACCTTTCAAATGCCTTTGAGAACTTCTTCGCAATTTCCTCTGTTTTGAACTTGACTGCAAATGTTTCAGCCGTCGGCTCCTCCTCACTGATGTCAGCTGGCGTGTACCATACATACGTATTCAGATTCTCGGCTTTCTTTGTTAATGTCATGTCATCAGTCAGAAGGTGATTTGCACAGACCTTGAACACTTTGTC
>CBDALO010000228.1:0-5643 GCA_965196985.1 Gammaproteobacteria bacterium | reverse complement strand
CAAGGATGTGCAGATGTTTGTTAACATATCCTGGGTAAAACTTGTCATTCGGTAGCAAAACTTTATTGCCAAACCAGCTTGCTTTTGTCAAAGTAATGTTTCAGAGAGCTCCAGCTTGCTCAAAAGTGGACCTTAACCTGCCAAATAGCTAAGACCAACAACAATCTATCTATCTCTATCTTGATAATTGAACACTAGGACGACGAAAAATACAACAACTCTTTCTTTTTCTTCGACTTGATATTTGCACGAGGAGAAAAATACTAGATCGAGTTCAGTTTTAGCTTCTGCTCGTTCTTCTCAAATGCTCTAAATTTGCTGCTATATCGTCGTGAAATGATGGATGCGATAGGTTCAGTTCTTGAGAAGCGCAGCTGCGTTGTTCCATCTATATATTGATTTTGTTCTACTGGCTACATTAACCTGAGAGGCTTCTTTATATTGATGTTGTTATACATTAACCTAAAAGCTAGGTACTGCGTTCAGTGGTTATTGTGTTAGAAAAATCAAATAAAAGATAACTGAATAGTATGAAAGTCAATAGCATTATGTAAATAGGTAGTAATTTGGCAGTGCGATCCACGAAAAGCTAGGGTAAATCTCGTTACTTCGTAGTTGACCGATTGGAAAAAATGCTTCATGATAAAATATAGATTTCAGGCAATTGTTGATTGTAAATAACTCCCAAAGAAGCAATGGAGTTATAGCGACTATACTAAAGCCAAACAAGCTAGATCAAGCCGCGGGTCAAGCCTTGAGTTTGTGCAGTTCATATACGAAAACATTTCATCACCCCCTACCCACTACGTATAACGTCCTCTTTGAATGACCCCTAGAAAGAACAGAGAAACTGACAAATAGGATGTGTGTTAAGATTTATGTACATCATTCAACTTTTGAGAACGAAAACAGGCCTAATTGGATTGGCGAATTTGTGTCATTAGTTTAAACCAATACTCTAGTGGTATCTGCGAAATCTCTACTGTTTAAGCTGCAAGGAAAATTTCAATTCAATTATTATCAAGGGATTTAGTCTTACAAAGTAGGGCTCAAATCATATCGGCCTTTCCGCGTTAAGTAAATTAATAAAATTAAATAAGGAAATTAAAAGGTAAATTTGCATACGAATAAGATTAAGTATGCAGTTTGTTGTGAGGTGATTTAAACAATCCTCTTTAGAATGGAATTCCACTTCTTGATACTGTTAATTAAACTGGGAGTCTTGTCAAGTGCTCGAGAACCATGACATACGACAGCTTGACACAGATGGCAATTGAAAGCTGAGCAGAGGCGTCGAGTCCTTTCAAAGCTGAAGGGGGGGGGGGGGGGGGGGGTCAGGTGAGGCAGGATGCAGTGGTTAGAATAGGAGCACTTCCAGAAATTCCAAAAGGATGATCCTAAGAAACAGGCCTTCTTCAAAATATTGGGTTGGACTTTTCACCGGCCTCCTCTTCAGGGTTCCGATGGTACTGGCGTTATTT
This sequence comes from Gammaproteobacteria bacterium, assembly GCA_965196985.1. Classification (GTDB taxonomy): domain Bacteria; phylum Pseudomonadota; class Gammaproteobacteria; order UBA12402; family UBA12402; genus 2-12-FULL-35-23. The sequence continues at coordinate 4,162 of CBDALO010000228.1, read as the reverse complement.
GAAAAATGCAATAGTGATGTGTATAAGGGACTCATAGGAATTTTTTAGCGGGAACCTCTGACATGGGGGTAATAAGGGGGTACAAATGGGGCGGGAATAGAAGTCTTAAAGCCCCCATCATGTTACATGATTGTGCTTTTACTGCCTTATTTAACAGACAATTGATAACTTACTTGAGAATGGCAACCAAGTGTTATCTTTGAAACATTAACAGTTAACCACACAGGAACTATTTAATTGTGCTTAATTTAACTGGAGAGGGAAGAAATTTGATTTGGAGGTCAAGTAATCTAGCAGAATTTTTCCCAATAACAATGAATAGGCTGATAGGTCCAATGGAGCAATGTATAAATCTGTATCTGTTCTTGGGGTTGCCGAAACTTTTCGAAAAGTAGGACGCTCTCTTGTCCCTATTTTCCACTCTCTTCAAATCAAATCAATTGTTAAATGGATTTCATTCTTAGAACATTTAATGTCAGTTATTGGAGGAAGTTTTCAAAAACCTGCCATCTCCGCTCAGTTAGCCTGACCAAACAAAAAGCAGCCTACTTGTTAAACAAAACAAAAGCTCGCTGGATGGGGATGGATTTAACATTTGTGATAAGCGGGTCAAACTGGTCACCTATCTGATGGCAGAAATTAATGTCGCCATAGAGATGATTCATATTTTTGTTTTTGGGCATCGAACAGAACTGCTACTCACATTGGTCTACCTAGAAAGTAGATATCACTCAGAGCCCAATCAAGTGGGTTCTGTATGTTCCACTGCAGCACGGATTGATGATTGCAGAAACACAAAATTATTATTTTGGTCAGAGCTAGGAAAACATACGGTCACACGGTCACTAGCTGGAGCAAGGTCCACAAAAACAATAGAAACTGCCATGACACATGCAAGCATTGCCTAATTTCTATTGTTTTGTGAGGAAAGTTTGCCTACTGGTAAGGTTAAAAACTTTCCTGGACTTTGTCTTTGGTCTTAACAGTGTGAGACTAGCTGGAATATGAAGCGTGGATTGACGATCAATAAGTGTACAGAAGTCTATAAACAGGCAAGAAGCACTTGAGAAAGGGCTCATAGTGCATGTTTGGGTAATTCATGGTGCTAGATATTCGCGCAAATGGGAAATATGTAAGCGGAGGTCTTAGCTGCAGAGAGAGAGTCGCCGTGCAAACGGTAAAATGTAAACGTTACACCTCGCTAAACAAAACTCTTGTAAGTGGGACGACCATAAGTACACCCTGTAAAACCGTTCTTCTCCAAACAGATTCAAAACCCCTCAAAAATGTAACTTAAACTGCCCATGCTACGTTCTCGATGATTTACATGTTACACGGTGGAATTCCTGGAACGGAATCATTCGTTCTTTTTGTAAAGTCATCATTGTTCTAGTCATTGCATGCCTTTGTTCTTCTTTCTCTTCTTCGGTCTCCCTTTTCCACTTGGTTCTTCTATTCTGAAACCAAGTTTTCACTTGACAGTCCGATAAGTTCAGGTAATCGGCAACTTTTTGTCTTTCTGATGACGTCAAATACTTTTTCTCAGTAAATAAATCCTCCAACTCTGTGATCTGCGCTCTAGAAAATGTTGTTCTCGGTTTTTTCCTTTTTGGCGCAGCCCTGCTCTGGTACGGGTGTCCAATTCGCCGATCTAAAAGAATTTGAGAAATAAAACCAATTGGGGGAAAGACACTTGTTTCAAAGCAGCTAAGGAAAGACATAAATATAGTCAATCTTACAAAACATAATTTTCTGCTAACCCAAATCTATTTATATCGACAAACGTAGGGAAGAACAAGCACATAAATTTAAATGGCCAGTTTAAAGGCAAAAAGATACCAAAAAGATATTTGTGCAGTAACAAAGATACTCTAAACGGATAGACGTATACTTAACACAGTAAGCAAAAGCTTAAAACCTGTTTCTGTTAAGGCATATTTAAACAGAGGTGGAAAGGAAAAACCCAAGCAAAATAGCAAGTAACCCCCATACAAGAAGTTTACATTTAGAATAACGCAGAGGAAAGAACTGTTTCTGCCCGAGCATATATACCTTTTACCATCATAAAACATTTACAACTTTAAAGATAAGACCATGTTTCTTTTACAGAATATTTAGTTGATATACCTTACGACGAGAAAAATTTTGGCTAGATAAAACTTAAGCCCAAAATTTCACTTAAGTAATCGAAAATCAAGTTCACCCGTTGATCAGTATTCTACTGTTAATTTTCTAAGCCGCGTCGAACAATATGTCTATATGCCAAAACTTTGGTCTAAAGGTGGAAATGGTCAGTAAGAGGGTGGAGACAGAGATTTTTAGTTTCGCACAAAAAAACCGACAGATCTAATGACTAACAGCATTCAGGATCAATATGTAATCGTACCAACTGCTCAAATCACTATGCGCTGTCCATCCTTATCCCAAAACAGAAAGGTCAGCAAATCAAATAATTTTGTAATTAATTCCCAAAATTTTGTAGAAAAAGGTTTTAGGTTGGGCTCAGAATCACAATTGATAAAGGTGAAGTTTGATTCTGTTTTCTATGAAGTAAGCAAATACCTTGGGAACACGTAAATATACGAATGTCACATTTATATGTTCCTAGTTCATGCATGGTACCCTATCCTGGGTACAAGGGGAAAGGAAAAGAAGAGAGGAGAGTAAGAGGCAATCAACCATTACATTTTATTTTCCTCTCATCTCTTCATTTCTTACTCTTTCTTCCTTTCTTTTCCTCTTTCTTCCTTTATCTGCCTCTTTCTTCCTTGTTCTTCCTCTTTCTTCCTTTCACTTCCTCTTTCTTCCTCTTTCTTCCTCTTTTTCCCTTTCTCTTCCCCTTTCTTCCTTTTTCTTCCTCTTCCTTTTTCTTCCTCTTTCCACCAATACCACGTATGTCAAGTGTTTTCATATGTCAAGTATATCAAGAGGCCCGGTATCCAGGCTACAGGTAACCCACACATACCCTAGAGCGCTTTCTTGGACGGCTATAGCAAAAATCAAAGAAATTAGATCTTACTTGTCTGTTTATTTAACATCTGCCATGGATATGGCATCACAGAGTCTTGAACTCTTTCTCCATTTATTTTGCGAATCTGGGGAATATTTGAACATTCGCAGCCTTGTGTTGCGGCATTACATCTACATTTCGTTGCTTCTTGGTATCCAATGTCCACCTTCTTAACACTGCAATTGCTTTGCAAAATTCGACTTATTGAGAACGACAGCTCCTTCTCTTCACCGGCACTTTCATTGTTTTCGACTGTCTCTTCCATGGTCTTTTTACCAAAACACGTGATTCAAATGCTAATGTCGTTTCTTGCTGTTAGGAATAAAAGATAAAGCATCGTGAAATGTAGAAAGTAAATCGTCCGCGTACACGAAGGGTTCGAAGATTGAAAAGAAGCGCCCAGAAAATTTACCTTTCGTACTATTACTATCTTACCTATCCTATCTTACTGAAGTCTTTCTTAAGGACAGACCTTTATCAAGTAACAAGGCTTGAACGCGTCATACGTTTTCCATTGTTCTTTGAAGAGATTTCACCTCTTTCCAAGAGGGTGCTTACGCTGGTGATGTTTGAGCAAAGAAGCTTTACTATATGAGTATGCAGTTATTGCAAGCCTTAGCTCCCCGTAAGAGCTCACCAATCCTCATTGATGGTAATTGGGCTTTATAGCCCGGACAGAGACGAAAGAATTGGGAAGGCATCCCTGCACAGATCGCAAAGTGTGCAGCCATGTACATTGGCCAATGGTGAATATTCCCGTAACTCTTGTTTTCATAGAAAAGATCAAGTGATTTATTCATCTGGTGTATAAACAGGTAAACCTCGAATTCAATTCCACACATGAGGCATTGTTTTTGGTCAATAAACATGTTCTTTTGCTTTTCTCTCACAAAAGGTTATCTCCGTTCAGTTGACCCCTAAAATGATTACGGAAAGTTGTTTGTCTTTACAATTACAGGAATTGATTCATGTTAGAAGGAGAGGGAATACCCATATACAGTGAATCATTATTTGCCTCCTACACAGCTCTCCTGCTTATCCTTCAAAATTGATGTTACTAAAATAGAGTGGCCTGTCCTTGGAAACTGATCACTTTTGATAAAGTAAAAACTTTTGCGGTGATACCTACAATTTCTCTCATGCTTGCAACAA
>CBDALO010000227.1:0-24588 GCA_965196985.1 Gammaproteobacteria bacterium | reverse complement strand
TGAGATCTTTTAGCTTTAGTTTTTCTCGCGCGCACAAAAAACCATGATCAATATTAGTGGTAACCACTTTACAATTATAGCTTTTAGCTAAAGTAAGAATTGCTTCATGAGAAGCACATTGTATTTCTTCTTTTTGGTTTAGATCTAATAGTAATGCGTCAATACATGCATTCTTTATTTTTTTATACCCAGATTCCCCATCCTGATCAAAGTGTTTTGCTAAAGAGTTTAAAAATAAATCTGGGTTTGAATATTTTTGGTTGATATATTCCGTGTTTGGAATACCTTCAGGCAAATAGTGATTTGTTGCTGTCGTTTCTCTAACTTTATTTACTAACCAATTAAAATCGCCAAAACCTAACTCAAAAGACAGTCCTGACCCAACAAAGAAAACAACTTCTCCATTTTCTATCTTATTAAGTAATTCACATGGTATCCTTGGGCCGCTAATTATTACTTTAATTGTGTTATCCATCTGAGTATTATCCTGATGAGAATTTTTAAAAAAAGATGCAATACTTAATTTGCTTAGATCTTGCCAATCATCCATAATCCATACAATGCCTTGATGCCGAACGAAACTTACAATAAAGTAAAGGATAGAGCGTTATTTTGTCTGTAAAAACCAACTTCAGTACTTAGAAAAACCTTTAAAATTCTAAATGGCACTCTATTGTACCTGTCTCATCGCATAATATCTTAAATTAATTATGCTAATCAATCTAAAAAATTATTTATACCTCAAATTTTTCTCCTCTCAAAATAAATTATTAACTTTTAGGTAATAGCAATTATATCTCGTTAATAAGAACAAGAATGATCTATCCTAAAACCCTATGAAGCCTTATTATTCACTTCAACTTAAGTATCTAGGTGATCCGCTCCACTGGTCATCAATTTCCACTAAAACAGCTGATACGAGCCTTAGGCACGATTCAGTATTAGGGAAAATTCCAACTGCATGCGTCCTTCTTTTTACCTCTCTGTTTACGCGCTCAGCTATGTTACTGGTTCTTAATCTTTTTTGATGCGGCCTGTCAAAGTTCATCACTACTAAGCCCTCCGGTATATTCACTTCCAACCAAGAAGAAAGCTCTGGTGCTGTTTGCTGATATTTATCTACCGCCATAGCCAATAGTCTTTCCGACTCATGAATGTTTGAGGCATTAAATATAGCTGTAATCTCCTCAGCTACTGGTTCCTTCATTGAGCGCTTTGGTATGTGAGCCTGAGCATTTTGCTGCAAATGAAATTGGCAGCGTTGCCAAGGAACACTGGGGAACACAGCTCTTCTAGCGGCTTTTAGGCCAGTATGAGCGTCGCTAGTAATCAACTCAATACCATGTATACCTCGCTCAACCAACTGCTGAAGAAAATCACGCCAATGTACCTCAGCCTCTGATAACGCAACAGAAACACCTAGCACTGTTCTCTTGCCGGTTGATTCATCAAAGCCATAGGCTATCAATACCGCACAGTCTTGTACTGTGCCGCTAGTGCGCACCTTCTCATAACGTGCATCTAGCCAAAGATATTTTATCTTTCCTAACGGCTTATTTCGCCATTTCTTTAAATCTTCATCCAACAATTTAGCGCAACGGCTTACCTCTGTGCTTGAAATATCTGTTCCACAGAGTTGCTTTAGCACCTTTTCAACTTTGCGCGTGGAAACCCCATGCACATACATTTCAGCGACAGCCAGCTTAAGTGCTCTATCAGAGCGTACACCTCGCTCTAAGACTGATGGATAGAAGGCTTCATTGGAGTCTCTAACCTGCGGTATCTGTAGCTCAAGCTGACCTTGACCTGTGTTAATTAACCTTGGTTTAAAGCCGTTCGCATATCCGTTTCTATCGCCAGTTCGCTCATAAGGACTGGCATTTAAATGGCGCTCCCTTTCTATTAACATAGCCTCATTCATCAACCTGGAGACAAGCTTAGGTAAACCTTCAAACCCCTCCATCGCTAAAACATGTATGGCTTCTTCGATTAAGTTCTCATTTTTATAGCAGCTCATTGTCATTCCTCTTTTTTGGTTAAGTTTACCTTAAAAGGAATTTCTAATCTGACTGAGTCGCCTGCTTATTTTCAGCAAGTCAATGGAATTTACAGAAAGGATGGCGCACTAGCAAGTAAAGAATAAACACAAAAAGACAAGCTCATGAAAATAGAGTGTTCCATCGTAGCTTCTTTTTGTTGGCCCTGTTGCAGTTTTGCCAGCTGACGGCCTCGCTTTTTAGCCTGTTTTTCACCTAGTGCTTCTTTATAATCAAGCCTCGTTGATTGAGTTACTTCACCGCTGACTTCATTATTTTAAGCCATGCCGCATCGTTGCATTCAACATCGTCTCATAATATTGAAAGGTGGATATGCAAGCACTAAGCGCTCGGCCTAATTGTTTTTTGGAGTGCTTCGGTTAAATCAGTTAACCCAAGTTTGGCCATTTCACCCTGAAAATCAAAAATTTCATCACTATTTTTAACTCAACCCATTGATTTTACTTGCCTAGAAACGTGAATTCTCGAATGTAGTGACACATAATGGCAATAAGGGGTTGCATGGGCTGGTGAAGTGATGAGAGTATTGAGTTATGTATATTCGAACCTCTACACAAAAGAGTCCTCGGACAGGTAAGTCTTACGCAACCTACCGACTTGTTGATACTCATCGCACTGCTGACGGCAAAGTACGTCAAAGACTGATTTTAAATCTTGGTGCGAATTTTTCAGTAAAGAAGGACAGTTGGAAATTGCTTGCTGACCGTATTGAGGAAATTTTAACGGGTCAAGGCACGTTAATTTCAATACCAGCACATCTCGAAAAACAGGCGCAAATGTATGTAAAACGCATTCGCTCTAGGTTTGCTGATGACAATGAGACAAGTATCGCTGTTAATTCAGTAAGCGCGGTAGAACCTGACTTTAAAACAGTGGATGTTAACTCCATTGAGAGCGCGGACATACGACACGTTGGAGCTGAGGCGTTGGGCTTACATGCTGCCAGGCAATTACAACTTGAGGAATTATTCAGGGCTTTGGGCTTTAATCAAAAACAATGTCACCTGATGCTTGCTACCATCATTGGGCGGCTAGTTGCCCCAGGAAGTGATTTAAGTACGCACTATTATTTAAGCAATCAAAGTGCGTTAGATGAATTACTGGGTACTGATTTCTCAGAACTATCACTCAAGAAATTCTATAAGACTGCTGATGAGTTACTCAAACATAAGCAAATGATTGAAGATCAATTATTCGAACGTGAGAAAAATCTCTTTAGTTTAAATCAGGTGATCACTCTCTACGATATAACCAATACCTACTTTGAGGGTAGAGCATTACAGAATGATCACGCACAGCATGGTCGATCAAAGGAGAAGCGGTCTGATTGTCCGCTTGTTTCTCTAGGACTCGTGCTGGATGGCTCAGGGTTCCCGCAACGCAGTGAATTTTTCAAAGGGAATGTTAGCGAGCCTAAAACATTATCCGAAATGCTAACTGAGCTTCATGCACAGCCAGAGGCAACAATTGTCTTAGATGCTGGTTTTGCAACTGAAGAAAATATGTATCCGTTCAATATCAGCATGATTTGAAAATAATTCAAAAAGTTCTTGACAGCTTTTTCGTGCAAATTTGGAAATTTTATATTGGAATCATCGTGTGTCATAAAAGCATGATGTGCGCTCTATAACAACGCTGTATGCTCGGATTATTTTTTCATCGATCAGGTTCATGGCTTAAAAATAATTTCAGCAGTACGGCCATCTGTGTGGGGAAAATTTACCTTTTCAAACCCGTGGTATACTCTTCCTATGAAAAAACAACCTGACAAATCAGTTTTAGCCGATCTCATTGAGAGATTTAATAATACTGTTACACCAACAGCACTAGAAACAGATTTTAGCAATGTATGTGAAAGTCAGGCTGAGAAAATCATAAAGCTAGAAGACAAGGTGCAATCGTTAAATAACGCATTAAATAAATATAAAGGTGAGCAAGGAAAGCCTAATGTTAGAAAGCAAACGCGCGCTAACAAGGACAAGGATCATTCCTCCGAGAAGGATAGAAAAGGAAATAAAACCAATAAAACTAGAAAGCCAAAATCTAGTAAAAAAAATCTCGAAGTCTCTAATACAGTGACACTAACAATTAATCCAGATTCGTTGCCCAGCGATGCTGTGCCAAATGGCTCTAAGAAAACACTTATCCAGGATATAAAAATTGCTGCTAATAACACTCTTTTTTTGCGCCAACAATATTACTCCCCTTCTGAAAACAAACACTATACAGCACCTCTGCCAACTGGTTATGAGGGCCAGTTCGGCCCTACTATTAAAAGCTGGACAAGCTTCCTAAATACTCAAGGTGGTATGACGCTAGAAAGCCTTGAGACATTTTATAAAACCGCCAACATAGATATTAGTAAATCAACCATCCATAGCTTCACAATTAAAACACCTACGATACTTGAGCCCGAGAAGGTAGAAGTTGTGAAGGCAGGTTTACAATCCACGAACTACCAGCACTTAGATGACACTAACGCTAGAGAGGATGGGAAAAACCGTTATGTTAATGTATTGGGTAATGAGTATTATTCAGCTTACTTTACGCTGACCAGTAAAAGTCGATTAAGCGTCATTGAAATGTTAAGCCAAGACCACTTTGGGTTCACATTAAATGAGGCCGCTTTTAATTTACTGGCTATTATGAACTTACCCCACAAGGTAATCGAAAGCTTAAAGGTATTTCACTCATCGACTATCTTAAACAGTAAGGAGCTGGAAGTTATTCTTGATAAGGTATTAGGTGATAAAAAATTTCCAAAATATAGAAAGCTGATTACTGATGCGGCAGCTATCTCAACATATAGAAAGAGTCCTTATGCGATAGAAACACTCATTACCGATGATGCGCCACAGTTTAAGCTCATTACTGAATCACTCGCCTTGTGCTGGGTTCATGAGGGTAGGCATTATAAAAAGCTGACGCCAATTTTTAAGAAGCACCAAGACTCTGTTGACAGCTTCTTGGATAGGTTTTGGGATTATTATCATAAGCTCATTGAATATAAAAAGAACCCAGGGCAAGATGAGATAGATAAGCTATCCAATGAGTTTACTGAGTTATTCTCAACAATCACTGGCTACGAGAAACTAGATAAACAAATTGAGCTCACCTTAAAAAAGAAAAGGCAGCTATTGTTAGTGCTGGAAAAGCCAGAGCTTCCTCTACATAACAATCCAGCAGAGTTGATGGCTCGGAAGCAGGCTAGAATGCGCGATGTACACCTTCATACTATGAGTGAAGAAGGAACGAAAGCTAAGGATACAATGGTTACAATTACTGAGACATGTAAAAAGCTAGCAGTTAATGTCTTCGATTATATATATGACAGAATTACAAAAAACTATTCTATGCCTTCGCTAGCGGAATTAATTACCATCCGCTCATCACAGGCGCAGTAAACTAAAGAGAGCGCAGCATGAGCATCATGCTGAAATAAGACGGATACGAAAATATTTCATGGCTTACTGAAAAAGGTTTCCATTATATTGTAGTGAGCCGTAGAGCATTGCCTGTTGTCGATGAAAACATTGATAAAGTGCTAGTAAAAGAATCAGTAAATAATACGGTTACATCGCAATTAATTAAAGATACTGAAGCAAATGAAGTCTTACTGTACTGCCATTCTCAGGCTAAGGAAGAAAAAAGCTTAAATCTGATTAGTAAGGCTGAGACTCGTTTCGAAGAGGAATTAATTAAGTTAGCTAATGGACTCACTAAAAAAACCGGAATGAAAGCAATTGAGAAAGTAACCTTGCGTTTAGGTCGAATAAAGGAGCGCCATAAACGTGTTTCAGGTCGATACACTATCACGCTTGATTCAGAGGCTGATAAGGTTACGAAAATCAGTTGGAGTAAAGTTAACTCTGAGAATCTGGGCGCATATTGTTTGCGTAGTAACAGAATGGATTTAGATGAAAAAACAATTTGGAGAATCTATACAACTCTAACTGATGTTGAATCGGCATTCAGATCATTAAAATCAGAGTTAGGCCTGCGTCCTATCTACCATCAAAAGCAAGAGCGAGTTGATGCCCATCTGTTTATTAGTATTCTTGCTTATCACTTACTACACACTATTCGCCATCAACTTAAATTGCAGAACATTGATAGTAGCTGGCAAACTATACGGCAGATTTTTAGCACTCAGGTTCGTATCACGACTACGATGCGGCTTGAAAATAATAAACTACTTTCTGTTAGAAGAACCTCAAAGGCAACTCCAGAGCAAGTTGTGATCTATAAATCGTTAGGCATGAATTCACAACCTGGGCACACTGAAAAAACAATTTGTTAAGTTGTAGTGACCCTAAACGTTTTTTTAAAATGTAAGTCATTGATTTGGATAGGTTTAATTTTAGAAAGGGCAAAGTTGGGTTAAGATATTTACTTTTAACAGCCTAGTTAGCACTTTGTAATTAAGTAAATCTGAATATTGCTTACAAAAGCAGTAAACCGATTTGATCACCTCAATGTAAGTGTTTTTTTCAGGTAATGGTTGTTTGAGTATGGCTTCTGGTTGAGGAGTGGGCTCATCTTTTTTTAATGAAAGATTGGTGCGTTCTGTCATAAGCTAGCTTTAATATTACTGTTTTCTGTCATCGCTAAGTTTAATTAAATCCTCAGATGATAAGCCAGTTATCAATTTAATCTTTTCTATTGATTCCTTCATATCCAGCATTTTTAATGCTACTTGTTGCATTCCTTGCTGCATTCCTTGCTGGACTCCGCGTTGTATTAATTGATCAGCTGCTGACATAATCTTTTCCTCTTCACCTGGTGCTGCGAGTTTAAATGCTTCCAGTAAGTCTTCGGGCTCGTTGGTATCTTCATACTTCATCCCGTACTCTAGTAATTTTAGTATATGTTGGCCTTCTTTTAAACCTTCAAGTACTTCGAGTAGCCCATGCTCCATCAGCTTTTGAATGACAGGGATCAGATCGCGCTGAAAAGCGTGTTTTTGAAACATCTCTAATGCGGCCACATACCCGTGCTTGAGTAGCTCTTCATCAGGGATTACGGTTAAATCTACCAGATGAAAGGGGCTGGTTAACACGGTTTTAGCGAGTTCCGGTTGACTAAATAATTGAAAGAAATCCACTGGAAACGGGTAGGGGCTGACTCGCCCATTATAAAATATTATCGGATAAATAATAGGCAGTTTATCTTTTGGCTTTTTCTTACCGCGATCAGGTTGATGGCGATCCGCTTCCCAGATAGCCCCCATGTATTGCCAGAGTTTCAGCGGTAAAAAAAGCTCTGGATGGCTTTTAGCCTCATTTAATAAGTAAAAATAGGCTGCCTCTTCAGCCAATTCAACACCGTAAAGCAGATCAGTGAGATGCTCTTGGCTGTTCTGATCAATAAAGGAATTTTTTTGAAGCTTTAACGATTGCCAGTTCACTTGCTGTTGTAGTTCTTCAGGTAAGTGCGCCTTAAAGAAATCCAGTGCAATGCGTTTATCCCGCATTAAGCTGCGAAACAAGCGATCATGATTAATCAGTGAAACGATTTTACCCATGGATTGCTAACCGCCTAGTCTTTATAGTTAATCCCAGCTGCACAATGCGCTGAGTCACACAACCTGTTATTACTGAGTGAGTCAAGCGCTGAATCCGGTCAACACGGAGTGCGTGTCGAGTGAGGTGCGCCACGCTCATTAAAACCACACAGCCTAACTGATTTTTCAAAAAGGAAAAGGCTGATTTTCCTGTGAAGCTCACTGCACAACAAATGCTCATTAGCTCGACTTGTCCTTATCGACAATATGGCTATTTAGTGACTGACAGAAAACCCCGAAACCGTTGCTACGTAAGGCATACAGGTTGTTTTAACAAACGAAGATTTACTGTTTAACCACCATTAGTGTCTAAATTGACCGCTTTTAATGAATTTATAGCAAAAAAGTCAAAATCTTCGTTTATGAAAATCCTCTACAAGCGTTGATGCGTAAGGCTTTCGAGGTTTTCTGTCAGTCACTATTTAACTGGGTTAAAGCGTAGCAAAAACCCCTCAAAAAAGCGAGAAAAAAACAGCTAAAAAGTGCGTTAAGTTAATGATTTTTATTGACATTTCTCTCATTTTTGATAGACTAATCAGGTCGTTAAAAATTGGTTTTAACGGCGCGTGTTAAAGGTGTTGACGCACCAATAACACGCTAACATTACAACTCACAAGGAGAGTCATAATGTCTATCGACACTATATCTAATCCACAATCAAACGTAAAAACCTTTTATTCATCCAATCAACAAGAAAATCAGCCAACTCAATTAGCCATTGACCCGTTATAGCAACAACTGCGCCAATGGTTTGCGGCTTCCCCTAGTCACCCGCAAGGGTTTCTCATTACCGCCTGGGTGGAGGATTTGTACTGGACAAAAAACACTTCCAGTCGCCTAACTTGTTGTAATATAAGGAAGTAAATATAATCCTCACAACGAATACGAATGAGGGTTATCATGAACCAGGCAGAGCAAGAATTATACAATGCGTTATCGACAGAATTATCTTGGAACAAAGCCAGATTAGTCTGCTTTATTAAAATGTTAATGGCATTGTTTTTCGTGAAAACAATTAATTTAACAGCTATTGCCGTCGCAATGAATAGCACTGCTAAGTTAGCTTCACGTTATAAGCGAGTCTGTCGTTTTTTTGGCTTGTTCGAAATTGATATGGTTGCAGTTGCTCGTTTTATTTTTAAATGGTTCTTGCTAGACGAACAAAAGGTTCATTTAATTATTGATCGAACTAATTGGAAGTTAGGTTCAAAAAATATTAACGTGCTAATGTTGTCAGTTGTCTATGGTGGAATTTCAATCCCGCTATTTTGGGAAAACCTTGGGCGAGCAGGTAATTCAAACACAGATCAACGCATTAAATTAATACAGCGCTATATTAATGCCTTTGGGGCAGAAGGTGTAGCGAGTTTATTAGGCGATAGGGAGTTTATTGGTAAGGTATGGTTTCGCTATTTACTAGATAACGGGATACACTTCTATATTAGGCTTAAATCAGATACAAAGCTTCCTAATGCAAAAGGGAAGTTAGTGAAAGCAAAGTATTTATTTCAGTCAGTTGCCTGTGGCGAGATGAAGTTAATACGAGACTGTGAAGTTTGGGGATTAAAGTTATCACTGGCTGTAACTCGAGAGGCAGGGGATCTTTTAAAGATTATCGTTACCGACAATCATCCTTCTGACGCTTTAGCTGTTTATCAGTTAAGGCAAAATATTGAAACCTTATTTGGTTGTTTAAAAACCCGAGGTTACCGCTTTGAGGACACGCATCTAACAGATCCAGCAAAAATAAATAAATTACTAGTCTTGCTAGCGATTGGATTTTGCTGGGCCTACAAAATGGGCGAGTGGAAAAATGAAAATATAGAAGCAATAAAAATAAAAGCTCATGGTAGAAGATCCGTGAGTATATTTCGGTATGGCTTAGATTTTTTGCGCGATACTTTTTTAAAATTACATGATCATTACGAGGATTTTAAGCAGTGCATCAAGCAACTACAGACTAAAAAACGCCCGAAGTTACGGATGGTTACTGGGGGCAGGCTATGATTTTTGTCCAGTACAAATATAAATTCCACCAAAACATCATGATTAATTTAATCAACGCTGGTTTTGATCATTTAATGAGTTTAGCCTCATAAATTCCTTTATCGTAGTTAATCAGTTGACAAGCTTGGACTCTAGACCCACCCCTTAAAACATTTCCGGTAACGAATTTCCGGTTACATGTTAATTTTTTCGATCAGGATTTTAATGTTATTTTTCAGTGGGTTGTGTACGTTATTAGCAAGTAAGTAATCACTTGTTAGTGTCATCTTTAATAATATAAATACTTTACGTAATTTATTTACTTTATGCTTATATACTGTCTTTCGGTGGTCTGCCCATAGGCATTTTTTCTAATGATGTGGCAAGGTTCTTTAGCTCATCACTGGAAAGCTGCAATAAAGCCATAAAGCCCAGTCTTACAACCTCGCTTTCAGCAAGAACTAGCTTCCAATCAAGTGCTTTATCCTTAATCTCATTAATTAATCCAACCTCGTTTTCTGGAATTGAAAAGGTTTTTCTAACAACTCTTAGAGTTTTAGAGGGTAATGCTGGCGTACTTCCTTCATCTATACCCAAAGCCTTATCCGCCTGATTAAAACGAGAAGGAGCCTCCTGCTCTACCAATTCCTTCTTTCTAGGTGCTATCTTATTTTTAAACTCAGTAAGGTCATATTTACCCATCTACGCTTCTTCCTTTTCTTGGATTTGAGATTCTAATAGTGGCTTTTTAAGAAATTCAATAAGTTCATTAGTGAATGACTCCACCTCATCAATGGCGGACTTTGCTTTGCTTTTTAATGTATGAACTGTAGACCCTGTTAAAAATGTTTCAGGGTAATACGTTCTTTTATGAAGTCTAGTTACAGCCTGAGGCATATTAAACTCAGGCAGTAAGTCTAACACCTCATTTGTAAGATTAGTTTGTGCCTCAACTCGATTAAGCACTAATAAACTTCGGAGATCAGGATTCATTACTTGGGCATCCTCAATTGTATCTCGAATCCTAACCGCAGCAGACATGTTTAGTCCATCTGGTATAAATGGTACTAATGCCAGATCAGCGACCAAAAGTGCGCTTTTTGATATAGGCGAATCTGCTGCTGGCGGACAGTCTACAAAAATATATTCATAGTCGTTATAGTATTTTTTGATCTCCTGATGAATTTTTCGCCCCGCTGCTGCTAAGTTAAAAACCCTAGCTGGAAAAGGTAATCCTTCTGGAGCCATTGATGCCCATTCAACAGCTGAGTTTTGATCATCGCCATCTATTATTAAAACTTTTTTATTGCGTAACGCTAATGTTCCACCGGACTGCATAGTTACTGTTGTTTTCCCTGAACCGCCCTTTTGATTCACTACAGCAATTATTTTAGCACTCATTATCAACCTCCCTATGTAAAATGGATTGCTTTTTACTTTACTATAAGTATTTATAGTTTGTAAAGTTAATACTTTAAATAAAGTTATTACTTTATTTATTTTATTTTTTAGCTTAATCTAGACCAAATTAAGCCTACTACTCAAATTATGCTAGAGAGGTTCGCATGTTAAAAAAAAGGAATGAAGACGAGAAGCTAGAGGAGTCTGTTATTGATAAAAAGATATCCAAACTAATTTCTGAATCAATAGCCTTAGATGGTAGCGATATGGCAAATATTAATTCATCTCAGGATATAGGGTATATGGCGCGCGCATTAGTTCAGGCTTGTATGCCACATTCAAAACCAAATGAATTCTGCTTCAAAAGAAAAAACGGTAATTATTCGTTAATCATAACTTCAAACCCAGAGATAGGTCTACCATACGGCTCTATTCCTAGATTAATTATGATCTGGATTACTACGGAAGTAGTGAAAAAGAAAAGCAGGGAATTATTGTTGGGTAAAAGCTTGAGCTCATTTATGCAGCAGCTAAACATACCAAGGACAGGAGCTTACATAGAGCGTTTTAAGGAGCAAACAAAACGTCTTTTTTCATGTTCTATTTCATGCACTTATGATGATGGAGAAAATTGGAAAATTGAAAATGTTAGTACTGTTAAAAGAGCTAGTTTAACGTGGGCTCCTAAACAAAATAATGACAGTAAAACTAAAGAATCAGTATTATTATTAGATCAAGATTTTTTTGAAGAGATATTAAGTAAACCAGTCCCTATTGACTTAGAAGTAGTGCAAAAATTAAAAAATTCCAGTTTGGCGTTAGATATTTACTGTTGGTTAACCTATCGAATGAGTTATTTAAGAAAAATGACTCCCATTCCTTGGGAATCTCTACATAGCCAATTCGGGTCTAATTATAGTCAAGATAAATCTGGCAAGTATGCTTTTAAAAAAAATTCAGTGAACAAATGATTAAAATACTCGCATTATATCCTGACGCCAGGGTCGAGAAAAATAATAATGGATTAATATTATATCCATCTAAAACGCATATAGAAAAAGAATAGAGTAGGGTAGGTTAAAGTTGTTAATCGTACTTTTGGTCGACTTTTCTTGAATTTCATACCATATAATCGCATATTTAAGAAACGCTTAATACTATTATTAATGTAAATACTTTACGTAAATTATTTTTTATTCATTTCCTCGCTGACTTTTTTTGACTCTTTAAACCGTATTACTTTTTTTTCTGGAATTTCTAGCTTTTCGCCAGTGTTTGGGTTGACTCCAACTCTTGGCTTTCTAGTTTTAAGCTCAAACCTGCCTAGCTCAGGCAAAACAACCTTATTATCATTGGTTAACAAGGACTGTTTGAGAGTTTCAACAAACACCTTATACACACCAACTGCTACTTCTTTGCTAAAATTACCAGTTTCTGATAGATGATTAATAAAATCGCTTTTATTCATTTTAGAGTTAACCCAATCAATTTGATCAATTAAGCTCCTGATTTTACCAAAAGTTAGATTTCTATTAAATAATAATAGTATTTATAATAACAACTTTATTAACTTTATGTACTTTAAGTAAAGTATTTATATTATTTGTTAGTTTAAAATGTGCATATCCTTGTTTATAACAGGGATAGAGCGTTATTTTGTCTGTAAAAACCAACTTCAGTACTTAGAAAAACCTTTAAAATTCTAAATGGCACTCTATTGTACCTGTCTCATCGCATAATATCTTAAATTAATTATGCTAATCAATCTAAAAAATTAGACCTTCTGCGAAACTAAATACTGGGCGAGCTTATGCTCGTTTGTAGTTTTAGAATCCGGCTTGAAGATTGAGAATCCCAGCAATAATATTAAATCTCATATTGTGTTTTCTGCGAAAATTCCTATACACCTCCCCAAGAATGCGGAATTTTTTAAATTTTGAGAATTGATGTTCAACCCTAATACGGATCTTGCTGTGATTACGGTTATCCTCTTTTTGTTGAGTAGTTAATTTGCCGCCTTTGGGCTTTTTATGAGGTAAGTTAACCAAGGGGTCAGTATGTTGAATTCCTTGGTATCCTAGATCAGCATATTTTTCTGCTGGTGGCAGTGGGCTGCCACGTTGTCGGATCTTAATATCATGAACCCTCCCAGGCATTGTTTGAGAGACGTTGATTATTTTTCCGGATGTACTCATTGCTATCTCCACCTTTTGAGTATGTCTTTTCTTTTTACCAGAATAATAATCTTTACGTGGCTTCTTCTTTTTGGGGCGCTGAATAGGCTGCTCCGTTACATCCATTAATATAGCGCAAACCGCATCTTCTGTTAGGGTTCTGTCTTTTTTAATATGAATATGCTTGGCCACTAAGGGTTCTAAGCGTTTAAATAAGCGGCAGACATTACTGTCATCCAAACCAACAAAGTAACCTAAGAATTCATGTGTTACATAAGTGCGATAGTACATCATGAGAAGCAAAAGGCGATCATGGTGCGTGGTGAGTTTCGGGCGCCTTCCCAGCTTACTAAACTCATCATCAAGTGATGACTTCACTTGTTGGTGTATCGTTTCAAAATCATCAAGGGTCAAACCAGTTAACTTTTTAAAAATACGCGGGCGGTTACTGAGTTGCTGATAGCTTAATAGCATATGCCTTTCCATGAATGATTATTAATCAGGCAATTATAAGCAAATTTTAGCTAGTTTCTAGAACTGCCCTTAGTTACGCAGAAGGTCTATTATTTATACCTCAAATTTTTCTCCTCTCAAAATAAATTATTAACTTTTAGGTAATAGCAATTATATCTCGTTAATAAGAACAAGAATGATCTATCGGCCTAACTTCTCTTTATTATTACGCCACTCAGTCATTTGGTTATAGACATCATCTAGAGTGAATGTGTTTGCTGCCTGTTCTTCAGTTGTCATACTTGGTTCTCCAGTTGCTTAGATTTTAGAAGCAACTAGAGTAGCTTTAAGTTAAAAGGCTGTCACACCAACCCACCGGAACTATACACCCGCTTGATCCAATCGCTTTATTAAAAAAAGCTAGCACTGCCTTACGATCACGCTTCTCTGACAGCATAAAATCAACGGTGTTACCGTACTTATCAACTGCACGATAAAGATAAACTTGCTTGCCATTGACCTTAATATAAGTCTCATCCATCTTCCAACTATCAGCAAGTTTGCGCTTGCTTTTACGAAACTCTCGCTCAAGCTGGGGCGCATAGCGAACCACCCATTTTTGTACTGTAGAATGATCAACGCTAACACCACGTTCCTCCATGAGCTCTTCAATATTCGTCGGTAACTTAATGGGTACGCAAGCTTCCAGCGTACTGCTGTTAAAATAATCTCTTTGGGGAAATGTCTTCCTTTAAAACTAATCGCCATAATAACTCCATTATTATTCAATGCTAAATTTGGTCGGTATTATATCAAATAACCATTAATTTGCGACAGAACCGTAAAAGCTGAGTCGTATAACCAGTAGTATTTTCATCGCAATGGTCATTTATTATTTAAATCCTGTTGCTGGCGAGCCTCAAACCCGTGCTAATTTGTGGTTATCACGGGTATTTACCGCTACTTTAAGGCAATGCCATCGGTATATTCTGTAGTAGCCTGAATAATAACTAAATAATCTGTTAATTTTTATCCTTTATTATATTCGAATATCTACTTTAGAAAATAATTTTATATATTAAACCACATGCCTAGTTATCACTTAAGAAGTTCGCGCAACGATGAAGCAATAAGCACATTACGCAAGCAAATATTATTACAACAGATTACTGATGAACAGATAGTTAGCCACTTTCAAAATAATGCACTTGAAGCAAGTTTGTTTTTACAAGAAAGCGTGTATGTTTTTGTGCACAGGATGAAAAAAACTCCCAGTCTTGATCAAACCCTCATCATACTAATAAATAACAAACATTTCCTAGTGAAGGAGAAGGACACACCACATTTATGGCTTGATGAAAAAGAAAGGTGGACTTTTTTAACCTCTCTCGCAAAATATGGTAACGGTCAAATCATTAACATTGCATTGCAAAAATTAGACACCGCCTTTGGCGGCAACAACACTGACGGCTTTCGCGCGTTTCTGATTCAACCGAATAAAGATCAGTTCTCCCCCTTGAATACTGCTTCGAAAGAAGGTCACCTCGAGGTGGTGAAAGACTTAATCGCGGCGGCCGACACCGCCTTTGGCGGCAAGAACACTGACGGCTTTCGCGCGTTTCTGACTCAACCGAATAAAGATCAGTTCTCCCCCTTGAATACTGCTTCGAAAGAAGGTCACCTCAAGGTGGTGAAAGACTTAATCGCGGCGGCCGACACCGCCTTTGGCGGCAAGAACACTGACGGCTTTCGCGCGTTTCTGACTCAACCGAATAAAGATCAGTTCTCCCCCTTGAATTCTGCTGCTTGTGCGGGTCACCTCGAGGTGGTGAAAGACTTAATCGCGGCGGCCGACACCGCCTTTGGCGGCAAGAACAGTGACGGCTTTCGCGCGTTTCTGACTCATAAAGATAAAGATCAGTTCTCCCCCTTGAATTCTGCTGCTTGTGCGGGTCACCTCGAGGTGGTGAAAGACTTAATCGCGGCGGCCGACACCGCCTTTGGCGGCAAGAACACTGACGGCTTTCGCGCGTTTCTGACTCAACCGAATAAAGATCAGTTCTCCCCCTTGAATACTGCTTCGAAAGAAGGTCACCTCGAGGTGGTGAAAGACTTAATCGCGGCGGCCGACACCGCCTTTGGCGGCAAGAACACTGACGGCTTTCGCGCGTTTCTGACTCAACCGAATAAAGATCAGTTCTCCCCCTTGAATACTGCTTCGAAAGAAGGTCACCTCGAGGTGGTGAAAGACTTAATCGCGGCGGCCGACACCGCCTTTGGCGGCAAGAACACTGACGGCTTTCGCGCGTTTCTGACTCATAAAGATAAAGATCAGTTCTCCCCCTTGAATACTGCTTCGAAAGAAGGTCACCTCGAGGTGGTGAAAGACTTAATCGCGGCGGCCGACACCGCCTTTGGCGGCAAGGACACTGACGGCTTTCGCGCGTTTCTGACTCAACCGAATAAAGATCAGTTCTCCCCCCTGAATTCTGCTGCTTGTGCGGGTCACCTCGAGGTGGTGAAAGACTTAATCGCGGCGGCCGACACCGCCTTTGGCGGCAAGAACACTGACGGCTTTCGCGCGTTTCTGACTCAACCGAATAAAGATCAGTTCTCCCCCTTGAATACTGCTTCGAAAGAAGGTCACCTCGAGGTGGTGAAAGACTTAATCGCGGCGGCCGACACCGCCTTTGGCGGCAAGAACACTGACGGCTTTCGCGCGTTTCTGACTCAACCGAATAAAGATCAGTTCTCCCCCTTGAATACTGCTTCGAAAGAAGGTCACCTCGAGGTGGTGAAAGACTTAATCGCGGCGGCCGACACCGCCTTTGGCGGCAAGAACACTGACGGCTTTCGCGCGTTTCTGACTCAACCGAATAAAGATCAGTTCTCCCCCTTGAATACTGCTTCGAAAGAAGGTCACCTCGAGGTGGTGAAAGACTTAATCGCGGCGGCCGACACCGCCTTTGGCGGCAAGAACACTGACGGCTTTCGCGCGTTTCTGACTCAACCGAATAAAGATCAGTTCTCCCCCTTGAATACTGCTTCGAAAGAAGGTCACCTCGAGGTGGTGAAAGACTTAATCGCGGCGGCCGACACCGCCTTTGGCGGCAAGGACAGCTCTCAATTTAATGCTTTTTTAGAACAAATAAATAATCATGGCTTTACTCCATTAAATGCTGCAGCAAATTCAGCTAGGCAAAGAAGAAATACTACTACTTTGTTTTCTAGTATTTGCACCATTCTTTTATCGAAAGGCGCAGATCCAGATAAAAAAAATAAACGTGGTTTTT
Organism: Gammaproteobacteria bacterium; assembly: GCA_965196985.1. Taxonomy (GTDB): domain Bacteria; phylum Pseudomonadota; class Gammaproteobacteria; order UBA12402; family UBA12402; genus 2-12-FULL-35-23. The sequence goes on along the minus strand of CBDALO010000227.1, from coordinate 7,661 downwards.
CTGCACGACAAAACTGGCGAGCCTTTTCATGGCCTGATCAATCTAGGCAACCATTGATAAACAATCAATACACCAATCCTAATAACAGAGTGTTAAAATTAAATAGTGGCGCCCACCAATCAAACAACAGCTCAACTTTTTTCAAGCGTGGTCATACAAACACTAACTATGGAAATAGATGCTCAACAGGTAGGCAAAACTATGTGCGATACACAAAAAATAGTTAAGACCCTATAAGGTTCCTTATGGGGGGCTATTTTTTCGAAGGGTTTCCCCTCGCGTTGGGCCTCGTTTTAGGTTACACTAATTTCCGGAAATGGTTTTCCGAATGGAGTTTGATAAAACGTGAGGGGTGAATCATGCCTAACAATCAACCGGTTACACGCGATTCAACCTTAAACCGCAAACGCATCCGCCAATGCCGTCTGCGCCAAAAAGCGCAAGGGGTTCGGCGCATTGAAATCAGCTTGGATGCCACCACCGCCGCGCACTTTGAGGAGCTCGTTGACGCCAAAGCCGAGGACTACCCCTTAGACCAAGATCAACGTCAACGAAAACCCTTAGCCAAGACGGCGGTGTTTAAAGCCGTGTTTGCTAAAACCCTCACTAGCCTTGTCAGCTTAAAAGACCGTATTCAGCAATTAGAGGCGGAAATCCGTGCCCTCACCCCAAGTTTTTTACAGGCGACACCGCCAGACGCGTCAGAAACCCCTGTCGTGCCGGAAGTGATACAACAGCTCACCGATAACCCCGTCACCTTAAAACGCACGCTCGCACGGATCTATCAGCAAGCAGTCAAAGCGCAGCACAGCCTAGTCACTGTCACTGAAGAATTGCGCTTAGCCAAACGCAGTGCCAGCCGGTATCAGGAAATTACGGAGCAACTCAACGAAAAGATCATTGAGTTAGAGGGGCGTTTAGCGCAGCAAGAAACCTAGCTTGCTGATCAATAATGATCAGCGATGTGTTGCTACACCGCTGAGTTAGCGAGTTAGGCTAGGCGTGCTCACGTAACGCGTATTCTGCTCTAATTGCTGCTGGTAGCTTAGTTGAGGTTGTTGCTGAAGCTGTTGTGCTTTTTCAGTGGTTTGTTCGCTTTCTGTGACTCGTGTTGCTTGAGGAGACTCTAACGGATCAGTGACCCCTGAAAATTGAGGTGCATTAAGTAAGGGATGTTGTTGTGGCAAATAATTGGCTTGATTATCAAGAACTGGATCACTGTGACGATGAGTTGAATAATCTACTGAAGCGATTTTTGCTTCATGGTCAGTTAATTCTTCATAAACTGCTTGTTGGATGGGTTTAACATGCAATGTCGTCATACTGAACCTTTTCCTTTTTATCGTTTATGGTTTAGCTTAACTTAATAAGCTGAGTGAAATCTTAAGTAGTAAACAAGTTAACTGTGCGATTTTTTATAAAAACTCATCAAAAAAAACAAAAAAAGTGTTTATTTGATGTTAATAGATTAATCATCCGACACTTAAGCCTCGATTACCCGACACTTAAGCTGGGGATAACGGGGTTAAGACCCCTGATAGGGTGTAGCGGTGGATAAAACGTGGGCTTGATGGAGGGGGTTTAAAGGCTTTTCAGGCGTTCTGAGGGCGAAAAGCAGGTTGTGAGTGGGGTTAGGTGAGTTTTTGCCGTAATCAGGCCACAGGAAGCCCCTACCGCGTTGTAGTGGGTTGATGGGTGGTTAAGGGTAGATTAGGCCGGTGGTGCGCCTAAACGGGCGAGAATGGCGGCGTCATCAAGATCCGGCTCCGCTTGCAATAAGTGCATCTTCTTTAAGAACCACTGATTACGCTGTTTAGCTAAGGCTTGTTGTTGCTTCGTTTGATCGTGAAGCTGTTGTTGCGCGGGCAGTAAGTTTTGCACCAGTTTGGCTAACCCAGTTGTTTTCGGGGCTTGAGGCTTGTTAGTGGGTTGTTTTTTTTGATTATGTTGATTAGCCAGATACGCCAGTTTCGCTTCCGCTTTACTGTGTTGTTTCTGGCGGCGTTCCAGGCGTTTTTTCGCCCATTGGATGCACTGGTTGAGTTTACCCCACCCCACCCCTAAATGATGGAATAACACCGCATTCAAGCGTTTAATCGAAACTAAGGCACGAATAGCCCCTTTTTTGAAGGTAGAGCGTTTTTCAAGGGTTAAGTACCCTGCCCGCTTAAGATCTTTTAAGGCCCGCTCACAGCGTTTAACCGTAAGGTTAGCCAGCTTAGCAATCTCGGTGATCTTCATGTCACGCCAGCTCGTGCCATTGAGATACCGCACCACCCGTAAGTGGGCCATGTCCGCATGATTAATCAATACCCCTAACACCAAACTCACTGCCTCACGACGTTCTGATCGGACTTGTCGATCTGACTCACGGCTAAAGTCAATCAGATCTAAGACCCCTTCAGGGCTAAACGCATAGCGTTGCGCATTCTCCGAAGCTATTTGGAGGGCATCGAAGGTTTTTTTATGGTCGGAGTCACGGGTATAGGTACGCGGGTTCGCAGGGTCATGGCCACAGCGATTACCGGAGCGAGTGCCTTCAACTGGCTCCAATGGTGCTGCGCCCTGCCCTGTAACGTCAATGGCCGCGCCGATGAGTGATTCCTTTTCGCTCACTTGGGGTGGCGAAAGTCCTTTTTTGGGCACAAAAATCCCCTTACCTTCAAAATGTGTAATTCCTAAGTTGAATAACGGGATTTGTATTGCTAGACTCTAAACACGCTATTTAGAGTAATACAAATTCCTTACTCATTTTTTATAAGGCCAAGCCTGTTCTGTAAAACAGGCTTGGCCTTTAACCTTATGTAAATAAAATCAAAACACTTCCCCTTCTTCTATTAACCTTCTAATGATCGCTGTTCTAATAATATTGCTATTTAGATCAGTGCTATCTTCATTTAGTTTCATTGAGACTTCTTTTGACATATCAGACAAAAGTTTTTTTGTGGCTTTGTCTAAGCTAACTTGGATATTTACGTTTTGTCCCCTCTCTATCCAATCTTCTTGAACTTGAATCCAATACTGAGGAACTTCCTTTAGCTTATGAATAGCTTTTACAATCCATTCACTCCGGTTTCTGGATGGAATATTATGTGACGTTAAGAAGTTATTGATTTCATCATTAAGCTTTAGCGGTATCCTAATAGAGATGCGTTGATTTTTATTTGATACTGGAATATTTAATTTTTTTACCATGGTATTACCTCTTAAATTTTAACTGTCCGGAGTCCGGACTATTGTTTAGCATCTTCATTAAATAAATCACATAAATTTTCCCACGCAGAAAGAATGCCTTCTTTTGTTTCTAGATTGAAAGCTGTAAATTGCTTTTGATGAGATCGCATTTCAGGGGTGTTTAATATGACCCTAATAATCTTTGAAATAGGTTTAATATTTGTTTTTTTTGTCAGCTTAAGACCGTGAAAGTGATCATTTTTATTTAATGGGTCCGGACTCCGGACCGCTAAATCAGGATTTTGGATTCTTTTTAATAATGCTGAGTGGTTATAGGATCTACCAGATAATAGTTCATTTAAAATATCATTTTTTGCTTGATCAGAGTGCATGGCACTCAAGTAGTAGGCTATTTGCAGTGAAGAAACGACACCAGATTCAATAGCTCTATCCATTAAGATTGATTTTTCTTTGTCTTTAATAACCGCAAGAAACCAAGCTGCTTTTGTTTTCTTTAATGCAGTTAATGATCGCAGTATATTTATTGATATTGTTTTATTATGTTCACCTTCCCATGCACGCTTGATTCTACTAATTGCTTTTAATTCGCCCTTTAAATCGAGATCTTCACGATTATTATTTTCTTTAAATTGCGATAATGCATGTGAAAGCTCAGATTTATTTCCCCCCTCTATTATGCATAGTATTTCTTTAGCGTTTAGAACTATATGGGCTAATCGACGTCGATGCCCGAAAACAACTTGAAAACGATTACCGTTGGGTTTAATTTTTATTGGTTGCTCAAGATTATCCGGCGATCCTATTGTGATTCCTAATGAAAGAATAGATATGTAGGCATTTATTTTCTGTTCTGAATCAGGCGTCTTGGCAAAGTATTGATCAACATCTTTTTGAATTAAATCGAGAGCATCTTTAGTATTATCATTGATAAGTTCTGGGGTTAGTTTAGGACCATTCAGAACTTCGTCTTCAGAAATGTATAAAGCCCGAGAGTTTTCTGGATCTGGGTCTATTAATGAAAGTGGAACAAATTTTGCGTTTACAGAAAATGATGTATTTTGTTTCTGTTGGCTAATTCCCTCGCTCCAATGAATAGCTTTCATTTTTGCTCTTTGTTTGGGCGCGTTTTTTTGGTTTTTTGCGATTAGCTTTGGCATATGTTCGTCCCCTGTTTAAAAACTGTCTGATCAACATACTTAGCCATAGCAAGTGCTTGTTGCTTTGCCTTACTACTATCAGGAAGCTCAAATATACTATTAGGGTTAGCGTTTTTAGTATCTCTGTTGGTGAATGCAGCTAGTCTTTGCATCCAGCATTCTTCTGGGAAAAGAATGTCACTATGTTTCTCTTTTGCTTCTGAAATATAAATATTCTGAGCTTTAGTTAATGGATTTTCAATCATATTAGGCAACAGACCGATTAACTCTAATTGTGGTTGGTCATTAGGTCGCTGTAAGTTTTCTCTTTTAATTGTTGATAACATAGATACAATTCCTTGAAAGTCCCTTTCAGTTGGAATAAATGGGATAATTATGTGTGTTGCAGCACGAAGTGCTGCATTAAACAAAGGAGAAACTCCTGGGCCAACATCGATGATACAAAGATCATATAGGTTCCTAATGTAAGGTGCGTCTGGTTCATCTTCATCATAGTCTTCAATAAAGTTTTTTAATGAATTGTGAACATCTTTATTAAGAGGTCTATTTATAGGTGTTTTAAATGAGTCATTTATGTGTTCTAGCTTATCCGGATCAGAAAGTAATACATCAAGAAAGCCATTATTTGTTTCTCCAGTTCTAATCCATGATGGGTAGGGATATACAGACTCTCCATAATATAAGTCAGCAATTGAAGAACGTTTTATTTCATCTTCAAAATCAGGGTGTGGAGGTGGTGTAAATCCAGCAGTTGAATCTTCTTTTAAATCCATGCCATAGGTATGTTGAGAGTAGTTAGCTTGAGCAGGATCTAAGTCGATGCCTAACACTCTTTTTTTAGCAAGTAAAACGAAGTATTCCGAAAGGTCAATAGATACCTCGGTCTTTCCAACACCTCCCTTCCTATGAGCCACGAAAATAACAGGTGGGGCTGGTAGCGCAGTTTTATGCATTGATACACCCTTTTAATACTAAAGGTGTTTTATCGTATGTTTGAAAGCGTATGTCAAGATAAAAGTGTAAAGAAATAGTTGCTATCTTTAGTATGCGCACTTAAATATTACCCAACCTTATTGATGAGGAATATTTTTATAAAGATTATGCCTAACTTTATATAATGTCCGGAGTCTGGACAGTCTGAACTTTATTTCAATTCTACAGCACATCAATATGCAAAATTTTTAATCTGTTGCTTTAACTTTAGAAGCATTTTGATTTTTTCTTTAGCTTCATTATCTAAGTGTTGAATAATCCAAATATCTTGAATTAATGTCTCTAGTGGGATCGTATGAATTACACCTTTGATAAAAAGTTCACATCTATAATCGTTTAGATTCGGATCTAAATGATAATCAATAAAAAAAATCTCTTGATTTCCAGTGATCCATTCGATAAAAGCTTTTTTTGTAATTCGGACAATTTTTTTCATTAGCTGCTGGAGCTACAAGTGTTAAAGTACAAATCTGCTAAAATTTTACCACAGAAAAAATGCTTGGATATAGTTTTTATTGGGGGCTTTACCGCTGATCATACTGTTTGGAATAATGTTTTGCTTTCTTTAGAAAGCAAACAAGTTCCCTGTAATTTGTTTTTTATAGATAATCTAGGTATAGGGTCAGAATCGAAGAGTTCATACAATACGGTTGAAATGGCGCAAGCCATTTTAAGTACATTAGGTGATACTATTGCCGACAATACTTGCTTTGTTGGCCATTCATTAGGTGGTGCGATAGCCCAGCAGATTGCCATACTAAACCCACTAAAAAATTATAGTTTAATTTTATTATCTAGCTTTGCAAAGCTAGATGTGGTTGGTGAAAAGCTACTTCATGCTCGTGTTTCGCTTTCTAGGGCAGGGGTTTTAAAATCATTAGTTGCCGATATTGTTTTACCAACTTTATTTAGCCCTTCATTTTTACAATCTAAAGAAAAATTCAATTTTGCAAAAGAGCGCTTTATTAATAATTCTCAAACTCAAGCTGGTATGCTTGGGCAATTAAATGCTTGCTTGGAGCATGATACTAGAAAGAGCTTATGTGAAATTAAATCTACTGTTAAAGTTGTTACAGGAAATTCAGATATGCTAGTCGCCCCACATCATGCTAATTATCTGTCTGAAAAAATAAGTGACACAGAGCATTATTGTTTAGAGGGTTATGGGCATATGTTACCTATTGAATGTCCTGAGATAATAGCTGATATAGTAGGTGAAACTGCAACTCAGCGAACTGAGTTAGGTTCAGAGTCTTTAAAGTAAAGTATAATTGTATAGACAATAAATGAATAAATTACTGACATAATGCATTTAACAATTGCTGAGTTAAGAGCAAACTCTAAGTCAGTTAAAATACTATTTTCACCCCAAAAAGCAGGTACTAATGCAAAAAAAGCAACCAGTATATCTGCTGGAAACGAAGATAATGAACTCCTTAATGGAAATGGAAATTTTTCAACTTTATTGGAGAAAAATAAAAATAAGTTTAAGCGCTGAGATATATATACACCAAGCGCCGCGAATAATGATAAGTAAATTCCATGCCTTAAAAATAGGTAACTATAAATTTCCTCAAGTTCCTTATTTGGTGTGCCTGGGATATAAAATAACAGTATGCCACCCAATGAAAAGCAGATATCTAGTATAATTGCGCATGTGAATGAGAACCTAGCAATTTTTTTTCCGTGAAAGAATCCAATGGCGTCACTGAGTGTATAACCAATTGGAAAAAAGATTGCCCCGCAGGTTGATTTAAAACCCCAAAAATCAAAAATTTTAGGGAAAGCAATAATACTAAAGGATACCGATACAGCCATAGTCATGGCAGCAGCAATTACAAGCATGCTTTTATTTTGATTATTATCCATGTCTAACCTCGATAACTTTACCTATTATCTGGTATTTAGTTTCAAACTGATTTAGAAGTAATGAGGATTCAAGATGTAATCTTTGGTCAAATAAATTAATAATCTTTGTTTTTCCTGAGTGCTCAATTTGTATAATTCTAAGTAAGAGAGCGTTATCCGTTTTGACTAAAATTAATGACTGATCCGTTATCTCATGTAATGATTTAAGTAATTTTATTAGAACAAAACTACTAGGTGGAATTGTTGGCTTAAAGTAAAGTTGCTAGTGCGCCATCCTTTCTGTAAATTCCATTGACTTGCTGAAAATAAGCAGACGACTCAGTCAGATTAGAAATTCCTTTTAAGGTAAACTTAACCAAAAAAGAGGAATGACAATGAGCTGCTATAAAAATGAGAACTTAATCGAAGAAGCCATACATGTTTTAGCGATTGAGGGGTTTGAAGCTT
>CBDALO010000226.1:0-5120 GCA_965196985.1 Gammaproteobacteria bacterium | reverse complement strand
TTTGTTAGGCCAAGAGGCCGACCAATACAATGTTTGCAAGAATGTCTCTCCGTCTTTCTAAATAACCCGTAGAGCCGTTTAGGGAGATAATAATTTAGAAATGAGGATTTCTAGATAGCTTACACGGTTTACGATAGGATTTGGATGATTTTCTACCAAATAACAATAGTTACGGGGTCTCGTCAATGTAATGGGCCTAGGCAGCAAGAGCATAAATTCTTCTAATTTGTACGGTAAAAAAGTGGCACACCCGTTGCGAGTACCACCATGAACCATACCATATTTCGATTTGTCTTGTCGAGATCTTTCGTTTGGACCCGGGTTTGAGCGTGGTACCATGTCTCTGAGAAAAGTTATGGGCCAAAAACCCTCCAAATCGGTGCCCCTTACATATGTGCCAAAAGTGGGACAATCGTGATCGGGACACCCACTGTCACAGGGTTAGATGAAAAGAACATAGATTTTACAATGCATTCCCGCTTTCATCTTCCTTGCACGAATTTTCTACAATTTTTAACGATTTTTTGAAAATGGCCTAAATTTTGCAATTATGACGTCATCGTGACGTCATCATGGTGACATTGCAGCATCCAATACCATCATTCGATGCGCCTTGCCAAGACCAATCCGTTGATGCATGTTTAACTAAGGTACCACGTTTCTGTGCAAAGTAATTCAGAAAAACCACAATTTTGGCACTTTTTTAACATTCGGGACAATTTTTCTCAAAATCCGGCCTGATAGCGGGGTATACGGGTACCACCCGGATAGACCCCACGTGTTGAGGTATACCCCCATACCTGGTCTTCTGGTGGTACCAAGCCTAAATTTTTAGATATTTTGACGAAAATAAATTTTTTTGGTACACTTTTTTGTGTGCCAAGTTTGTGCCACTTTTGGTACACTATTGAAAATTGGTACCAATCTCCAAAATACCAAGGCAATGGAAGACACTCTGGCACAATTGATTTTTTCTATCGATATTTTTTGTGTTTTTTACACCCTTTTAAAGTATTAGAAATTTTGAAACTTGTGACGTCATCATGACGTCACAGCCACGCCAATTCGCAAAGTCGATACCACCAAAATGTGGCAAATCCGATAAGCTTTCAGATGAGCCATGGTATCTCGAGGTACCACGTTTGGTTCAAAAGTTATGGAGAAAATAAACTTTTTTGGCACAAAAAATTTTGCAACTTTTTGCGTTTTGTCCCATATTGGCACAACCGTAATGGGTACCGAAAAGGGCCTCATACCGTAGGACGGCTATCGTGTTGGGACCTTTTTCCACGTGGTCTCACATTTCTATCTGGTACCACTGCTGAGACAGGTCCCAGTTTGCGTGTGCCACTATGCGAAATCTTGTGACGTCACTGTGACGTCACTGCCACGCCCGAACACGCCCAAACTTCGGGAGGTTGTAGTACTCCCGGAGGGCTTCGATTTGACCGTTTCTGTACCGTTTCTGGTTCAAGAGTTAAAAAATTACGAAGAAAAATGGTACGCATGTGACGCAAAAATCACGCACGTTCCAACTTTGGGCCAGATAACTCGGCACAGAGACGTGGTACCACCTGGTCTAAGTTGTGCATCCTATTTGCAAGTAATTTTGGCACGTTTTGACACCTAGCACGTTCCGGTACCTCGTGCCAATTTTTGGTACCTTCTGTTTGAAAATGTTCCAAAAAGTGCAAAATTCGGCCCTTCTGACGTCACTGTGACGTCACAGCCACGCCCAATCGAGCTCCAACTCGGCTCATCCGGTCCAGCTCGTGGACCTACACGTTTTGATACCTTGCACGATCCGGTACCTCCTACGGTTCCCACGTTGTCGCACAAGTCCCAAAATCGGCACTTTCTAAAAGCATCCTTTTTGAATTTTGTACCATGATCCCCTTGGGACCAGGCTCTGAGATTTTTTATACGACTAGCCCATAAATCGTCCCAATCTGGTGCTTTTGGAATTTTCCCAATCCCTCGGGCCGTTTTCGAATTAAAAATATTTTTCACTTTCCACTCAATTACTACAATGTCAATAGTATCAAATATGAGTTATCAGGATAAAATTTATAATATAGCTATGGAGAAATACGTATACTGGCTTTTGACTAGATTGAGACTATCGTAGTGAATAAGAACGGACAACTTACAACTATCAACAGCTACTATGTATTCTAAGTCCAAAGATTTGCCACAAACAGTATACCACTAACGAACCTGAAACACAAATGGATTGCCGATCAATTATATATCTGTTTTCAAATGCCAAAAGTGTATTCAATCATAAACAGTTATGTGGGTAACGACTTCGTTGCGCGGCTTTCATATGAGATGGTACACAACAGCTCTGTCTACGATTTCCAATCACTATATACTTCATCATAAGGGCATATCTTTCTACATGTAGTACATTGAGATCTACATAGTTTAAGGTGATCTAAATCGTCAAGGAGATGAGTTGAATTGAAAGACATTTTGAGTCAGCTAGCTTGCTACATATCCTTTTGCATCAGCAATTTAAACTCTTAGAAATTACCAAGGGCCAGTTCAATGAGTAAGGACTGTTGAAAAATTGTTCACATGTATCCATAATAAGCTTGTTTATTGTATAAAAAAACAATTTTTCCCCTACCTCAAGCCTCTAGATAATGCTCTTTGTAGATAAGTAATGATTTGACAATTAAAAAAGTATCATCTAAAAATTTGCAGCCTTGCATCTATATAGTTTAGGATTGGAAAAGCCAAGGAGCCCTGAGCAATGCCAGTCATGTGAATTAATCCCATTGCTCTGTAAAAAATTTGAACATGTTGACAATCATATTAGGAAGAAGTAGATCTTACTGTTTTGAGTTACAATTGGTCGAAATAGGCCGTTACAGGTGCAGCTATCAAAGCATCTTTCAGCTGGCTAAACACTTTCTTGTGTGCATAACATGTTGTCCATGCAAACCGAACATTTTTCTTCGTCAGTTGACGCAAAGGAAAGTTATTGTGGCATAGCTACGTATATATTTGGAACTGTAGTTTGCCATGGCCAATAGGCTTCGAACTTCTTGAGCATTCGTTGGTACAAACATGTTCTGAAGATCTGTGATTCTCTTTGGATCGGTGCGCATTCCCTCAGCTGAAAATATCTGACGGAAGAAGTGTAACGTAGGTTGAAGAAAACTGCATTTCTTTGCATTGAGTGTCATTCCATTCTCTTTAAGGCGTTGAAGACAGTTTTGAAGTGCAACATCGTGTTCTTTTCGTGACCTGGCATGTATTATAATATCGTCTGCTATGTTGCGAACACCTTGCTGCAAGGCATGCTGAAAAATTTCGGCACTAGCATTGTTGCCGTATGCTAATCTTTTGTAACGGAATAAGCCTAGATGTGTACTGAATGTGGTGATGTATCGACTTTCCTCGGCTAGAGGCAACTGGTGGTAGGCCTGGGCCAAGTCTAACTTTGAAAAGTATTTCACGCCATTTAAATCCAAACTAACGTCATTCACGGTAGGTATAGGATACCTCACACGATTTATAGCTTGATTCGCCATGTGCATGTCCAAGCAAATATGCAAGGAATCATCTTTCTTAGAGACTGCAACAACAGGTGATACCCATGGTGTCGGCTGCATTTCAGGTACTGCTTCAATAATATCAGCTTTCTGAAGTTCTTCTATGGCATGCTTGACTTTCGTTCTGATGTGAAAAGGAATCCTTCATTGAGGCTGTGCTTGGGGAATTGCCTCTTTGTCAATGTTCAATTTGACTTCATGGTTTCTTAACTTGCCCACCTTGTGGTTCCTTTATATTTTCCGATTATCTCTTGGATAGCTTTGTCTTTCGTATTGGCTGTGGATTCTTCTGAATCTGTGAATTTATTTAAATTGAGCTTGTCAATGCCCAATTTCTGAGCAGTGTTCCCTGAGAGTAAACAACCAGTGTTCTTTTCATGCATGACATAAAATGTTGCCATGCAATATTTTGATTTCGATTCAATCAAAGTCACAAATTCTCCTCTGATTTGAACCGGTATCTGTGAGTTAAAGGGGTATGCCTTTACTGTTGTTGGTTTTAACTGAACTTCTTTCAGCTTTTCAAAGATGTTTTGATCTGCAACATTGATAGAAGCTCAAGTATCTACCATCATTGTGATCCTTTGTCCTCCAATCTTTATCTTGATATTAGGACTTTCTTGCTTTTCTTTAGGAGTCTTATCACGACTTGCATGCAAGTATTCATCTGCACTAGACTCATTGTCAGTGTCGTTTTGGTGCTGCAAAGGCTTTACAAAGTTTCTTTTGTTTGATATTTGCTTTCTGACTTTTGTTGTTCTGCTACTACGACAGACTTGTGCCAAATGGTCACTTTTATTGCATTTTCGACATACCTTTCCTTTCGCTGGACAACTGTTTTCATGCGGCCATGCACCTCCACAATTATAACATTTTCTCTGTACTCTTGTCTTTGCTTTAATCTGCTGTACTTGAAGTTTGTTAGTCACAAGATTTTCTTCAGCATTTGACTCGATATCTTTTGCTTGATATGAGCTCATTTCATCGCGTCTACCATCCATTAGCATATCTTTTAACTTGTAATCTGGGTCTCTCAGTGCGCCTCTTCTGAGTCTTGAGGAAGAACCCCCAGTTATTATGTTGCTTGGTCTCAAATTCTGTATTCGTGAACTCGCAGGTATTAGATAGTTCACGTAATCACGTATGAAATTGGTCTAGTTTCTCTCTCTCCTCCTGACGAGTTTGACGGAATTTGTATATCTCATACCGTTGATTCTTTTGAGGCTCGAAGTATGCCGTTAATTTGGCTCTTGCGGTGTCATAGTCTGTATCTGTCCAAACATCTTCCAGTTGGCGAAAAATGTCTCAAACGCGAGAAACTGCCTGATATAATAGTAACGCTATCTTTCAGGCATTATCTCTTGCGCCACTGGCAAGGATAAAAGTATTGAAATCGCCCAACCACAGACGACATCATGCTGCTAAGCTGGAGCCAATTTCGCCATCAGGATTGAACTCTGGTAACGGTTTGAGCGGTAAGGCCAGGCTGGATCTATCTCATATTTATACTCGTCGCCAATGTCATAACCTGGACTTTCATGTTAACGCAAGAAATAC
>CBDALO010000224.1:0-7826 GCA_965196985.1 Gammaproteobacteria bacterium | reverse complement strand
TATCAAAAGATAACAATGAGTATAAAAAGATGATTCGTACACTTACCGGTGAAAATAAAAGCACCGATTTAGATCCAATAAAAACAAATGATGCATTGCTAGAACAGAGCTGTGAAAAACTTTCACACGCCAGTAAAATTGATGTTCTTCATGATCCTTCTGATATTAGAAAGCCACATAGCAAGCAAACTGAAAATCTAGGTAAAGTAAGGAGTCTGGACGGGGATATTATCAATGGTTACAGCACGCATAACGCAGTTGCATTAGTACCTGGTGATAAGGCTGTGCATCTACTATCGCATGTAAGCTACAGCAATAAAGACCCTAAGTTTTTAAAAGCTGAGCATATTAAGAAAATAGAGGCTGGAAAGCCATTTGAGGGAGATAAAGAGGCCAAGAGTCTTTATGAATCTGGTGATTACTTTAATAAAAAGCTGCTGTCTATTCGTGAAATAGAAAAAATAGGAATCTGCCTAAAATCAAAGAATGAAGATGCAACCATTACCCATATTCTAGATAGAGAGTTTGATGATAATGACTATCTCTCACTAATTGATACAAACCTAGATCAAGACTTTATTATTCGCTCAAAAATAACAAGAACAATAGAAGGTAGAGGTGATGATGGTAAAAAGCTTAAGCTGATTAACGCTGATTTTGATGCTCAAGGCGAAAAGCAATTCCAAAAGTTAACAGTTGGAAAGAATTGCGTACAAGACGGAAAAATAACTATTTATTTTGGAGAGTTTGAGAACTTCAATGCAATTAAAATCCAAATTACAGGCAGAGATGGTAGGAGAATTTTTAAGAATGACATGCTGCTATTAACTAATAAAAAAGTAACGACTTTTGATGAGGCGTATGAGGTATACATAGCCTATCTATCTCGTGCGAAAATTGAATATGTTTTTAAATTTCTCAAGGAAGGACTAGGCTGGGAAAATATGCAGATAAAAAATTTTAAAGGGATACAAAATCTACTGGCTGTATGTTTTATGTGGCCTCATATTTGTATGAGATAGGTAAGGAAAAAGCTTATGACGATTACGCAATTATGCTAGCTAAATTAGGAGATGGTAAGGGCAAGGTGACACGACACTTTATTGCGAAGGGTATTAGAAAACTTCTAACGTATCACTTAGTAGAGCAATTTTTTAAAGAAAATAGTGTTTCTCAAGAAGAACAAAAAGAATTATCGAATTCAGTTCAGGTAGGGAGATAACAATTTTGGGTAGTTCTCAGTTGTAAAGACTAAACTCTTAGAGGCTTAGAAAGTTGCCGGCGAAGCCGGCCTGACTTGATGAATATCTCGTTAACTGCCGCACAGGCAGCTTAGAAATTTATGACTATGAACAAGATATCGAGGAATTAGTTAACTGCCGCACAGGCAGCTTAGAAAAGGTATCAACTAGAAAAAAACATTGGCTATAATGTTCTGAAAACTACCCAAAATTTAAATCAGCAAAATAATGCTGAAATATTGTGTAAAAATGACTATGCTTTGTCTTTTTAACAAGACTAACGAGATGAGTATAAATGTTAAACTTCGCCGATTACGCTGCCCCTCTTTTTTCAAAATTAACTGGGAAAGTTGTTTTAAAAAAATCTATCGACGATTGTAGGAAAGCTATTAACTGAAGGTAGTTGTAAGTTGTTCAGTTCATCAAAAGATAACAATGAGTATAAAAAGATGATTCGTACACTTACCGGTGAAAATAAAAGCACCGATTTAGATCCAATAAAAACAAATGATGCATTGCTAGAACAGAGCTGTGAAAAACTTTCACACGCCAGTAAAATTGATGTTCTTCATGATCCTTCTGATATTAGAAAGCCACATAGCAAGCAAACTGAAAATCTAGGTAAAGTAAGGAGTCTGGACGGGGATATTATCAATGGTTACAGCACGCATAACGCAGTTGCATTAGTACCTGGTGATAAGGCTGTGCATCTACTATCGCATGTAAGCTACAGCAATAAAGACCCTAAGTTTTTAAAAGCTGAGCATATTAAGAAAATAGAGGCTGGAAAGCCATTTGAGGGAGATAAAGAGGCCAAGAGTCTTTATGAATCTGGTGATTACTTTAATAAAAAGCTGCTGTCTATTCGTGAAATAGAAAAAATAGGAATCTGCCTAAAATCAAAGAATGAAGATGCAACCATTACCCATATTCTAGATAGAGAGTTTGATGATAATGACTATCTCTCACTAATTGATACAAACCTAGATCAAGACTTTATTATTCGCTCAAAAATAACAAGAACAATAGAAGGTAGAGGTGATGATGGTAAAAAGCTTAAGCTGATTAACGCTGATTTTGATGCTCAAGGCGAAAAGCAATTCCAAAAGTTAACAGTTGGAAAGAATTGCGTACAAGACGGAAAAATAACTATTTATTTTGGAGAGTTTGAGAACTTCAATGCAATTAAAATCCAAATTACAGGCAGAGATGGTAGGAGAATTTTTAAGAATGACATGCTGCTATTAACTAATAAAAAAGTAACGACTTTTGATGAGGCGTATGAGGTATACATAGCCTATCTATCTCGTGCGAAAATTGAATATGTTTTTAAATTTCTCAAGGAAGGACTAGGCTGGGAAAATATGCAGATAAAAAATTTTAAAGGGATACAAAATCTACTGGCTGTATGTTTTTATGTGGCCTCATATTTGTATGAGATAGGTAAGGAAAAAGCTTATGACGATTACGCAATTATGCTAGCTAAATTAGGAGATGGTAAGGGCAAGGTGACACGACACTTTATTGCGAAGGGTATTAGAAAACTTCTAACGTATCACTTAGTAGAGCAATTTTTTAAAGAAAATAGTGTTTCTCAAGAAGAACAAAAAGAATTATCGAATTCAGTTCAGGTAGGGAGATAACAATTTTGGGTAGTTCTCAGTTGTATTGCGCGAGAAACTTCGCGGATAACGAAAACGAGCCACCGACTTCTAACACCACAATACGGGTGTTTTTCACCGCCGAGAGCACTAAGCATAAATTATTGAGCGCCACCGATTTACCCGAACCGGTTGATCCCAACACCGCCATGTGACTGTTAGCCATTTTAAACAGCGGATGGGTGTGATCAAACAAGAACGGTTCGCCACCGCGATTGTACTTAATCCACAACGGGTTGATGCCATCACCAATCGAGCGCCCGTAAAACGGTAACAAGCACGCCAGATCGTCAGCGTACTTGTACGTGCAGCGATACAATTCGTTTTTATCAAAGGCGTAGTTCAAATTAAACGGCAAAAAGCGCAAATACAAATCCGACGCAAACGCTTCTTCACGCGTTGGTGAGAGCGCAAGGTTGACGTGATTCAATCGCGCATTAAGCTCTTCTTCCATGGCTTTGAGTTCGACCTCATTACGCCCACGCAAGTATATTGCTTCGATCGAACGAAATAGCCACTGGCGTTGATCCAACGCATCACGCGCGTCATTGACGTTACGATGAATCGTACTAATCATGCTACCCTGCCCCATGGCTTGACTTTCGATCTCGTTTAAGTGCGCTTGCACCGCCGGTTTGGATTCAAACGTGATTTGCACCGTGTAAATCGTGCCCGGCGGAAAAGCATCGAGTAAGGCATACTTTTCGGTGTCATTGCGATCCCCACTGCTCTCCCCGCTTTGTGAAAGCTCACGCGATAACGCACCAATGACGGTGCTGCTTTCTAAATCTTTAAAAGTCGCCACTTTGTGCGGCCAACCGTCAAACGTCCACCCGCTGTCAGCGGAGCGAATCTCCCCGTGTAAACAGTGTTGACTGGGCGACCAGCCAAACGGTTGGCGGGTCGGATACGGATGCCGCGCCACAAACGCATCGACATCGCCTTGAGTGTCAGGCGGATTGGGATTAAACCAACGCAGCATCCACTGGTGAAACTGCGCCCCACTCATGCGCTGCAAGGCCATCCCGGTTTGGCGCAGTTGCGATTCTAAGCGCTGACACACGGTGGCGAGTTCCTCAACCACCGCTTGGCGATCCACACTTGTTGGGTTGGCATAGCGCCGATACAACACTAAGCGAATCCGGCGCAGCTTGCCTCGAAACGGCAAGCCCGACATCGGGTCGGTTAAAATCCCGTCCGGTTCTGCCATCACCTTAAAATGCGCTTGCATCACGTCAAGGTATTTTTGTGCTAACGGATCGTCTAACGAGTTCTGCTCAGCAATGGTGTCGGTTAAGCGGGCGTGTAAGGGCGCAAGGCTTAAATCGTCTTGCACATAGAGTTGTAACACCCACGGGTCTTCGCTTTCTAAGGGCAGTAAGCGTGAGAGCAATTTGCTGAGCGTTTGATGAAGGCGTGCTAAAGGCGCATCCGGTCGCGCTTCGGTGGGCAAGGCTTTGAGCTCATACGCCGCGCCCACCGACACCCCGTCTTCAAGTAACAGCATCTCGTGCTCGTCTGACCATTCCAACCACGGCAACAGATCGGCAAACGACGGCACGGTGGCGTATTGCTTGACGACTTGCGCACGAGTAACGACTGGTTTCTTCGCTGTAGCCGATTCACGGGTTGACCCTCGGCCAAGGAAGCGGGTTAACAAGCGGGGTAATTGGGCTTTCACTGTCATCATCACTCCTAATAGCGTTCGTCGGGCATGGCAAAATGATTACTGCGATACAAAAAGAACGCGGTCGTTGTCCACGGTTTGGGGTAAGACTCAACGTTGCTTTGCACTAAGTGCGGCGCCACCGTGATCGGGATTTCCGGATTCGGTAACGGCTTGTAGAGGCTGTCCACCGTGCGTTTTCCTTGAGCCGTTTGTGCCACGTAGCTCGTGCGCGGTAACTCACGCCCCACGGCTAGTCGACTGGCTGTGGGTAGCCCGCCGTCGGTAAAATCAGTGCTAAACACACGCCCACCGGTTTCACTTTGGTAGAGCGCCGGTAGGGTACGCTCCCCGCTGGTGGGAATTAAGTGGCTGCCGGGTGTGGTGCAAGCGACCACACTCACGCTACAGCAAAGAATGATCAGCGCTCGAGACATCACGAAAACGTTCATGGTGTAGGACTCTCCCTTGTTGGTTAAAATCAATTGGTATGGTTTGGGTGACATTAAAAATTAAGCGACGCGCCCGGCCTTTCACCGTCGATGGCACAAAGACCGCATCAAAGATGTTATTGACCCGCGCCTTGTACCACGAGGTAGCATCTTTCGCGCCTTCATTCACCGCTAAACCGGCGGCGTACTTGCCTAGGTTCCCGTTAAAGATCGTACCCGCCGTGCCTTGGGCAATGTTGGTGAGTGTTTGCGTTTGCGCTTGTGCAATCGCCCCGCCTGCCCCTTGTGCTGCACCTAAGGCCATAAAGCTCGCAATCACTTTTGGTGCGTCCGTTAAATACTTGCCGTTAATGCATGGGTTGTTATAGGCATCACTTAAATAGCCTAAGGCATTTTTGGGATAGACCTCGGTGGCATTGCTGTGCACGCCTTTTTTCGGGAATACCACAAAGTGCCCGTCTTTAAACACAAACAACAGTTTGGTGACATACGGGCGCGTGCACCCTAAAGACATGCTACCCACTGAATAGCCTTGCAAAATCGTGCCCGCCAACCCAGTGGGTAACGGAATGCCGTTGGCTGCAAACATCTGTTCGGTTTGATGCGTACTTAAAATCGCTTTGAACGGAAACGCAGGCACTTGCAAACTGCCATTCACCGGCACTTCACCAATCAGCGGACTCAGTAACGCCACATTCGCCACGGTGGAGCCATCTGGAATCGTGTAGACCGGCGTGCTCGGTTGCGTACTGACGTCTGTGTTGTGATCACTGGGCAAGCTCGGTGGCGTCTCGGCGTTCGGTGTGGCAGCCGGTGGTGTCGCGGTGCTGCCCGTTGCAGGTTGGCCTGCGGACAGATCCGGTACCTGGGTAATCATGTGCGTTGAGTTTGAGTGCCCTTGCTGATCAGTGGGGTATTCCAATTGACTGGACGGGGTGCGAGCAACGTGTGCATTCACCTTATGGCGTAACGCACTGACTTGATCAGCCAGTGAGGCTTTTAACGCGCTAATTTGCCGCTCTAAACTCGCTTTGGCGTTTTCAAGTGCAGTACGACTGGCCGCACTGTTAGTGCGTTGCAGTTTGGCAATCAGTGCGGCTTGCTGCGCATTTTTGCTTTGCAAGGCTTTTTGTTGCGCCATGATACGATTGAGCACTTCATTGTTGGTGTCGCCGGAGGCCACATCAAACGGCGCGTGAGTGCGGGTGGATGTCACCGGCGTGCTGGTGTGCTGCCCAGTGCCCATCCAGAAAAACCCAACGATCACCACCAAGGCAATCGCCCCTAAAATCAGTAACAGTTTCGGTTGTCGATTCATCGGTAATCCCTCGCCGCGTGTAAGGCTTGATTAAACGGTTGCGAGGCCACCACAAACACCGTGGTGCGATCTCGCCAGTGCCCGCGTGCGTTTAAATAGTTGGATGGGTAAAAGCTCACCGCTAACCAATCGCCTTGCAGGCGACGCGGATCTAACACCACGCGGTGGCGCGTGGTGTTTTTTAAGAGCACGGCGGTCACCGTATCATTTCCCGCTGCCCACGAGGCGAGCGGTAAGGCTAACACCGAGGCTTGATTGATCAGCGGGACACTGCGCGTGGTTTGCATCGGCGTGCGACTAAAGGCACTGTCTTCGTGAATTAACCGCACCGGGGAATACAAGTGCTGAATGGCATAGCGCAAGAGACTCACGTAATTAATAGACCTTCTGCGAAACTAAATACTGGGCGAGCTTATGCTCGTTTGTAGTTTTAGAATCCGGCTTGAAGATTGAGAATCCCAGCAATAATATTAAATCTCATATTGTGTTTTCTGCGAAAATTCCTATACACCTCCCCAAGAATGCGGAATTTTTTAAATTTTGAGAATTGATGTTCAACCCTAATACGGGTCTTGCTGTGATTACGGTTATCCTCTTTTTGTTGAGTAGTTAATTTGCCGCCTTTGGGCTTTTTATGAGGTAAGTTAACCAAGGGGTCAGTATGTTGAATTCCTTGGTATCCTAGATCAGCATATTTTTCTGCTGGTGGCAGTGGGCTGCCACGTTGTCGGATCTTAATATCATGAACCCTCCCAGGCATTGTTTGAGAGACGTTGATTATTTTTCCGGATGTACTCATTGCTATCTCCACCTTTTGAGTATGTCTTTTCTTTTTACCAGAATAATAATCTTTACGTGGCTTCTTCTTTTTGGGGCGCTGAATAGGCTGCTCCGTTACATCCATTAATATAGCGCAAACCGCATCTTCTGTTAGGGTTCTGTCTTTTTTAATATGAATATGCTTGGCCACTAAGGGTTCTAAGCGTTTAAATAAGCGGCAGACATTACTGTCATCCAAACCAACAAAGTAACCTAAGAATTCATGTGTTACATAAGTGCGATAGTACATCATGAGAAGCAAAAGGCGATCATGGTGCGTGGTGAGTTTCGGGCGCCTTCCCAGCTTACTAAACTCATCATCAAGTGATGACTTCACTTGTTGGTGTATCGTTTCAAAATCATCAAGGGTCAAACCAGTTAACTTTTTAAAAATACGCGGGCGGTTATTGAGTTGCTGATAGCTTAATAGCATATGCCTTTCCATGAATGATTATTAATCAGGCAATTATAAGCAAATTTTAGCTAGTTTCTAGAACTGCCCTTAGTTACGCAGAAGGTCTACTAAAAAAACTACCTAATAGTCATCATTTAGAAGAATCTGCTAAGACACTAAAAACTAAACGGGAGTATTTTCAGGAAAACACCACCCAGTTGAAAACTAATCTAGAATTAGAATTAAACAATATAGAAACCAATAGAACAGAGTCA
>CBDALO010000223.1:0-12471 GCA_965196985.1 Gammaproteobacteria bacterium | reverse complement strand
TCAGCTAGACGTACATTACGCGGGATAACCGTACGAAACACCGCATCTCCAAAGTGCTCCAGTAGTTGTTCAGAAACATCTAAGGCTAGGCGATTGCGACCATCGTACATAGTACGCAATAAACCTTCGGTGCTTAAATTTGGGTTTGCTGTAGCGGTAATTTGTTGAATAGTTCCTAGTAATGCCGTTAAGCCTTCCAGCGCGTAATATTCACATTGCATAGGAATAATAACAGAATCAGCTGCAACTAAGGCGTTAACTGTTAAGGTATTAAGCGTAGGCGGGCAATCGATGATAATAAAATCGTAGTTGGCTAATTCAGCAGCTAAAGCTTGCTTTAAACGCAGCTCACGCTGTTCAGCCTGGATTAAAGTCACCTCAGCAATAGTTAAACTGCCATTAGCTGGCAATACATCAAAGTTTGCGCCAGCTGATTGTTTAACTTCAGCAAACGTTGCTTCACCAAGTAATAGTTCATTAATACTATGGGTAAGCTGGCTCTTATCAATGCCACAAGCCATAGTAGCATTACCTTGGGGATCAAGGTCTATTAGTAATATTCTTTTATTGGTTTTTGCTAAACTAGCAGAAAGGTTAACACTAGTTGTGGTTTTTCCCACACCCCCTTTCTGATTAGTAATTGCGATTACCTTTGCCACCACAGCACAGCCCCCTAAAACTACTTAGCAAAACTTACCTTTACAACATGACGCTCAGCGCCAAGGTCTGGTACCTCTAGTCGATCTACCGCATCAATAACAAAACCGTCTGTTAATGCTTCAAGCTCTGATAAAGGATAAACACCCTTCATCGCTAAGAACTGACCCCCATCTTTACAAACCAAGTGCTTAGTATTTAACAAGAATTCATTCAAGCTCGAAAAAGCACGAGCTATTGCTGTATCAAACCGAATAGGTGGATTATAAGATTCGACTCTGCTATGAATAATAGCAACATTATCTAAATCTAAGTCCATCTTGGCTTGCTTTAAGAAGCGTGATTTTTTGTTATTGCTATCTAGTAAGAAAAATTCTAAATCAGGGTTAACTATAGATAAAGGAATACCTGGTAAACCTGCTCCCGTACCAACGTCAATAATATGGTCCCCTTTTAAATAAGGAGAAACCGATAAACTATCGAGGACATGCCTGATTACCATGGCTTTTGTAGTAGTAATAGAAGTTAAGTTATACGCTCTATTCCACTTTTTTAGCAAAAACAAATATTGCTGTAATTTATAAATCTGCTCACTGGATAAATCAGGTAAATACTCGTTTAAAAGATCCTTAATTTGAACCGCGATCATGAAGTACTAACCTTTGAAAAAGTTTCAACCTGGAAAATACAGTTGGGGCATATTTGTCTGGTATAACAGATTGCTTGAGATAGCGTAATAAAAATTTGTTTGGTCACCTAACTGGTGATAAACATAATTTTTATCTAGCTAGATCAACCAAGATGTTATGGCAGAAAGTATGATCCAACTGTATTTACAAGGTTCCATTGTTACCTTAATGAACGACATTATACGGCAAACCATTTATTAGTAAACCTAAACTAAGGCTTGAGAGTACTTTTTGATAAAAACCAACAGTAGTGAAATTGCCGCAGGTGTCACTCCAGGGATACGTAAGGCTCTTCCTAAAGTATCTGGTCTCGAATCGAGTAGTTTTTGCTTTACCTCTGCCGATAAACCCGTCACTTTGTTGTAATCAAAACTCATTGGAATCTTAGTATTTTCATTGCGTAATTGCCGGTCAATTTCAGCTTGTTGTCGTTCGATATACCCTGAATATTTGGCCTGTATTTCAACTTGCTCTTTTGCTTGTATACTGGTTAAACCAGGGCCTACTGTTTTAATTTCCATAAGCTGTTCGTAGTTTATTTCTGGGCGCTTTAAAATATCTAATAAATTATATTCACGTAGCAAAGGTTGTTTAATTACTTCTTCAGCTGATAAAGCTTGTTCTGTACCTGGTACTAACCAAGTAGTACGCAAACGCTGTGACTCTTGCTCTATTTGCTCGCACTTATCACAGAAAGTTTGCCAACGCGCTTCATCAACTAATCCCAGTTGCCGAGCTTGTTCTGTCAAACGCAAATCAGCATTATCTTCACGCAGTAAAAGGCGATACTCTGCACGACTGGTAAACATTCGATAAGGCTCTAAAGTCCCTTGAGTAATTAAGTCATCAACTAAAACCCCTAGATAAGCTTGATCACGACGTGGTGACCAGCCCTCTTGTCCCTTGGCACGTAGCCCTGCATTAAGACCCGCTAACAGTCCTTGTGCTGCAGCTTCTTCATAACCTGTCGTTCCATTAATTTGTCCAGCAAAAAATAAGTTTTTTATAAACTTAGTTTCTAAGTTAGCTGTTAAATCTCGTGGATCAAAATAATCATACTCAATTGCGTAGCCAGGCCGCGTAATATGCGCTTGTTCAAAACCGATAATTGAACGCACAAAATCTTGTTGTACTGAAAACGGCAAACTCGTTGAAATACCATTAGGATAAACTTCATGAGTTGTTAGCCCTTCTGGCTCAACAAAAATTTGATGTGAATCTTTATCAGCAAAACGCACAACTTTATCTTCGATTGAAGGGCAATACCTTGGCCCTACCCCTTCAATCAAACCACTATACATTGCTGAATACTGTAAATTATCATGAATGATTTCATGAGTTCGTGTTGTTGTTTTAGTAATGTGACAAGCAATCTGTTGTGGATGCTGTTCCACTGAACCCATAAATGAAAATACTGGAGTAGGTGTATCACCAGGTTGATAAACCATCTTACTGTAGTCGATAGTTTTACCGTCAATTCGCGGTGGGGTTCCTGTTTTCAAACGCCCCACTCGAAAAGGTAGCTCACGTAAGCGCGAAGCTAGCCGAATGGCAGCTGGATCTCCTGCCCTACCACCTTGGGATTGTTTATCACCAACTAAAATCTTACCACCAAGAAAGGTTCCTACTGTTAATACAACCGTTTTTGCCATAAAGCGCAGGCCCATATTGGTGATCACACCAGTGACTTGCTCATTTTCAACGATTAAATCATCAACAGCTTGTTGGAAAAGTGATAAGTTCTTTTGATTTTCAACCGCTTGACGTACAGCTTGTTTATATAACACTCTATCAGCCTGTGCCCTGGTCGCCCGTACTGCTGGGCCTTTGCGAGAGTTTAAGCGACGAAATTGAATACCTCCTAGATCGGCTGCTTGTGCCATCACTCCACCCATGGCATCGACTTCTTTTACCAGGTGACCTTTACCAATGCCTCCAATAGAAGGGTTGCATGACATTTGACCAATAGTTTCGATATTGTGAGTTAATAATAAGGTCTTACAACCCATGCGAGCTGCGGCCGAAGCAGCTTCTGTACCTGCATGACCACCACCTATTACAATGATGTCGAATTTAGCTGTATTCATTACTAATTCCTAAATAATAAAAGCTATGGGCACAAATTTGCGACCAACAGGTCCTGTCACGAATCGTTTCCCAGCGCGTAGCCCGACTTGAGCGGAAGCGATAAGCCGGAGCTGGATCTTTGAAATCAACCCCGGGTTATCAAATTCTACGCATTTTCAATCCGGGCTACAGTTCGATTCGTGCCACCCGTTCTGCAGCATTAAATAACAAAAAAAGGATGGGCCATTATATGGTTATTAATTAGCCTAATCAATCACTAAATCGCCTACAAAGCAACACCTATTTATTAACAACAAGTCAGGCCGGCTTCGCCGGCAACTTTCTAAGCCTCTAAGAGTTTAGTAGACCTTCTGCGTAACTAAGGGCAGTTCTAGAAACTAGCTAAAATTTGCTTATAATTGCCTGATTAATAATCATTCATGGAAAGGCATATGCTATTAAGCTATCAGCAACTCAGTAACCGCCCGCGTATTTTTAAAAAGTTAACTGGTTTGACCCTTGATGATTTTGAAACGATACACCAACAAGTGAAGTTATCACTTGATGATGAGTTTAGTAAGCTGGGAAGGCGCCCGAAACTCACCACGCACCATGATCGCCTTTTGCTTCTCATGATGTACTATCGCACTTATGTAACACATGAATTCTTAGGTTACTTTGTTGGTTTGGATGACAGTAATGTCTGCCGCTTATTTAAACGCTTAGAACCCTTAGTGGCCAAGCATATTCATATTAAAAAAGACAGAACCCTAACAGAAGATGCGGTTTGCGCTATATTAATGGATGTAACGGAGCAGCCTATTCAGCGCCCCAAAAAGAAGAAGCCACGTAAAGATTATTATTCTGGTAAAAAGAAAAGACATACTCAAAAGGTGGAGATAGCAATGAGTACATCCGGAAAAATAATCAACGTCTCTCAAACAATGCCTGGGAGGGTTCATGATATTAAGATCCGACAACGTGGCAGCCCACTGCCACCAGCAGAAAAATATGCTGATCTAGGATACCAAGGAATTCAACATACTGACCCCTTGGTTAACTTACCTCATAAAAAGCCCAAAGGCGGCAAATTAACTACTCAACAAAAAGAGGATAACCGTAATCACAGCAAGATCCGTATTAGGGTTGAACATCAATTCTCAAAATTTAAAAAATTCCGCATTCTTGGGGAGGTGTATAGGAATTTTCGCAGAAAACACAATATGAGATTTAATATTATTGCTGGGATTCTCAATCTTCAAGCCGGATTCTAAAACTACAAACGAGCATAAGCTCGCCCAGTATTTAGTTTCGCAGAAGGTCTAGTCTTTACAAAGCCACGAGTATTATTAAGTCTCAAACTAGTCAAGCCTGCCCATGGAATAATAACGAATAAAAATAACACACCTGCTATAGAAATTGCTTCAGGTAGTTGAGCAATAACTCACCTACTATACGCGCTTCTCATTTTACTCTAAGAATAATGAAACGCTTTAGTATCAAACAAATCTTGGTAACCAATCAGAACTGGTGGAACTTTCACACCAAGTACAAAGATAAAATCAGAGAAGCTATTGTCATTGGCATTGTTAAGCTGCTTAGCTGCAAACATCCTATGCGTGGCCATAAAGAGTATCATTGCAGTAATCCAAACTGTTCACACGTCAAATACATCCGCCATACCTGCAAAGCTAAAAGCTGTTCATCGTGTGGTAAAAAAGCCACAGAAGTATGGATACAACAACAAATGGCAATCTTACCCAACACTGCATGGCAACACATCACATTCACCATGCCCTCTACTCTTTGGGACTGCTTTTGGACAAACAGTGAGCTTCTTAATTTACTCCCACCATTAGCAGCAAAGGTGTTACTCAAGCTTGCTAAAAACAAGAGGGTTAAACCCGGTGTATTTATCGCGCTTCACACCTTTGGCAGAGATCTAAAGCGCAATGTGCATCTTCATGCGTCAATCACTCTGGGTGGTATCAACAAAGAGTTAACACAATGGAAAAGCCTCTACTTCCATCAACCTACACTAATGTCCATGTGGCGTTATGAGGTCATTAACCTTTTTAGAAACCACCACCAGGACAAAGGGCTTATTCTGCCAAATCAGTTAGCCTCTACACTGAACCACACTTTCAACGGGTGCTGCCTCTATATAATGTAGGCTATATTGCTGCTGGCACGCCAAAATCATTGACCTTCTCCCAAAACTGATCCCATCTGCCTTTAGTCTTTACTAGTGTTCTCAAGTCAGGCCGGCTTCGCCGGCAACTTTCTAAGCCTCTAAGAGTTTAGTCTTTACAAAGCCACGAGTATTATTAAGTCTCAAACTAGTCAAACCTGCCCATGGAATAATAACGAATAAAAATAACACACCTGCTATAGAAATTGCTTCAGGTAGCTGAGCAATAACTCACCTACTATACGCGCTTCTCATTTTACTCTATGAATAATGAAACGCTTTAGTATCAAACAAATCTTGGTAACCAATCAGAACTGGTGGAACTTTCACACCAAGTACAAAGATAAAATCAGAGAAGCTATTGTCATTGGCATTGTTAAGCTGCTTAGCTGCAAACATCCTATGCGTGGCCATAAAGAGTATCATTGCAGTAATCCAAACTGTTCACACGTCAAATACATCCGCCATACCTGCAAAGCTAAAAGCTGTTCATCGTGTGGTAAAAAAGCCACAGAAGTATGGATACAACAACAGATGGCAATCTTACCCAACACTACATGGCAACACATCACATTCACCATGCCCTCTACTCTTTGGGACTGCTTTTGGACAAACAGAGAGCTTCTTAATTTACTCCCACCATTAGCAGCAAAGGTGTTACTCAAGCTTGCTAAAAACAAGAGGGTTAAACCCGGTGTATTTATCGCGCTTCACACCTTTGGCAGAGATCTAAAGCGCAATGTGCATCTTCATGCGTCAATCACTCTGGGTGGTATCAACAAAGAGTTAACACAATGGAAAAGCCTCTACTTCCATCAACCTACACTAATGTCCATGTGGCGTTATGAGGTCATTAACCTTTTTAGAAACCACCACCAGGACAAAGGGCTTATTCTGCCAAATCAGTTAGCCTCTACACTGAACCACACTTTCAACTTTAATCAACTGCTTGATCAGCTTTACCAAAAACGATGGGTAGTACATTGCGCAAAGCCCTCAAAGAATCACAAACAAAACGTTAAATACTTAGGTCGATACACCAAACGTCCTCCTATTGCTGAGTCAAAAATTAAAAACTTTGATGGGAGCAGCCTCAGTTTTAATTATCTTGATCACGTCTCTAAAACCTACAAGCAATTTAAATTAACCGCGGAAGAGTTTATTGCTCGATTTATTCAACACATTCCTGATGTTGGCTTTCGTATGGTGCGTTATTATGGGTTTCTTGCTAACCGGGTGCGAGGTGAGATGCTACCCAAAGTCAGACTCCTATTAGGTGAAACTGATCCAAACACACCCCAGGTCAATTACCGCACCTTAATGCAAAATAATTTTAACATTGACCCCTATGAATGTGTTCTATGCGGTAGCCAAATGTTTTTAGCTAACTGCTGGTATAGACAACCTAACCGTTACAAATTGCTATCAAAGCATCGTGAACTCGCCTTACTGAAAAAAATCTAATAACTTCCTAAGGGGGTAGTCCGTCCAAAACAACAAATAACAGCTAGTTTTGGCTATTGTTTGTCATAACTAACCCTGCCCCACCACTAAATCGATTTTATAAAAAATACCTGTTCTAAAATTACTCATTTTAATTGGTGGTATTTTTACCAATTGACACATTGAAATTCCTTAATATCAAGCATAAAACGATTTTCATTCCCTTGTCTTTCCAGCGCATTCCTGATCCGCCTAATCTTTGTTTAACAATTGTTTTACATGCTGCTTCAGTGACGCCAGAGCCAATTGGTGCATTCTGCTTAATCAAATTATGATACGACATTCGCTTTTCTTTAATATTATTTTCAAAATACGTAATTGTTCCTTCTAGCTTTTCTCTAAGCGATTTATTCAGGTTTTTATTTAGATGCTCTTTAAGCTCAGCAAGTATTCTACCTGCCGCACCTTTCTTGTGCTTTAAGTCATGACATCTCTCTTCGAGCCAAACATCACGCTCATCTCTTTCAGATTTTTTGGTAAATACTGCCTTTGATGCTTCGCCGAGATATTCAGTTGCATGCCAAAAATCTAAAATTTGCGTATCAGTATGTTTTTTTAGAAATGGCCAATTATTTTTTGCTCCATCAGCAACGCCAATTGTTTTAGCATCAGGGTAATATTTCTTTTTCAGCTTTATTTCCTTTTCAAGCCTATTAAAGAATTCATCTTTTCCATATTCTGGTGATGCTGCAACGTAGGTTGTGTGCAGGCGTGCACCATGCTTATCATACATGGAAATAGTTCCAACCATGCTCTCTCTATAACCATCATCAACGGTGAGAACATATGCACCATCTAAGCTAATACTTAGCATCTCAATGCCTGCATCAAGTCAGGCCGGCTTCGCCGGCAACTTTCTAAGCCTCTAAGAGTTTAGTCTTTACAAAGCCACGAGTATTATTAAGTCTCAAACTAGTCAAACCTGCCCATGGAATAATAACGAATAAAAATAACACACCTGCTATAGAAATTGCTTCAGGTAGCTGAGCAATAACTCACCTACTATACGCGCTTCTCATTTTACTCTATGAATAATGAAACGCTTTAGTATCAAACAAATCTTGGTAACCAATCAGAACTGGTGGAACTTTCACACCAAGTACAAAGATAAAATCAGAGAAGCTATTGTCATTGGCATTGTTAAGCTGCTTAGCTGCAAACATCCTATGCGTGGCCATAAAGAGTATCATTGCAGTAATCCAAACTGTTCACACGTCAAATACATCCGCCATACCTGCAAAGCTAAAAGCTGTTCATCGTGTGGTAAAAAAGCCACAGAAGTATGGATACAACAACAGATGGCAATCTTACCCAACACTACATGGCAACACATCACATTCACCATGCCCTCTACTCTTTGGGACTGCTTTTGGACAAACAGAGAGCTTCTTAATTTACTCCCACCATTAGCAGCAAAGGTGTTACTCAAGCTTGCTAAAAACAAGAGGGTTAAACCCGGTGTATTTATCGCGCTTCACACCTTTGGCAGAGATCTAAAGCGCAATGTGCATCTTCATGCGTCAATCACTCTGGGTGGTATCAACAAAGAGTTAACACAATGGAAAAGCCTCTACTTCCATCAACCTACACTAATGTCCATGTGGCGTTATGAGGTCATTAACCTTTTTAGAAACCACCACCAGGACAAAGGGCTTATTCTGCCAAATCAGTTAGCCTCTACACTGAACCACACTTTCAACTTTAATCAACTGCTTGATCAGCTTTACCAAAAACGATGGGTAGTACATTGCGCAAAGCCCTCAAAGAATCACAAACAAAACGTTAAATACTTAGGTCGATACACCAAACGTCCTCCTATTGCTGAGTCAAAAATTAAAAACTTTGATGGGAGCAGCCTCAGTTTTAATTATCTTGATCACGTCTCTAAAACCTACAAGCAATTTAAATTAACCGCGGAAGAGTTTATTGCTCGATTTATTCAACACATTCCTGATGTTGGCTTTCGTATGGTGCGTTATTATGGGTTTCTTGCTAACCGGGTGCGAGGTGAGATGCTACCCAAAGTCAGACTCCTATTAGGTGAAACTGATCCAAACACACCCCAGGTCAATTACCGCACCTTAATGCAAAATAATTTTAACATTGACCCCTATGAATGTGTTCTATGCGGTAGCCAAATGTTTTTAGCTAACTGCTGGTATAGACAACCTAACCGTTACAAATTGCTATCAAAGCATCGTGAACTCGCCTTACTGAAAAAAATCTAATAACTTCCTAAGGGGGTAGTCCGTCCAAAACAACAAATAACAGCTAGTTTTGGCTATTGTTTGTCATAACTAACCCTGCCCCACCACTAAATCGATTTTATAAAAAATACCTGTGCTAAAATTACTCATTTTAATTGGTGGTATTTTTACCAATTGACACATTGAAATTCCTTAATATCAAGCTTTGGCTCTTCATATTCCCACTCAGCCTCTTTGGCTTGTGCAATACCGCCAACAAAATCAGTTGCCCGTTGCAAGTATGAATGTGAGATTTTACGGTTATGATTGACCTTGAGATCATCAATAACACTAGGAGCAGGTAAGTTTGAGTATTTATGTGAGATTATTTTTGCAAATCGCGGTGTTGATCCTTGGATAATTCTAGCCTTATCTTCTAAAGGACAAAAGATCTTCCCGCCTTTAGAGGTTTGATAAACATAACGCTTAACTCGAGCAACTCCATAAGGCGTTTGGTAATTTGCTTCATCTCTACTTCGTGCTGTTAGCTTTATTTTTCCAACATGGATAGGAGAGCCATCTGCATCAAACTTACTTAAAGCTTTTTCAGTGGCTAATGTTCCAACCTCATTAAGGCCGTCAAGAATTGCATCCTCACATTCAAGCATGGATCCTTTTAGTGGAAGCTTGAGCTCAATAGTTAATTCATTATTTTCATCAGAGAGAATTCTAGCTAACATCCAAACACCATCCGTAATCAAGTTAAAGTGTATATTATGCTATATTTTCTACATTATATAAAGGCAGCACCCCTTTCAACTTTAATCAACTGCTTGATCAGCTTTACCAAAAACGATGGGTAGTACATTGCGCAAAGGCCTCAAAGAATCACAAACAAAACGTTAAATACTTAGGTCGATACACCAAACGTCCTCCTATTGCTGAGTCAAAAATTAAAAACTTTGATGGGAGCAGCCTCAGTTTTAATTATCTTGATCACGTCTCTAAAAGATAGAGCGTTATTTTGTCTGTAAAAACCAACTTCAGTACTTAGAAAAACCTTTAAAATTCTAAATGGCACTCTATTGTACCTGTCTCATCGCATAATATCTTAAATTAATTATGCTAATCAATCTAAAAAATTATTTATACCTCAAATTTTTCTCCTCTCAAAATAAATTATTAACTTTTAGGTAATAGCAATTATATCTCGTTAATAAGAACAAGAATGATCTATCCTAAAACCCTATGAAGCCTTATTATTCACTTCAACTTAAGTATCTAGGTGATCCGCTCCACTGGTCATCAATTTCCACTAAAACAGCTGATACGAGCCTTAGGCACGATTCAGTATTAGGGAAAATTCCAACTGTATGCGTCCTTCTTTTTACCTCTCTGTTTACGCGCTCAGCTATGTTACTGGTTCTTAATCTTTTTTGATGTGGCCTGTCAAAGTTCATCACTACTAAGCCCTCCGGTATATTCACTTCCAACCAAGAAGAAAGCTCTGGTGCTGTTTGCTGATATTTATCTACCGCCATAGCCAATAGTCTTTCCGACTCATGAATGTTTGAGGCATTAAATATAGCTGTAATCTCCTCAGCTACTGGTTCCTTCATTGAGCGCTTTGGTATGTGAGCCTGAGCATTTTGCTGCAAATGAAATTGGCAGCGTTGCCAAGGAACACTGGGGAACACAGCTCTTCTAGCGGCTTTTAGGCCAGTATGAGCGTCGCTAGTAATCAACTCAATACCATGTATACCTCGCTCAACCAACTGCTGAAGAAAATCACGCCAATGTACCTCAGCCTCTGATAACGCAACAGAAACACCTAGCACTGTTCTCTTGCCGGTTGATTCATCAAAGCCATAGGCTATCAATATCGCACAGTCTTGTACTGTGCCGCTAGTGCGCACCTTCTCATAACGTGCATCTAGCCAAAGATATTTTATCTTTCCTAACGGCTTATTTCGCCATTTCTTTAAATCTTCATCCAACAATTTAGCGCAACGGCTTACCTCTGTGCTTGAAATATCTGTTCCACAGAGTTGCTTTAGCACCTTTTCAACTTTGCGCGTGGAAACCCCATGCACATACATTTCAGCGACAGCCAGCTTAAGTGCTCTATCAGAGCGTACACCTCGCTCTAAGACTGATGGATAGAAGGCTTCATTGGAGTCTCTAACCTGCGGTATCTGTAGCTCAAGCTGACCTTGACCTGTGTTAATTAACCTTGGTTTAAAGCCGTTCGCATATCCGTTTCTATCGCCAGTCCGCTCATAAGGACTGGCATTTAAATGGCGCTCCCTTTCTATTAACATAGCCTCATTCATCAACCTGGAGACAAGCTTAGGTAAAGCTTCAAACCCCTCCATCGCTAAAACATGTATGGCTTCTTCGATTAAGTTCTCATTTTTATAGCAGCTCATTGTCATTCCTCTTTTTTGGTTAAGTTTACCTTAAAAGGAATTTCTAATCTGACTGAGTCGCCTGCTTATTTTCAGCAAGTCAATGGAATTTACAGAAAGGATGGCGCACTAGCCTCTAAAACCTACAAGCAATTTAAATTAACCGCGGAAGAGTTTATTGCTCGATTTATTCAACACATTCCTGATGTTGGCTTTCGTATGGTGCGTTATTATGGGTTTCTTGCTAACCGGGTGCGAGGTGAGATGCTACCCAAAGTCAGACTCCTATTAGGTGAAACTGATCCAAACACACCCCAGGTCAATTACCGCACCTTAATGCAAAATAATTTTAACATTGACCCCTATGAATGTGTTCTATGCGGTAGCCAAATGTTTTTAGCTAACTGCTGGTATAGACAACCTAACCGTTACAAATTGTTATCAAAGCATCGTGAACTCGCCTTACTGAAAAAAATCTAATAACTTCCTAGGGGGGTAGTCCGTCCAAAACAACAAATAACAGCTAGTTTTGGCTATTGTTTGTCATAACTAACCCTGCCCCACCACTAAATCGATTTTATAAAAAATACCTGTGCTAAAATTACTCATTTTAATTGGTGGTATTTTTACCAATTGACACATTGAAATTCCTTAATATCGAGTTAAGACTTTTAAGTTGTATTACCTATAATATGGATAAGTTATTAAATGAGGGATATGCTATGAAGCGTTTGATTATTATCAGTTTTTTAGCAACTTCGCTAGCTTTT
>CBDALO010000222.1:0-6660 GCA_965196985.1 Gammaproteobacteria bacterium | reverse complement strand
GATATTCACGATTATCATTGAGATATTCTAGACATTCCCTGAGATATTCATTGAGATATTCATTGAGATATTCATTGAGATATTCATTGAGATATTCATTGAGATATTCATTGAGATATTCATTGAGATATTCATTGAGATATTCATTGAAGATATTTCATGATATTCATTGAGATATTCATTGAGATATTCATTGAGATATCATTGAGATATTCATTGAGATATTCATTGAGATATTATGTCTCAATGAATATCTCAATGAATATCTCAATGAATATCTCAATGAATATCTCAATGAATATCTCAATGAATATCTCAATGAATATCTCAATGAATATCTCAATGAATATCTCAATGAATATCTCAATGAATATCTCAATGAATATCTCAATGAATATCTCAATGAATATCTCAATGAATATCTCAATGAATATCTCAATGAATATCTCAATGAATATCTCAATGAATATCTCAATGAATATCTCAATGAATATCTCAATGAATATCTCAATGAATATCTCAATGAATATCTCAATGAATATCTCAATGAATATCTCAATGAATATCTCAATGAATATCTCAATGAATATCTCAATGAATATCTCAATGAATATCTCAATGAATGTCTCAATGAATATCTCAATGAATATCTCAATGAATATCTCAATGAATATCTCAATGAATATCTCAATGAATATCTCAATGAATATCTCAATGAATATCTCAATGAATATCTCAATGAATATCTCAATGAATATCTCAATGAATATCTCAATGAATATCTCAATGAATATCTCAATGAATATCTCAATGAATATCTCAATGAATATCTCAATGAATATCTCAATGAATATCTCAATGAATATCTCAATGAATATCTCAATGAATATCTCAATGAATATCTCAATGAATATCTCAATGAATATCTCAATGAATATCTCAATGAATATCTCAATGAATGATCTCAATGAATATCTCAATGAATATCTCAATGAATATCTCAATGAATATCTCAATGAATATCTCAATGAATATCTCAATGAATATCTCAATGAATATCTCAATGAATATCTCAATGAATATCTCAATGAATATCTCAATGAATATCTCAATGAATATCTCAATGAATATCTCAATGAATATCTCAATGAATATCTCAATGAATATCTCAATGAATATCTCAATGAATATCTCAATGAATATCTCAATGAATATCTCAATGAATATCTCAATGAATATCTCAATGAATATCTCAATGAATATCTCAATGAATATCTCAATGAATATCTCAATGAATATCTCAATGAATATCTCAATGAATATCTCAATGAATATCTCAATGAATATCTCAATGAATATCTCAATGAATATCTCAATGAATATCTCAATGAATATCTCAATGAATATCTCAATGAATATCTCAATGAATATCTCAATGAATATCTCAATGAATATCTCAATGAATATCTCAATGAATATCTCAATGAATATCTCAATGAATATCTCAATGAATATCTCAATGAATATCTCAATGAATATCTCAATGAATATCTCAATGAATATCTCAATGAATATCTCAATGAATATCTCAATGAATATCTCAATGAATATCTCAATGAATATCTCAATGAATATCTCAATGAATATCTCAATGAATATCTCAATGAATATCTCAATGAATGTCTCAATGAATATCTCAATGAATATCTCAATGAATATCTCAATGAATATCTCAATGAATGTCTCAATGAATATCTCAATGAATATCTCAATGAATATCTCAATGAATATCTCAATGAATATCTCAATGAATATCTCAATGAATATCTCAATGAATATCTCAATGAATATCTCAATGAATATCTCAATGAATATCTCAATGAATATCTCAATGAATATCTCAATGAATATCTCAATGAATATCTCAATGAATATCTCAATGAATATCTCAATGAATATCTCAATGAATATCTCAATGAATATCTCAATGAATATCTCAATGAATATCTCAATGAATATCTCAATGAATATCTCAATGAATATCTCAATGAATGAATCTCAATGAATATCTCAATGAATATCTCAATGAATATCTCAATGAATATCTCAATGAATATCTCAATGAATATCTCAATGAATATCTCAATGAATATCTCAATGAATATCTCAATGAATATCTCAATGAATATCTCAATGAATATCTCAATGAATATCTCAATGAATATCTCAATGAATATCTCA
This sequence comes from Gammaproteobacteria bacterium, assembly GCA_965196985.1. Taxonomy (GTDB): domain Bacteria; phylum Pseudomonadota; class Gammaproteobacteria; order UBA12402; family UBA12402; genus 2-12-FULL-35-23. The sequence goes on along the minus strand of CBDALO010000222.1, from coordinate 4,419 downwards.
ATGAATATCTCAATGAATATCTCAATGAATATCTCAATGAATATCTCAATGAATATCTCAATGAATGAATGAATATCTCAATGAATATCTCAATGAATATCTCAATGAATATCTCAATGAATATCTCAATGAATATCTCAATGAATATCTCAATGAATATCTCAATGAATATCTCAATGAATATCTCAATGAATATCTCAATGAATATCTCAATGAATATCTCAATGAATATCTCAATGAATATCTCAATGAATATCTCAATGAATATCTCAATGAATATCTCAATGAATATCTCAATGAATGAATGAATATCTCAATGAATATCTCAATGAATGAATCTCAATGAATATCTCAATGAATATCTCAATGAATATCTCAATGAATATCTCAATGAATATCTCTCAATGAATATCTCAATGAATATCTCAATGAATATCTCAATGAATATCTCAATGAATATCTCAATGAATATCTCAATGAATATCTCAATGAATATCTCAATGAATATCTCAATGAATATCTCAATGAATATCTCAATGAATATCTCAATGAATATCTCAATGAATATCTCAATGAATATCTCAATGAATATCTCAATGAATATCTCAATGAATATCTCAATGAATATCTCAATGAATATCTCAATGAATATCTCAATGAATATCTCAATGAATATCTCAATGAATATCTCAATGAATATCTCAATGAATATCTCAATGAATATCTCAATGAATATCTCAATGAATATCTCAATGAATATCTCAATGAATATCTCAATGAATATCTCAATGAATATCTCAATGAATATCTCAATGAATATCTCAATGAATATCTCAAATGAATGAATATCTCAATGAATATCTCAATGAATATCTCAATGAATATCTCAATGAATATCTCAATGAATATCTCAATGAATATCTCAATGAATATCTCAATGAATATCTCAATGAATATCTCAATGAATATCTCAATGAATATCTCAATGAATATCTCAATGAATATCTCAATGAATATCTCAATGAATATCTCAATGAATATCTCAATGAATATCTCAATGAATATCTCAATGAATATCTCAATGAATATCTCAATGAATATCTCAATGAATATCTCAATGAATATCTCAATGAATATCTCAATGAATATCTCAATGAATATCTCAATGAATATCTCAATGAATATCTCAATGAATATCTCAATGAATATCTCAATGAATATCTCAATGAATATCTCAATGAATATCTCAATGAATATCTCAATGAATATCTCAATGAATATCTCAATGAATATCTCAATGAATATCTCAATGAATATCTCAATGAATATCTCAATGAATATCTCAATGAATATCTCAATGAATATCTCAATGAATATCTCAATGAATATCTCAATGAATATCTCAATGAATGTCTCAATGAATATCTCAATGAATATTTCAATGAATATCTCAATGAATATCTCAATGAACATCTCAATGAATATCTCAATGAATATCTCAATGAATATCTCAATGAACATCTCAATGAACATCTCAATGAACATCTCAATAAATATCTCAATGAATATCTCAATAAATATCTCAATGAACATCTCAATGAATGTCTCAATTAATATCTCAATGAATATCTCAATGAATATCTCAATGAATATCTCAATGAATATCTCAATGAATATCTCAATGAACATCTCAATGAACATCTCAATGAACATCTCAATCAATATCTCAATGAATATCTCAATGAATATCTCAATGAATATCTCAATAAATATCTCAATGAATATCTCAATGAATGTCTCAATTAATATCTCAATGAATATCTCAATGAATATCTCAATGAATATCTCAATGAATATCTCAATGAATATCTCAATGAACATCTCAATGAACATCTCAATGAACATCTCAATCAATATCTCAATGAATATCTCAATGAACATCTCAATGAATATCTCAATGAATATCTCAATGAATATCTCAATGAATATCTCAATGAATATCTCAATGAACATCTCAATGAACATCTCAATGAACATCTCAATGAATATCTCAATGAATATCTCAATGAATATCTCAATGAACATCTCAATGAACATCTCAATGAACATCTCAATGAACATCTCAATCAATATCTCAATGAATATCTCAATGAACATCTCAATGAACATCTCAATGAACATCTCAATCAATATCTCAATGAATATCTCAATGAACATCTCAATCAATATCTCAATGAATATCTCAATGAACATCTCAATGAACATCTCAATGAACATCTCAATCAATATCTCAATGAATATCTCAATGAATATCTCAATGAATATCTCAATGAACATCTCAATGAATATCTCAATGAACATCTCAATGAACATCTCAATCAATATCTCAATGAATATCTCAATGAATATCTCAATGAATATCTCAGGGAATATCTCAATGAATATCTCAATGAATATCTCAATGAATATCTCAATGAATATCTCAATGAACATCTCAATGAATATCTCAATGAATATCTCAATGAATATCTCAATGAACATCTCAATGAATATCTCAATGAATATCTCAATGAATATCTCGATGAACATCTCAATGAACATCTCAATGAATATCTCAATGAACATCTCAATGAATATCTCAATGAATATCTCAATGAATATCTCAATGAACATCTCAATGAACATCTCAATGAACATCTCAATCAATATCTCAATGAATATCTCAATGAATATCTCAATGAATATCTCAATCAATATCTCAATGAATATCTCAATGAATATTTCAATGAATATCTCAATGAATATCTCAATGAACATCTCAATGAATATCTCAATGAATATCTCAATGAATATCTCAATGAACATCTCAATGAACATCTCAATGAACATCTCAATCAATATCTCAATGAATATCTCAATGAATATCTCAATGAATATCTCAATGAACATCTCAATGAACATCTCAATGAACATCTCAAATTGAGATATTCATTGAGATATTCATTGAGATGTTCATTGAGATATTCATTGAGATGTTCATTGAGATGTTCATCGAGATATTCATTGAGATATTCATTGAGATATTCATTGAGATGTTCATTGAGATATTCATTGAGATATTCATTGAGATATTCATTGAGATGTTCATTGAGATATTCATTGAGATATTCATTGAGATATTCATTGAGATATTCATTGAGATATTCCCTGAGATATTCATTGAGATATTCATTGAGATATTCATTGAGATATTGATTGAGATGTTCATTGAGATGTTCATTGAGATATTCATTGAGATGTTCATTGAGATATTCATTGAGATATTCATTGAGATATTCATTGAGATATTGATTGAGATGTTCATTGAGATGTTCATTGAGATGTTCATTGAGATATTCATTGAGATATTGATTGAGATGTTCATTGAGATATTCATTGAGATATTGATTGAGATGTTCATTGAGATGTTCATTGAGATGTTCATTGAGATATTCATTGAGATATTGATTGAGATGTTCATTGAGATGTTCATTGAGATGTTCATTGAGATGTTCATTGAGATATTCATTGAGATATTCATTGAGATATTCATTGAGATGTTCATTGAGATGTTCATTGAGATGTTCATTGAGATATTCATTGAGATATTCATTGAGATATTCATTGAGATATTCATTGAGATATTCATTGAGATGTTCATTGAGATATTCATTGAGATATTGATTGAGATGTTCATTGAGATGTTCATTGAGATGTTCATTGAGATATTCATTGAGATATTCATTGAGATATTCATTGAGATATTCATTGAGATATTCATTGAGATATTAATTGAGACATTCATTGAGATATTCATTGAGATATTTATTGAGATATTCATTGAGATATTCATTGAGATATTCATTGAGATATTGATTGAGATGTTCATTGAGATGTTCATTGAGATGTTCATTGAGATATTCATTGAGATATTCATTGAGATATTCATTGAGATATTCATTGAGATATTCATTGAGATATTAATTGAGACATTCATTGAGATGTTCATTGAGATATTTATTGAGATATTCATTGAGATATTTATTGAGATGTTCATTGAGATGTTCATTGAGATGTTCATTGAGATATTCATTGAGATATTCATTGAGATATTCATTGAGATGTTCATTGAGATATTCATTGAGATATTCATTGAAATATTCATTGAGATATTCATTGAGACATTCATTGAGATATTCTTTGAGATATTCATTGAGATATTCATTGAGATATTCATTGAGATATTCATTGAGATATTCATTTAGATATTCATTGAGATATTCATTGAGATATTCATTGAGATATTCATTGAGATATTCATTGAGATATTCATTGAGATATTCATTGAGATGTTCATTGAGATATTCATTGAGATATTCA
>CBDALO010000221.1:0-46042 GCA_965196985.1 Gammaproteobacteria bacterium | reverse complement strand
AGTTAACAAGTTATGTTGCATGAATTGTGTCACACACGTTATATGAGCCATGGCAAGCGTTTTTGGCAGCTGGTTGCTAAACATCAGCCTGATTATAAATTGCTAGAAAAACGCCTGCGTGCAGCAGAAAAGCATTTACCTGCTTGGACACGCGGGTTGTAGCTTTTCATAAGAGAAAAGCAAAATAAAAAAGCTAAACTAAGCCCGTAGCCCGGGTTGAGCGAGAGCGAAAACCCGGGGTTAAATTTAAGTTATTGCCCCGGATTATCAAATGCTCTGCATTTTCAATTCGGGCTACAAATCCTCGCCTCGCGAAGGAGGGGGCAGAGGATGACACGTTAAGAAGATGATTTATCCAACAACGCCTTGAATCAAAGAGGATTGTTTTTCTACAAACGGCTACTTGGATCCGGCAGGACTCACCATTACTAACACACCAAACAACGGGTGGTCAAAGTAGGCCATTTGACTAGCACGGACATCACGCTTGCCCATCAAAAGGTAGGAGTTCAGAGGTACTAGACCAAACTGGCTCGCATTAAAGTCCCCTAATTGTTGTGGTAAGGTTAAATAAAGCTTAGTTTCTACGGTAAAGAGTTGGTTATAGCTAATACGTAACAAACCATTAAGCTGCCAGTAAGCAACGGACTCTGCTTGCTCAGGGCTGGGAATAGAGTAAATGTTTGTATCTGTTGTTAACGGCTGGCCGTTGCTGTCATAAGCTTGGCCACCATAAATATGTATCCAGTTATCGGTTTGGATCGCAGGCATCACCCAGGCTATATCGAGTAGGATTTGATTGTCATCACGACGCAAGCGGTGTACTGGCCAAGCCAGGCCAATTTGATGGCGTGGTAGCACTTTAAATTGCGTTGCATAGCCTTGGATTTTATTGGGGTTATCATTGGTCAGGATTGCGTCGCTAGGGAGTAGCTGTAGGGCGTTGGTGTAGGTGGGCGTGACTAGTTGCTGTGGCCAAGTTTCACTATTTAAAGCTTGCTGATTAATGTGGGTAAAAACAATCAGTTAACTTTAACCGGCTTGCCCGCCAGGCTAGCAAGGCTCGCTGAACTAACAATAATTAGCAAAAGAAATAGGCAAAATTGACGTAATCGCAACATAACAGGCTAACCCATTGATTTTAAGTCGCTAATTATCACCTTGTGGCGAAGTCTTGTCAAAACAAGCTGGTTAACTTTTTAGGAACTCTTTTAGAACCTATCTGAGAACTACCCAAAATTGTTATCTCCCTACCTGAACTGAATTCGATAATTCTTTTTGTTCTTCTTGAGAAACACTATTTTCTTTAAAAAATTGCTCTACTAAGTGATACGTTAGAAGTTTTCTAATACCCTTCGCAATAAAGTGTCGTGTCACCTTGCCCTTACCATCTCCTAATTTAGCTAGCATAATTGCGTAATCGTCATAAGCTTTTTCCTTACCTATCTCATACAAATATGAGGCCACATAAAAACATACAGCCAGTAGATTTTGTATCCCTTTAAAATTTTTTATCTGCATATTTTCCCAGCCTAGTCCTTCCTTGAGAAATTTAAAAACATATTCAATTTTCGCACGAGATAGATAGGCTATGTATACCTCATACGCCTCATCAAAAGTCGTTACTTTTTTATTAGTTAATAGCAGCATGTCATTCTTAAAAATTCTCCTACCATCTCTGCCTGTAATTTGGATTTTAATTGCATTGATGTTCTCAAACTCTCCAAAATAAATAGTTATTTTTCCGTCTTGTACGCAATTCTTTCCAACTGTTAACTTTTGGAATTGCTTTTCGCCTTGAGCATCAAAATCAGCGTTAATCAGCTTAAGCTTTTTACCATCATCACCTCTACCTTCTATTGTTCTTGTTATTTTTGAGCGAATAATAAAGTCTTGATCTAGGGATAGAGCGTTATTTTGTCTGTAAAAACCAACTTCAGTACTTAGAAAAACCTTTAAAATTCTAAATGGCACTCTATTGTACCTGTCTCATCGCATAATATCTTAAATTAATTATGCTAATCAATCTAAAAAATTATTTATACCTCAAATTTTTCTCCTCTCAAAATAAATTATTAACTTTTAGGTAATAGCAATTATATCTCGTTAATAAGAACAAGAATGATCTATCCTAAAACCCTATGAAGCCTTATTATTCACTTCAACTTAAGTATCTAGGTGATCCGCTCCACTGGTCATCAATTTCCACTAAAACAGCTGATACGAGCCTTAGGCACGATTCAGTATTAGGGAAAATTCCAACTGTATGCGTCCTTCTTTTTACCTCTCTGTTTACGCGCTCAGCTATGTTACTGGTTCTTAATCTTTTTTGATGCGGCCTGTCAAAGTTCATCACTACTAAGCCCTCCGGTATATTCACTTCCAACCAAGAAGAAAGCTCTGGTGCTGTTTGCTGATATTTATCTACCGCCATAGCCAATAGTCTTTCCGACTCATGAATGTTTGAGGCATTAAATATAGCTGTAATCTCCTCAGCTACTGGTTCCTTCATTGAGCGCTTTGGTATGTGAGCCTGAGCATTTTGCTGCAAATGAAATTGGCAGCGTTGCCAAGGAACACTGGGGAACACAGCTCTTCTAGCGGCTTTTAGGCCAGTATGAGCGTCGCTAGTAATCAACTCAATACCATGTATACCTCGCTCAACCAACTGCTGAAGAAAATCACGCCAATGTACCTCAGCCTCTGATAACGCAACAGAAACACCTAGCACTGTTCTCTTGCCGGTTGATTCATCAAAGCCATAGGCTATCAATACCGCACAGTCTTGTACTGTGCCGCTAGTGCGCACCTTCTCATAACGTGCATCTAGCCAAAGATATTTTATCTTTCCTAACGGCTTATTTCGCCATTTCTTTAAATCTTCATCCAACAATTTAGCGCAACGGCTTACCTCTGTGCTTGAAATATCTGTTCCACAGAGTTGCTTTAGCACCTTTTCAACTTTGCGCGTGGAAACCCCATGCACATACATTTCAGCGACAGCCAGCTTAAGTGCTCTATCAGAGCGTACACCTCGCTCTAAGACTGATGGATAGAAGGCTTCATTGGAGTCTCTAACCTGCGGTATCTGTAGCTCAAGCTGACCTTGACCTGTGTTAATTAACCTTGGTTTAAAGCCGTTCGCATATCCGTTTCTATCGCCAGTTCGCTCATAAGGACTGGCATTTAAATGGCGCTCCCTTTCTATTAACATAGCCTCATTCATCAACCTGGAGACAAGCTTAGGTAAAGCTTCAAACCCCTCCATCGCTAAAACATGTAAGGCTTCTTCGATTAAGTTCTCATTTTTATAGCAGCTCATTGTCATTCCTCTTTTTTGGTTAAGTTTACCTTAAAAGGAATTTCTAATCTGACTGAGTCGCCTGCTTATTTTCAGCAAGTCAATGGAATTTACAGAAAGGATGGCGCACTAGCGATCTAGGTTTGTATCAATTAGTGAGAGATAGTCATTATCATCAAACTCTCTATCTAGAATATGGGTAATGGTTGCATCTTCATTCTTTGATTTTAGGCAGATTCCTATTTTTTCTATTTCACGAATAGACAGCAGCTTTTTATTAAAGTAATCACCAGATTCATAAAGACTCTTGGCCTCTTTATCTCCCTCAAATGGCTTTCCAGCCTCTATTTTCTTAATATGCTCAGCTTTTAAAAACTTAGCCCAACTTTGTCCGTTCTACAATTAAACCTATCCAAATCAATGACTTACGTTTTAAAAAAACGTTTAGGGTCACTACAACTTAACAAATTGTTTTTTCAGTGTCCCCAGGTTCTGAATTCATGCCTAACGATTTATAGATCACAACTTGCTCTGGAGTTGCCTTAGAGGTTCTTCTAATAGAAAGCAATTTATTATTTTCAAGCTGCATTGTAGTAGTGATACGAACCTGAGTGCTAAAAATCTGCCGTATAGTTTGCCAGCTACTATCAATGTTCTGCAATTTAAGTTGATGGCGAATAGTGTGTAGTAAGTGATAAGCAAGAATACTAATAAACAGATGGGCATCAACTCGCTCTTGCTTTTGATGGTAGATAGGACGCAGGCCTAACTCTGATTTTAATGATCTGAATGCCGATTCAACGTCAGTTAGAGTTGTATAAATTCTCAAAATTGTTTTTTCATCTAAATCCATTCTGTTACTACGCAAACAATATGCACCCAGATTCTCAGAGTTAACTTTACTCCAACTGATTTGCGTAACCTTATCACCCTCTGAATCAAGCGTGATAGTGTAGCGAGCTGAAACACGTTTATGCCGCTCTTTTATTCGACCTAAACGCAATGTTACTTTCTCAATTGCTTTCATGCCGGTTTTTTTAGTGAGTCCATTAGCTAACTTAATTAATTCCTCTTCGAAACGAGCCTCGGCCTTACTAATCATATTTAAGCTTTTTTCTTCCTTAGCCTGAGAATGGCAGTACAGTAAGACTTCATTTGCTTCAGTATCTTTAACTAATTGCGCTGTAACCGTATTATTTACTGATTCTTTTACTAGCACTTTATCAATGGTTTCATCGACATCAGGCAATGCTCTACGGCTGACTACGATATAATGGAAACCTTTTTCAGTAAGCCATGAAATATTTTCTTCAGTTGCAAAACCAGCATCTAGGACAATTGTTGCCTCTGGCTGTGCACGAAGCTCAGTTAGTATTTCGGGTAATGTTTTAGGCTCGCTAACATTTCCTTTGAAGAATTCACTCCGTTGCGGGAACCCTGATCCATCCAGCACAAGACCTAAAGAAACAAGCGGACAATCAGACCGCTTCTCCTTTGATCGCCCATGCTGTGCATGATCATTTTGTAATGCGCGACCTTCAAAGTAGGTATTGGTTATATCGTAGAGAGTGATCACCTGATTTAAACTAAACAGATTTTTCTCACGTTCAAATAATTGATCTTCAATCACTTGTTTATGTTTAAGTAACTCATCAGCAGTCTTATAGAATTTCTTGAGTGATAGTTCTGAGAAATCAGTACCCAGTAATTCATCTAGCGCACTTTGATTGCTTAAATAATAGTGCGTACTCAAATCACTTCCTGGAGCAACTAGCCGCCCAATGATGGTAGCAAGCATCAGGTGACATTGTTTTTGATTAAAGCCCAAAGCCCTGAACAATTCCTCAAGTTGTAATTGCCTGGCAGCATGTAAGCCCAACGCCTCAGCTCCAACGTGTCGTATGTCCGCGCTCTCAATGGAGTTAACATCCACTGTTTTAAAGTCAGGTTCTACCGCGCTTACTGAATTAACAGCGATACTTGTCTCATTGTCATCAGCAAACCTAGAGCGAATGCGTTTTACATACATTTGCGCCTGTTTTTCGAGATGTGCTGGTATTGAAATTAACGTGCCTTGACCCGTTAAAATTTCCTCAATACGGTCAGCAAGCAATTTCCAACTGTCCTTCTTTACTGAAAAATTCGCACCAAGATTTAAAATCAGTCTTTGACGTACTTTGCCGTCAGCAGTGCGATGAGTATCAACAAGTCGGTAGGTTGCGTAAGACTTACCTGTCCGAGGACTCTTTTGTGTAGAGGTTCGAATATACATAACTCAATACTCTCATCACTTCACCAGCCCATGCAACCCCTTATTGCCATTATGTGTCACTACATTCGAGAATTCACGTTTCTAGGCAAGTAAAATCAATGGGTTGAGTTAAAAATAGTGATGAAATTTTTGATTTTCAGGGTGAAATGGCCAAACTTGGGTTAGGGTCTTTATTGCTGTAGCTTACATGCGATAGTAGATGCACAGCCTTATCACCAGGTACTAATGCAACTGCGTTATGCGTGCTGTAACCATTGATAATATCCCCGTCCAGACTCCTTACTTTACCTAGATTTTCAGTTTGCTTGCTATGTGGCTTTCTAATATCAGAAGGATCATGAAGAACATCAATTTTACTGGCGTGTGAAAGTTTTTCACAGCTCTGTTCTAGCAATACATCATTTGTTTTTATTGGATCTAAATCGGTGCTTTTATTTTCACCGGTAAGTGTACGAATCATCTTTTTATACTCATTGTTATCTTTTGATGAACTGAACAACTTACAACTACCTTCAGTTAATAGCTTTCCTACAATCGTCGATAGATTTTTTTAAAACAACTTTCCCAGTTAATTTTGAAAAAAGAGGGGCAGCGTAATCGGCGAAGTTTAACATTTATACTCATCTCGTTAGTCTTGTTAAAAAGACAAAGCATAGTCATTTTTACACAATATTTCAGCATTATTTTGCTGATTTAAATTTTGGGTAGTTTTCAGAACCTATAGGTAAGGTAAGTTTCGACTTTTTACTATTCAATGCTGCAGAACGGGTGGCGCGAATCGAACTGTAGCCCGGATTGAAAGTGCGTAGCATTTGATAATCCGGGGTTGGTTTCAAACCTACCCCCGGCTTATCGCTTCCGCTCAAGCCGGGCTACGAGCTAAAAATGTAGGCCTTGAGTTGGCATTGGTGAAAACTAAATGTCTCATTAAATCTTACGCCAACGAAGGCCGACAAAAAGCGCGAAGAGAGTGTCGTGTCGCCCCGCGCTGCGCTTGGGAGCGACCTACCGTACTAAGCAAGGTAAGACTGATTTGTGAAAGCTAGACTTCCAACTCGTTTTTCGCTACGCTCGATGCCTGTTATTGACAGGATGGAATGAGTAGTGTCGGACATTAAGCAGCACATTGAACAACTTAAAAAACAACTCAATGATTACAGCTATCACTATTATGCTCTAGATGATCCATTAGTACCGGACAGCGAGTACGACCGCCTATTTCGCGAGTTACAAACGCTAGAAGAACAACACCCCGAATTACGTTCAACTGATTCGCAGACAGCGCGAGTCGGTGAGGCGCCTTTAACAGCGTTTGAGCAGGTTAAGCATACCAAGCCTATGCTATCGCTAAATAATGCTTTTAGTAGTGAAGAGTTAGCTGCCTTTGATAAGCGCATTAAAGACCGTTTAAAAAATCCTGCTCCTATTGCTTATGCCTGCGAGCCAAAACTCGATGGCCTGGCTATTAGTTTGTTATACGAGCATGGGCAGCTAGTTTTAGCTGCAACTCGCGGTGATGGTGTAACTGGTGAGAATGTGACTTTAAACGTTAAGACTATTAAGGCGGTGCCATTGCAACTGCGAGGTAGTTATCCTAATGAACTTGAAGTCCGTGGCGAAGTGTATTTACCTAAGCCGGCTTTTATTGCACTGAATGAGCAAGCGCGTCGTAAGGGTGAGAAAGAATTTGCAAATCCACGTAATGCAGCAGCAGGCAGCTTGCGACAACTAGACTCACGTATTACAGCGACAAGGCAATTGGCTTTTTTTGCTTATGATGTTGGTGTGCACAGTGGTGAAGACTTTGCTCAAACCCATAGTGAGGTGCTGGCTGCATTAAAAACTTGGGGCTTCCCAGTGGTGCCTTTTGCTAAACCGGTGACAGGTATTGAAGCTTGTGAAGGGTTTTATCAGCACATTCTTACCGAGCGTGATGGTTTACCTTATGAAATTGATGGCGTGGTGTATAAGGTAGATGATATTGCTTTACAGCGTCAGCTAGGCTTTGTAGCACGAGCACCACGTTGGGCAATTGCGCATAAGTTTCCCGCGCAAGAAGAGTTAACCACGTTAGAAAGCGTTGATTTCCAAGTGGGGCGCACGGGTGCATTAACGCCGGTAGCTCGTTTAAAGCCAGTTAATGTTGGTGGGGTGATGGTTAGTAATGCTACTTTGCACAATATGGATGAAATTGAGCGCAAAGATGTGCACATTGGAGATCAAGTGATTATTCGTCGTGCAGGTGATGTGATTCCTGAAGTGGTTTCCGTTATACCTTCACGCCGACCTCAGAATGCTAAAGCGATTAAACTACCAGAACAGTGTCCCGAATGTGATTCTAAAGTAGTTCGCTTTGCTGAAGAAGCAGTGGCGCGTTGTACGGGTGGCTTATTCTGTCCGGCGCAGCGTAAGGCAGCGATTAAGCACTTTGCCTCTCGTAAGGCAATGGATATAGACGGGCTAGGAGACAAGCTAGTTGACCAACTTGTCGAAGCTGGCTTAGTTGAACATCTTGATGATTTATATCGGTTAAGCATTAAGGAACTAGCTGCTTTAGAGCGAATGGGAGAAAAGTCGGCTGAGAACTTAGTCAACGCTTTAGAGAAAAGCAAGCAAACCACTTTGCCAAGGTTTTTATTTGCGTTAGGTATTCGTGAGGTAGGAGAGAGTACGGCTCGTAACTTGGCAAATTATTATGGTGATTTAAATGCTTTGCTATCTGCCTCGCTAGATGAGCTGCAACAAGTTGAAGAAATAGGTCCTATCGTGGCGGCGCATGTGGTGACGTTTTTTAAAGAACAACATAACTTGCGTGTGATTACTTCTTTACAAAAGCTTGGAGTGTGCTGGCCTGTAATTAAAGCAAAGCAAGGGGCTCTGCCTTTAGCTGGGCATACAGTAGTGATTACCGGTAGTTTTGAAGGCTGGACTCGCGATCAGATTAAAGAAAAGCTACAAGCCTTAGGTGCCAAAGTGAGTGGCAGCGTCTCCAAAAAAACTAGCTTCGTTCTCGCCGGCGAAGCTGCCGGCTCGAAGTTGGTTAAAGCGCGGGAGTTAGGGGTGCCAATTAAAAATGAGAAGTTCCTGCGCGAAGTCTTTGAGATTTAGGGACGTCGATAGGTTCTGCTGGTGCAGTCGCTGCTCGAGCTCGTGTAGGCGTTAATCGCTGTCTTAGCTTCGCTACTAGTATGGTTTGTGCTGCTTTAGCTCTAGCTCTTTGTGTGACCTCCCTACTGCCTATATAGCTATAACCGAACATATCTCCACAAGCCTTTGTTAAGGGTGCTTGTGTGCGGAGAAACTTGCTTACTTGAGCTGAAAGGCTATTTTGATTAATGTTTAACTCTGTTAAAACTAGCTCTAAAATTTTTCCGCGAAGTACTTTGCTGGCCCTAAATGTCATAGAAGATAGCAAGCCTGCTGGTTGATAAAGCTCGTTAATGAGTAGTTTCATAATGGTGGTGTAAGCCTCCTTTGTATATTTATCTTTTAGACTGCTTAACATGTCAAGATCGGGTGAAAATTGCAGGAGAGTTAATCGCTGCTTGTCTGTTTCAGTTGGGAAACTCGTATTAAGCGCGCTTTCATAACCAGTTTTGTACTGACTAACTAAGTTTAAAAGTTTTTTTCGAAGCACTTCCATACGCTCGTAACCTTTAGACCGCACAGCAAAAAGCCCGCTTCCTTTGCCTTTACTATCCTTGTAACGACTAAGTTCGTTATTTAGGCGTATAAGAAATATCTCTTTAGCTGATCTTCGATAAGCATCACGAAGGCCCAAAGAGGGTAAAAATAGATCCTTTAGAAGAAATTCAGTACTAACTGGCATGGCGTATCACTCTTTATTATTATTAAATTCTGACCAGTATAAAGTACCCAGCTTAAGAAAAACTTAACAATTGAGGTGATTTACAGCGTTCTTGTACCATTACTACCCAATAACTCCCGCATTTTGGCTTTAATTAGATCAATGGCGATGCGGTTTTCGCCGCCGCGCGGGACAATCAGGTCAGCATAGCGTTTAGAAGGTTCGATAAACTGTAAATACATGGGGCGTACGGTCTTTTCATACTGCTCCAACACTGAATCAATAGTACGGGCACGTTCGTGAATATCACGGCGCAAACGACGGATTAAGCAAATATCTAAAGCTGTATCCACAAAGATACGAATATCCATGCGTGACCGTAGTGCTTCATCATAAAACAATAAGATTCCTTCCAAAACGATAATAGTGTGTTCACCGATCGGTTGAGTTTCTTTTAGGCGCTCGTGTGTTGAGTGATTATAAATGGGCATTTGGATGGTTTCACGACGTTGCAAAGCATCTAAGTGTTCGCAGAGCAGTGAGTGGTCAAGGGCATCCGGATGGTCAAAGTTTAAATTACAACGCTCTTCAAAAGAAAGATGGCTCATATCCTTGTAATAAGCATCTTCTGAAATCACCGCCACGCGGCTAGAACCAAGTTCATTCACGATAGTATTAGAAAGCAGGCTCTTGCCTGAACCTGAGGCACCTGAGATACCGATAACAATAATATTATTTTTCATACTGACCTTATGTGAGATGCAATTTTAAATTGCGCATCAGTTTACCCGGTTTTATTCTTGGCTGCAAAGCTTGGTGATAGCCTTTGGCCTTTCCATCAGAAGGCAGAGAGCGGAAGGTGGCAGGTGGGAGTTTGAAAAACAAAGCCCCCCTTTTTAAGGCGTTGTTGCATAAATAGCAGAACAGGATAGCTAGCTCGACTTAAGCTGATTTGTGTGTTGCTTTTGCGTAAGTAAAGCGCAGCGTAGCAAGCCATGGAGCAAAAGTAACACACAAATCAGCAAAACAAAGTGTGAAGAAGGTTTTATGCAACAACACCTTTTTTTAAAGGGGGCGGCCGAGCGAATGCGAGGCGGGGGATTTAAGTGTAGTTGGCTTTAAGAGGAAGTTGTTTTTTTTTATAAATCCATCCTAGCCTTCCTTATTCTAAGGAAGGGACGTACTAGTCAGAAGACAGAGGACAGTAGACAAAGGGCCCGGATTGAAAATGCACAGCATTTGATAACCCGGGGGAGAAGTTAAGTTTTACCCCGGGTTATCGTTCTCGCTTAACCCGGTTACGGGCCTGGTGTTCGTTATGAAGGTTAATGAAACTAACCAAGTTTTTTTAGCAATAAATACAAAGCTCCCGTGCCACCGTGTTTAGGCTGAGCAGAAGAGAAAGACAAAACAGCTGGGTGATGACGCAACCAACGGTTTAATTGGTTTTTTAACACGGGGTAGGGGTTGAGTTGTGCATAGCCTTTACCATGAATAATGCGTATACAACGTAAGCCAGCCTGTTGTACTTCAGTTAAAAAACTCCCTAGTACTTGTTCTGCACTTGCAACCGTATGCCCATGTAGGTCAAGCTCCGCCTCACAACGTAGTAAGCCTTTGCGTAGTTGTTTCAAAGTGCGTTGCTGTACGCCTTGAGTTGTATAAAAAAGCTTGTCTTCAGCGGTGACGTCTGCTTCATTGGTACTTTGTAGATAATGAATTGGTGTTTCTTGCTCAGGTTGCCTGATGGTTATTTTTTTTGGAGTAGGGCGATGAGAAACGCGCCGCTCAGCTTTGAGCGGTGTTACTTCTTTCATGTGCTGACGAAATAGGCCTCGGTCATCGTTATTAAGTGGTTTCTTGCTCATAATACGGGCACTGTATCATTGGCTAGGAAAAGCTGTCAATTTCGGTAGAATATGCGTCTCGGAGTTGGGTAGCCTTGACGCAGTTCGGCATGGCCGAACGAAGTCAAGGGCAGGGTGTGCCTAGAACACTATTCCTTGACTGCGCTGCATAATTTAAAAGAGAGAGCACAATGACAACCACGGTAGAAATAGTCGGTAAAATAGCAGAACAACTTGAACAAGCAGAGCTCTTTTATGGGCATGGCACAGATAATGCTTGGGACGAAGCAGTAAGCTTGGTGTTTCATGTTTTACAACTGCCATTTGATGCTACCGAAGAAAAATTACAACGAGTATTAACGCTTGAAGAAATAAACAAAGTCGAAGCCTTAGTTAATGAGCGCATCACCACAAAAAAACCTTTACCTTATTTATTAAAAGAAGCTTACTTTTTTGGTTTGCCTTTTTATATTGATGAACGAGTTATCATTCCGCGCTCGCCAATTGCTGAATTAATCGAGGCTCAGTTTTCTCCTTGTTTAGAGCCAAATAAGGTCCACCGTATTTTGGATTTATGCACGGGGAGTGGTTGTATTGCAATCGCCTGTGCCTGTGCCTTTGAAGCAGCTAAAGTCGATGCAGTTGATATCGATGCTGACGCTCTCGCTGTAGCTGAGATTAACTGCAAAACGCTTGAAGCAGAAGGCCAAGTTGAGTTAATTCAATCGGATTTATTTACTAATTTAACTGGGCGCTGTTATGACTTGATCGTTAGTAACCCGCCTTATGTAAGCTCTGAAGAAATGCAAACTTTGCCAGCAGAGTATTTACATGAGCCTAGACACTCGTTAGAAACAGAAGACGAAGGTTTAATGTTGGCTATTAAGATTTTACAACAAGCACCACAATTTCTTAACGATCGCGGTATTTTAGTAGTAGAAGTTGGCAGTAGTTGGGAGGCCTTAGAACAGCGCTTTCCTGAAGTGCCTTTTTTGTGGTTGGAATTTGAGTTTGGCGGTGAAGGGGTATTCTTGCTGACGAAAGAGCAATTGTTAGAGTTTCATAAGTTTTTAAAGTAAATGTAAACAGGCTCTAATGGTAACTAGATAAACAAATCTGCGCTTAAACCAAACGTTTCCTTTAGCTTTGCAATGTGGTTTCGGTTTAGCGATCGTTCACCTTTTAAAAAAAGAGAAACGTTTCCCTGGCTTCCAAAAATAGGTGCTAAGTCTTTTTGAACGAGTCTCTTTGACTCCATTAAGTATCTAACCATTTCGATGTTGCTAATATTTGAACCAATGGCCGGATAATGTTGGTCATCGTAGATTTCCAAATGGTTACCAATAATTTCCATGAGGTCAACTAATGGGTGATGCTCATTGTCACGCACCTCATCAATAAGTTTATTAAGGATTTTTTGAAGTCTCGCGTATTCTTTGTCAGTTTCGGGTACTTTCAATACTTTGATAGGAATATGGAATTTATGGTTTGTTTTCTTATTAACATAGTCAATGGCTAAAGCTGCTGCGCTCATAGTTCACCTCGCTTTAATTTATCTTGATTTCTCTTGTCACTGTACTTTGCATGTGTCCAAATAGCTCTTATATAACAACGTTGCCTATTGTAATGAACAGATGCAATTAATCGGTAGTTATTACCACCAATATTAAATACCGTATAACCATTTACAGGATCAGCGCTATTATTAAACACACGCCTTAACTGCGTTAAGTTTGTTGCTTTGCACTCTTTCATTCTGTAATACCACTCGACTAATGGCTTTTCAGATTGCGTATTGTTGCCATAAAAGTCGCGTAATAGTTTTTTTGAAATCACATGCACAAAGAAAGCCTTATCAAAAAAGTACAATAGAAGTATATCTCAAATAGAAATATATTTCAATGTGAAATATATTGATTTAAGCTTCTTTGGCAATAGGAGAGTCCTGATGGTAAAGTTCTTCTAATAAACCGTTGCATGCATCTTCTAAGATATCAATCACCAAATCAAACCCTTTAATACCACCAAAATAAGGGTCAGGCACAAAAGGGTAATTAAGCTGCTGACAAAAGTCAGTCATTAAATGAATCTTATGTTGATAAGCACGATTAAAGTCAAGGCGTTGAATCTCATCACGATTATGCTCATCCATTGCGACGATATAATCAAACTCGTGAAAGTCTTGCTCAGCATTGAACTGTCTAGCAGTACTGGTGATTTCGTAGCCTCTAGATTGTGCTGCTGTGCGCATCCTTGAGTCAGCAAGCTCACCGATGTGGTAGTCAGTTGTGCCACAAGAGTCAACATGATAGTAGTTAGTGTAACCGTGTTGATTTATAACCTTTGCCATGATGGTCTCTGCCGTTGGAGAGCGGCAGATATTTCCTAGGCAAACAAATAAAATCCGTTTCATTTGTTTATCCTCCTGGTTGATCGTTTTTTGATAACTTGATTATCCTAGCACGCCTTTGTGGTCGATTTCAAACCATATTAGCAAAGTAAGCTAACTGTTTGGTTTTCCTTATGATTTAATTTGCCTTACAATGGCGTCCTCATGCCCTGGTAGCTCAACTGGATAGAGCAATCCCCTCCTAAGGGATAGGTTGGAGGTTCGAATCCTCTCTAGGGCGTTTTTCTTCGATATTTTCCCTGTAGCTTTGTTGTCGAATGTTCTGACCCTGGTCATGTACGTTGTTGTACACTCCCAGGGATCAAAACATTCTCCGCCGTGCTATAAATAGAGTGCTTAACTAAGCTTTCTCTTTTAAATGCTCAGCCATAAACAAGCTGGTAGAAATCACCGAGTCAGGGTTTAACGACATTGAGCCGATTTTCTGTTCAAGCAGCCACTCTGCTAAGTCGGGGTGGTCTGAGGGACCCTGACCACAAATACCAACGTATTTATTAGCTAGGTGGCAAGCTTCGATAGCCCATTTTAACATGCGTTTTACTGCTGGATTGCGCTCATCAAAAGAGTCGATTAACAAACTTGAGTCACGATCTAACCCTAAAGTAAGTTGAGTTAAATCATTTGAGCCAATAGAGAAACCATCGAAAAGCTCCAAAAACTCATCGGCTAACACAACGTTACTCGGTACTTCACACATCATCATGATTTCAAGGCCATCTTTGCCACGCTCTAAACCGTTTTCTGCCAATACTTGATGCACTTGTTTGGCTTCATCTAGTGTCCTTACGAAAGGGATCATAATCTTAACGTTGTCTAACCCCATTTCATCTCGAATAAACTTGACTGCTTGGCACTCCAAAGCAAAGCAAGCTTTAAAGCTTTGCGAGATATAACGAGAAGCACCGCGGAAGCCAATCATGGGGTTTTCTTCATGAGGCTCATAAAGTGGGCCACCAATTAGATTAGCATATTCGTTTGATTTAAAGTCAGATAACCTGAAAATCACTGGCTTAGGGTAAAATGCTGCGGCAATGGTTGACATGCCTTCGGCAAGCTTTTGAATGTAGTAATTAACGGGGTCACCGTAGCACTGCGTATATTCAAGGATGGTTGCCTTTAATTTTTCGTCACTGAGCTTCTCAAAGTCGAGCAGAGCATTAGGGTGAATACCTGCCATTTGGCTGACAATAAACTCTAACCGAGCCAAACCAACTCCCTCATTAGGAATAAACTGGGCAGTAAAGGCACGGTCAGGGTTACCAACATTAAGCATGATTTTAACGGGTAGTTCAGGCATGTTATCGAGGTTAGTTTCTTTTACCTCAAATTTCAGCAAACCTTCGTAGATCAAACCAGTCTCACCTTCGGCACAAGAAACAGTAACCTCAGTACCAGCAGTAAGCTTTTCTGTTGCGTTACCACAACCAACTACCGCAGGAATGCCTAGCTCACGAGCAATAATCGCAGCATGACAAGTTCGACCACCGCGGTTGGTTACGATTGCAGAGGCTTTTGACATAATAGGTTCCCAGTCGGGGTCGGTCATTTCGGTAACTAACACATCACCTTTTTGCATTAAATGCATTTGGGCAATATCATCGATGCGACACACTTTCCCTTGACCAATAAGCTGGCCAACGCTACGCCCTTCAGTAAGGATTTGACCACGCTCTTTTAGCTGATAATTGCGTTGAACATTACCTGATTGCTGGCTTTTAACTGTTTCTGGGCGAGCTTGCACAATATAAAGTTCACCGTCATTGCCGTCTTTAGCCCATTCAATATCCATAGGTTTTTGGTAGTGAGCCTCGATAATCATAGCGTAGCGTGCTAGTTTAGTAACATCTTCGTCAGTGATAGAAAACTGTAAGCTATCAGTTTCGGTGGTTTTAACCGACTCAATCAGCTCACCACTCTCGGGGGCAGCATAGACTAGCTTGTGTAGCTTGCTCCCTAAGGTACGTCGTAGGATCGCGTGCTTGTTGCGTTCAAGGTTGGGTTTGAACACGTAAAATTCATCAGGGTTAACCGAGCCTTGTACAACCGCTTCACCAAGTCCATAAGAAGACGTAATAAAGACAACCTGATCGAAACCAGATTCGGTGTCCAAGCTAAACATGACTCCGCTTGAAGCAAGATCACTGCGAACCATTTGCTGCACACCAACCGAAATGGCCACATCCGCATGTTCAAATTTATTGTGAACCCGATAAGCAATAGCGCGATCATTAAACAATGAAGCGAAAACTTTTTTAACGTAGCTGATTAATGAATCATAGCCGCGAACATTGAGGTAAGTTTCTTGTTGGCCAGCGAAGGAGGCGTTTGCTAAATCTTCTGCCGTTGCTGAAGAACGTACTGCAACGGCAAATTCATCTGAGCTATTAGTTAACTTTTGCCAGGCTGTTTTGATTGATTCTTCTAGCTCAGCCTGAAAGGGCGCATCTAAGATCCACTGCCTGATTTGTTTGCCAGCTTGGGCTAGGGCTGTTACGTCACTGACATCAAGCTCCTTTAATAAGTCATTAAGGCGTGCTTGTAGGTCATTGTACTCAAGGAAATCTAAGTAAGCTTGGGAGGTGGTTGCAAAGCCAAAGGGCACCTTAATACCTAGGTCTGTTAATTCAGTAATCATTTCGCCTAGAGAGGAGTTTTTACCACCGACTTTGGCAACATCATTAAGTCCCACTTCATTAAACCATCTAATATAACTGCTCATTAATTAACCTCTCGTAAAGTAGATGCCGAAGGCGCGGTTCTATTAATCACTTTTTAGCACGTCATCCTCCGCGTAAGCTGAAAATTCAGGGATGATGACCCTGCTAAAAATTACCAAACTTATAGCAACGCTATTACCAAAAGGGCTAGTCTAGGGAATTTGTTTTGATTATGCTAGAGGCTGTTGTTTAATAAGAGGCTTTTGTTTTGAACCAGGTGATTTATTTTATTTCTGATCATACAGGCTTGACAGTTGAGGGGTTGGCTAGAACGCTGCTTAGTCAGTTTAACTTAGAAAATGTTGAGTATCGCATTAAGCCTTATATAGATAACGTCAATAAAGCCGAAGCCTTATTAGCTGAAATCATACAGCATCCCAAGGCAAATCGATTGGTTTTTTCTTCATTAACTGACAAGGAAGTAGCAAAAACCTTTAGTGATGCCGATATTGACTTAATTGACCTATTTGCAGCGTTTATTCCGCGTTTGGAAAGAAAGTTAGGACAAACTGCCTCAGGGAAAGCGGGACTTGCTCACAGCGCAAGAGATTACCATAACTATATGCTACGTATTGATGCAATTAACTTCGCCTTATCACATGATGATGGTTTAAATAACAAGCACTATCAGCAGGCAGATGTGGTGCTCGTTGGTGTGTCTCGTTCAGGCAAAACACCTAGCTGTCTTTATATGGCTATCCAGTTTGGCATTCAAGCGGCTAATTTTCCTATTACTGAAGACGATTTATCTGATTCACGGTTACCAGTTCCACTTGAGCCATTGAAAAATAAGCTATTTGGTTTATTAATTGATCCACGTCGACTGCATGAAATTCGCAGTGAACGTTTGCCAAATAGCCGCTATGCCAGCTTGGCGCAATGTCGACATGAGTTGGCGCAAGTTGAATGCTTGTTTCAAAAGGAGCGTATTCCTTACCTCAATACCACTAATTTATCAATTGAGGAAATTTCGACACAGATTTTATTGCAGTGTGGAATTAACAAAAGGTTCTAACAAGGGTGAAATGAAATCATGAAAATAAAATTTGTTAATTCATTGTTGCTAGGTACTTTGCTTGTTATGGCTATGGCTATGCCTATGCCTGTTTACGCAGCAACACCTCAGCCACAAAAAAAACTTATTCGCCAAGTAATCCAGTGCCCTAGCTTTAAAGGAATCTATCAGCTAAAAGATAGCCCGGTTATTGATGGTTGGACTTTGTGGTTACCAACAACGCATCCAGTTGCGATTAGTACCAAGCTTGATGCTGGCTACGTTGCACAACGTCCTAATGCTGATGTCTTTATTCATGATATTCCCGATGATCAAGCTTGCCGTGGTGGCCGTATTTTGCTCTCTTGCGTCGGTTCAACGAATGAAGGATTTAGTTATATTTTAAATAAGCTCGTCGTTGATGCGCATCGTTGTACACTAGGGTCTGATGGTCGCAGTTTTATTTGTATTTGTGACCCTAGCCTAGAAGCCTTTGCGCAGCCTAGAGCGGTAGAAGACTCATTAACGACTAAGCCTGAGCCTATTGTCCTGCCTGTGCAGTAGTTGATAGGTTGGTTTGGTGTTGCGTCACAACGCAGAGCGTTGCGACCCGCTCTGGTTAGGCATTGTGATGAGACCCAACTTTGCAATTTTTAGAAGAATGTTTTATCTTGCTTTGGGATTATTTAGGGCTGGAGAACTATGGAAAACTTACGCATTGGAATTATTGGTAATATTGGTGTTGGTAAATCAACTTTAGTTCATGCGTTACAGACGCCAGAGTTAAGCAAAATTTTACTGTCTTGTTTTCCAAACTTAGCTGGTGGTGAGCAGATCCATTCATTTCAAGAAGAGTTTGATCATATCGTCCTTGATGCTTTTTATAAGAACCCCGCAGAACATGCCTTTATGGCGCAAGTGGAGTTTTTGAATGGGCGTTTGCGGCGCCAAGAACGTATTTCTCGAGCACGAGGAATTGTGTTAGAAGATAGAACTATCTTTGAGGACTACCATGTTTTTGGTAAGGCTCAAAAGGTTTTGGGCCACATGTCAGAAGAAGAGTTTCGAGCCTATCAGCGTAGTTATAATTTGTTAACTGAGCATATTGACCAGCCTGACTTAGTTGTTTATTTACGTGCTAATACTGATGTATTACTCGATCGTATTAAAAAACGAGCTCGGGATAGTGAACGCTTAATTAGTCGTGATTACTTGGAGCTACTTAACAATCTTTATGAAAGCTTTGTTCGCAAGCATATTCAGTGCCCAGTAATGGTGATTGAGTCTAACCATGAGGAGCGTTTGTTAGAAAATTTAGAGCAGACTACTCGAAATATTGTTGCTGAAATAAAATCACTTAATTTGCGGATTAGCACGCCTGGCATTCAGGAGTGGGTGCGGTTACCAGAAACAGAAGCGGCTATTCGTGCCGTTGATGCTGAATGCCGTTTAGAAGATTATCTAAAACAAAACCCTAGTTTGATTACTGTTGCTGGAAACGTTGGTTTAGGTAAGTCCACTGTAACTACCTTGATGCATCGCAGCTTACGCATGAAAGCACTCTATGAAGTCCCTGAAAAAAACCCATTGCTTGAGAAATTTTTACATAACAAAAAGAAATACTGTTATGACTTACAGAGGCACTTTTTACAAATGCGTGCTGAACAGCGTCGCCAAGGTAAGAATGGTAAGCATAGCTACGTCAAAGATCGTAGTCTTGCTGAAGATATTTTAGTGTTCTGTCAGTTGTTTTATCAGGATGGTTACTTAACTGCTGATGAATTGGATTTATTAACTACAGAATTTTATGAAATTAATCAAAAGCTACCTTCTTCAGATTTATTAATTGTTTTACAAGGAAGCACTGATCAGGCTTGGCAACGTATTCAAGAGCGTGCTAGGCAAATGGAAATGAATGGCGGTTGGAGTTATCGTGAAATCGAGTTATTAAATAAGCTTTATAAATCCTATCCTGAGGATGTGTGTCGCTGTGGTTATCATAGTGAGCCAGTATTAAAAATTAATACGTTGCAATTGGATTTAACCAATCATGTACATATGGGCTATTTCTTTGAGATGATTTATGAAGCTTTGACAGAAAAGAAGGCAGTGAATGGGATGCCTTTATCCACCGGTACTTTGGAATCAATTGTTTAATTATTGGCCTTTGCAACAAATAAAGGAATATCAAATTATGAAAAGGCTAGGGACGGCCATAGTAGTAGGAATATTGTTTGGGTTGGCAAGCCTAAGAGTTAACGCAGACTTATGTAATAATATTCCGCGTAACCTTACTCCTAAAACAGTAAATCAAATTAACCACTGCGTTGCCACAGCTCATTCAACCCAGGGCAAGTATTTGGCTAGTGCGCCATCCTTTCTGTAAATTCCATTGACTTGCTGAAAATAAGCAGGCGACTCAGTCAGATTAGAAATTCCTGTTACGTCTATCTTTATTTAGGGGAATTGAGCTAGTTTTATCTCATAATAAACAAGGTTTTTAGTAACCTATCAAGGTAAAATAACTTGATATAAAAACTATAGTGAAATTAGTCATGCGCAGAATCATAAAAGCGATTAAAAGCCTGAGTGATTACCTGATCCTGCTGAAAAAAAATCCAGAGCTACTAAGGCCAGAGCAGTGCAGCCATTGCGGTGCAGGTGGACTATGGTCACATGGATCATATGATCGAAAACCAGATAGGAACCCAGGTAAAGGACGCTCTTTAAATCCCACCCCTGTTTTGAGATTTTATTGTCATCAATGTAAACGTACTTGTTCAACCCTACCTGAGATACTTTCTCCAAAGCGTTGGTATTGCTGGTCAGTTCAGCAGGCAGTGTTAATGAGCGTGCTCCTGGGAAAAGTATTAGCTCATCAGGTCAGGAGCAAGGTGTTAGTCGACACACCGTTGCTAGGTGGTTTCACTGGTTGGTTGACCACTTCGTTGATTACTCCTTCCATATCAAAGCACATCCGTTGTGGTTACAGCTTGGGCGACATAGTGATCCACAAGCGTTTTGGTTGGCCTGCCTTGGTGAGCATGATTTATCGAGCATCATGCTTTTTCTTAACAACACAGGAGTGAGCATCCCATAATTAATTAACGTGAAAAAAAGTTGAGATGGATATTTTCTGTAAACCTCACGACCCCACACAGTTTGAGCGTAGCATTCTCAACTCAAGTTGTGATTAACTCATTGCAAGTAGTTAAATCACACAGGAATTGCAAAATGACCAAGCCCATTCACCCAACAGCACTGTTTCGCCTAAGTGTTTTAGGTGAGCTATGTAGCCGAAATAGTTTTGAGCATGGTGAGCTCAAGAGCATTATTAAAAGGTTGTCCCAGCAAACCTACAACATTCCAGGTAGTAAGCGTGTTCACTTCAGTGCTAAAACAATTGAGAATTGGTATTACGCCTGGTTAAAGCAGGGTATTGATGGATTAGTTCCTAAAACTCGACGAGACAAAGGCCAGTGTCACATCAATCCAGAGCTACAAGAGTTAATTATTTCCACTAAACAGGAAAGCCCTTCAAGATCAATTCCGACCGTGATTAAACTCTTAGAAACTCAAGGGAAGGTAGCACGAGGTGAATTATCTCACGCAACAGTTCACCGCTTATTAGTAAAACACGGCCTGTCTAAAAGAACAGTCACACCTTCTAACCAAATTGAGCGCCGCTCATTTGAGGCGCTCACAGCTTGTGATATTTGGTATGGCGATGTCATGCATGGTCCAACGATTTACGATGGCCAAAGAAGAGTTAAAAGCTATTTGGTGAGTATTTTTGATGATGCCTCAAGGTTGGTCTGTCACAGTAAATTTTGTACTGATGAGAGTGCCATTACTATTGAGCATGTGTTGAAAGAGGCATTACTCAAACGTGGGCTTCCTGTTAAGCTCATCATTGACAACGGCCCTGCCTACCGTGCTAAAACGTTGCAAACCATTTGTGCTCGTTTGAAAATTCAATTGATTTACGGCAGGCCCTATGAACCGCAAAGCAAAGGCAAACTAGAGCGTTGGCATAGAACAGTACGCGAGCAATTCCTAGCTGAATGCAACCTGGATTCCATTCATAGTTTCAATGCGCTGAATGATCGATTTTGGGCTTGGGTTGAGCGTGTTTATCATCAAGCCTCGCAAAGCGCCCTGCCTGACAAGATGACCCCGTTACAACGCTATCAGCAAGACCTCACTAAAATTCAGCCGTTAGGTTGTTTGGCCGATAAGCTAGATGATTACTTCCTGCATCGCATTAAGCGCCGAGTCAGGAAGGATGGCACGGTAAGCTGGAATAATCGACTCTTTGAAGTTCCATTTGAACTGGCTCAACAAGAGGTTTATTTAGTGGTTGGTCCGCATAGTGACTCCGCCCGTCACGTCGAATCATTGGAATATCAATACCTTGGTGCAGTGGGAGAGCTGGACAAACATAACAACCTTTCTAGGGGTGCTGCCTCTATATAATGTAGGCTATATTGCTGCTGGCACGCCAAAATCATTGACCTTCTCCCAAAACTGATCCCATCTGCCTTTAGTCTTTACTAGTGTTCTCAAGCATAAAACGATTTTCATTCCCTTGTCTTTCCAGCGCATTCCTGATCCGCCTAATCTTTGTTTAACAATTGTTTTACATGCTGCTTCAGTGACGCCAGAGCCAATTGGTGCATTCTGCTTAATCAAATTATGATACGACATTCGCTTTTCTTTAATATTATTTTCAAAATACGTAATTGTTCCTTCTAGCTTTTCTCTAAGCGATTTATTCAGTTTTTTATTTAGATGCTCTTTAAGCTCAGCAAGTATTCTACCTGCCGCACCTTTCTTGTGCTTTAAGTCATGACATCTCTCTTCGAGCCAAACATCACGCTCATCTCTTTCAGATTTTTTGGTAAATACTGCCTTTGATGCTTCGCCGAGATATTCAGTTGCATGCCAAAAATCTAAAATTTGCGTATCAGTATGTTTTTTTAGAAATGGCCAATTATTTTTTGCTCCATCAGCAACGCCAATTGTTTTAGCATCAGGGTAATATTTCTTTTTCAGCTTTATTTCCTTTTCAAGCCTATTAAAGAATTCATCTTTTCCATATTCTGGTGATGCTGCAACGTAGGTTGTGTGCAGGCGTGCACCATGCTTATCATACATGGAAATAGTTCCAACCATGCTCTCTCTATAACCATCATCAACGGTGAGAACATATGCACCATCTAAGCTAATACTTAGCATCTCAATGCCTGCATCAAGCTTTGGCTCTTCATATTCCCACTCAGCCTCTTTGGCTTGTGCAATACCGCCAACAAAATCAGTTGCCCGTTGCAAGTATGAATGTGAGATTTTACGGTTATGATTGACCTTGAGATCATCAATAACACTAGGAGCAGGTAAGTTTGAGTATTTATGTGAGATTATTTTTGCAAATCGCGGTGTTGATCCTTGGATAATTCTAGCCTTATCTTCTAAAGGACAAAAGATCTTCCCGCCTTTAGAGGTTTGATAAACATAACGCTTAACTCGAGCAACTCCATAAGGCGTTTGGTAATTTGCTTCATCTCTACTTCGTGCTGTTAGCTTTATTTTTCCAACATGGATAGGAGAGCCATCTGCATCAAACTTACTTAAAGCTTTTTCAGTGGCTAATGTTCCAACCTCATTAAGGCCGTCAAGAATTGCATCCTCACATTCAAGCATGGATCCTTTTAGTGGAAGCTTGAGCTCAATAGTTAATTCATTATTTTCATCAGAGAGAATTCTAGCTAACATCCAAACACCATCCGTAATCAAGTTAAAGTGTATATTATGCTATATTTTCTACATTATATAAAGGCAGCACCCCTTTCTAGAACCCGAGCTAGACCTCAGATGCCGGAACAACCAGCAAGAAAAACCTCGCTAGTTGAGATTGTTTATAACCAAGTTAAAGAGGATTTGGATATCACTGAGGAGATACCGTCTTAAACGTCAACAATAAATTGTAAAATTTTTACTAGGCATCCGCTGAAAATGGCTGCTGTGTTTTTAGGATGCCATAAATCATATGCACCATTTTTCTCATAACAGCACAAATGGCTAGCTTCTTTGGCTTGCCTTTTTTGAGCAGCTTTTCATAAAATTTCTTCAAAATAGGATTATGCCTTATAGCCACTAATGCCGGCATGTAAAGCGCCTTTCGCAACCAAGCACTACCAACCTTTGAGAGCCGTGATGAATTCAATGAAGTGCCTGATTGTGACTGGCTGGGATTTAAACCAATATGAGCAGCCAATTGTTTTGCGCCAGAAAATCTTTCAATATTATTAAAAAAAGCAGTTAGTGTTTGAGCGGTTTTATCACCAATGCCTGGGATGCTTTTAAGCAGCTCTGTGTTATTCTTCAGATCATCATCACTCGCGATCAGCTTACTAATTTCTTCCTGCAGTCGTAAAATTTCTTTTTCCATATAATCGATATGATTTTGTATAGAGCTAATAATTGTTTCTTCCGCTAGCTCCAGCCTGTTTTGTTCATTGCTGACTTGGGAGGTTAATACTTCAGATCTCTGTATCAAAGCTCTTAGAGCCTCTATATTAGCTGGCAAAGGCTGCCATAGCGTTGGAGTAAAATGATTTGAATAGTCCTTAATACTGACCGCATCGGCCTTGTCGGTCTTGTTTCGTATTAGCTGTCCTTTCATAAAAAACTTTATTCGTGCAGGATTAATTATACTGACATCACACTTCTCACTATGTAAATAAAGAGCCAATGCATTACCGTATTTACCTGTTGATTCCATGCAAAAATGAAGTGACTGATCAGATAAAGATTGCGTCCATTCTAATAACTCAGAAAAGCCCTCAGGATTATTATTAAAATGTTTAACGTGATCTTTTCCGCTAGTGGTGATAGCAGCAACAAAATCAGATTTTGCAATATCAATACCAACACAATTTTTTTTCATTTGCTAGAGCCTCTTAAATTTTATTACAATAACAAACTTGGGAAATCATAGTTCGGATCAACCTTGCAAATACAGGCTCACAATGGCCTAAGATACCGTTCGATCTCATGAACTTATGAGGGTGGAAGGGAGCTAAATCTCCTCAACAGGATTAAATCCTAAGGACGAACACGGCTTCACCTTCCGCCTACCCAAGCATCCTTGGGATTGTAGCAATATTGTCATATCTCTACAGTTATTTAAGATACAAGGATGAGTAAGATGTATCTTCAACATTTTGGCTTGAAATTTGATCCATTGGGTAAATCAAACATTATTGAATTGGCGCAGTCAAAGCGACTAGAGCAGCAACTTAATGGTTTGCTAGAAACACGCGGCTTAGCAGTGATTACTGGCGACTCAGGGACAGGAAAGACCACGGCGCTAAGATACTGGAGCAATAAACTCAACCCGCTGACCCATCAAGTCATTTATCAATCAGACACTCACTTTCGGTCATTTGATGTGTACTCTCAGCTTGCCGAAAATCTAGGTTTAGAAAACTATTACCGATTCTCTAAACTTTGGAGAGACTTGAAGCAGAGCTTGATCGCGCTCTACCATGATAAAAACGTTCAGCCTATTTGGATCCTAGACGAGGCGCATCAGCTTAGTAATGATTTCATTCTACGATTACCTGACTTCCTTAATTTCAGTTTTGACAGCAAAGACGTCATGACGATTATCTTATGTGGACTCCCATCACTTCTAGCAACATTGCAGAGACCAGCCTATGAACCTATCAACTCTAGAATTCAGTGCTTTATTAGGTGGCATGCAATTGAAGATAGCAGGGATTTTGAGAGCATTATTCACGCTGCTTTTGAGAAGGCAGGAATGAGCAGCAGCTTATTCACTGAAACAGGTATTCGTGCAGTACACATGGCCACAAAAGGTAGGCTTCGTTATGTTGATAGGCTCATGCGACATGCGTTGCTAATCGCCGCTAATATGAATTTAAACCATATACCGGATGATGTCATTAATCAGGCAATTCATGAGCTAAAAGGTTAACTATTTGACACCATCTCACGCAAAATAGGTTGAGATGGTTTCTCTAAATTATTGTGGGACGTTACATTCCTTTTAAGGTAAACTTAACCAAAAAAGAGGAATGACAATGAGCTGCTATAAAAATGAGAACTTAATCGAAGAAGCCATACATGTTTTAGCGATGGAGGGGTTTGAAGCTTTACCTAAGCTTGTCTCCAGGTTGATGAATGAGGCTATGTTAATAGAAAGGGAGCGCCATTTAAATGCCAGTCCTTATGAGCGAACTGGCGATAGAAACGGATATGCGAACGGCTTTAAACCAAGGTTAATTAACACAGGTCAAGGTCAGCTTGAGCTACAGATACCGCAGGTTAGAGACTCCAATGAAGCCTTCTATCCATCAGTCTTAGAGCGAGGTGTACGCTCTGATAGAGCACTTAAGCTGGCTGTCGCTGAAATGTATGTGCATGGGGTTTCCACGCGCAAAGTTGAAAAGGTGCTAAAGCAACTCTGTGGAACAGATATTTCAAGCACAGAGGTAAGCCGTTGCGCTAAATTGTTGGATGAAGATTTAAAGAAATGGCGAAATAAGCCGTTAGGAAAGATAAAATATCTTTGGCTAGATGCACGTTATGAGAAGGTGCGCACTAGCGGCACAGTACAAGACTGTGCGGTATTGATAGCCTATGGCTTTGATGAATCAACCGGCAAGAGAACAGTGCTAGGTGTTTCTGTTGCGTTATCAGAGGCTGAGGTACATTGGCGTGATTTTCTTCAGCAGTTGGTTGAGCGAGGTATACATGGTATTGAGTTGATTACTAGCGACGCTCATACTGGCC
The DNA here is from genome assembly GCA_965196985.1 of Gammaproteobacteria bacterium. Taxonomy (GTDB): domain Bacteria; phylum Pseudomonadota; class Gammaproteobacteria; order UBA12402; family UBA12402; genus 2-12-FULL-35-23. The sequence goes on along the minus strand of CBDALO010000221.1, from coordinate 19,876 downwards.
TAAAAGCCGCTAGAAGAGCTGTGTTCCCCAGTGTTCCTTGGCAACGCTGCCAATTTCATTTGCAGCAAAATGCTCAGGCTCACATACCAAAGCGCTCAATGAAGGAACCAGTAGCTGAGGAGATTACAGCTATATTTAATGCCTCAAACATTCATGAGCCGGAAAGACTATTGGCTATGGCGGTAGATAAATACCAGCAAACAGCACCAGAGCTTTCTTCTTGGTTGGAAGTGAATATACCGGAGGGCTTAGTAGTGATGAACTTTGACAGGCCGCATCAAAAAAGATTAAGAACCAGTAACATAGCTGAGCGCGTAAACAGAGAGGTAAAAAGAAGGACGCATACAGTTGGAATTTTCCCTAATACTGAATCGTGCCTAAGGCTCGTATCAGCTGTTTTAGTGGAAATTGATGACCAGTGGAGCGGATCACCTAGATACTTAAGTTGAAGTGAATAATAAGGCTTCATAGGGTTTTAGGCTAGTGCGCCATCCTTTCTGTAAATTCCATTGACTTGCTGAAAATAAGCAGGCGACTCAGTCAGATTAGAAATTCCTTTTAAGGTAAACTTAACCAAAAAAGAGGAATGACAATGAGCTGCTATAAAAATGAGAACTTAATCGAAGAAGCCATACATGTTTTAGCGATGGAGGGGTTTGAAGCTTTACCTAAGCTTGTCTCCAGGTTGATGAATGAGGCTATGTTAATAGAAAGGGAGCGCCATTTAAATGCCAGTCCTTATGAGCGAACTGGCGATAGAAACGGATATGCGAACGGCTTTAAACCAAGGTTAATTAACACAGGTCAAGGTCAGCTTGAGCTACAGATACCGCAGGTTAGAGACTCCAATGAAGCCTTCTATCCATCAGTCTTAGAGCGAGGTGTACGCTCTGATAGAGCACTTAAGCTGGCTGTCGCTGAAATGTATGTGCATGGGGTTTCCACGCGCAAAGTTGAAAAGGTGCTAAAGCAACTCTGTGGAACAGATATTTCAAGCACAGAGGTAAGCCGTTGCGCTAAATTGTTGGATGAAGATTTAAAGAAATGGCGAAATAAGCCGTTAGGAAAGATAAAATATCTTTGGCTAGATGCACGTTATGAGAAGGTGCGCACTAGCGGCACAGTACAAGACTGTGCGGTATTGATAGCCTATGGCTTTGATGAATCAACCGGCAAGAGAACAGTGCTAGGTGTTTCTGTTGCGTTATCAGAGGCTGAGGTACATTGGCGTGATTTTCTTCAGCAGTTGGTTGAGCGAGGTATACATGGTATTGAGTTGATTACTAGCGACGCTCATACTGGCCTAAAAGCCGCTAGAAGAGCTGTGTTCCCCAGTGTTCCTTGGCAACGCTGCCAATTTCATTTGCAGCAAAATGCTCAGGCTCACATACCAAAGCGCTCAATGAAGGAACCAGTAGCTGAGGAGATTACAGCTATATTTAATGCCTCAAACATTCATGAGTCGGAAAGACTATTGGCTATGGCGGTAGATAAATATCAGCAAACAGCACCAGAGCTTTCTTCTTGGTTGGAAGTGAATATACCGGAGGGCTTAGTAGTGATGAACTTTGACAGGCCGCATCAAAAAAGATTAAGAACCAGTAACATAGCTGAGCGCGTAAACAGAGAGGTAAAAAGAAGGACGCATACAGTTGGAATTTTCCCTAATACTGAATCGTGCCTAAGGCTCGTATCAGCTGTTTTAGTGGAAATTGATGACCAGTGGAGCGGATCACCTAGATACTTAAGTTGAAGTGAATAATAAGGCTTCATAGGGTTTTAGGATAGATCATTCTTGTTCTTATTAACGAGATATAATTGCTATTACCTAAAAGTTAATAATTTATTTTGAGAGGAGAAAAATTTGAGGTATAAATAATTTTTTAGATTGATTAGCATAATTAATTTAAGATATTATGCGATGAGACAGGTACAATAGAGTGCCATTTAGAATTTTAAAGGTTTTTCTAAGTACTGAAGTTGGTTTTTACAGACAAAATAACGCTCTATCGGTTTTAGGATAGATCATTCTTGTTCTTATTAACGAGATATAATTGCTATTACCTAAAAGTTAATAATTTATTTTGAGAGGAGAAAAATTTGAGGTATAAATAATTTTTTAGATTGATTAGCATAATTAATTTAAGATATTATGCGATGAGACAGGTACAATAGAGTGCCATTTAGAATTTTAAAGGTTTTTCTAAGTACTGAAGTTGGTTTTTACAGACAAAATAACGCTCTATCAGTATTTGAATCCCTATACCAAACAATACATTAAAGTTCGTCGACAGCTTCATGAAAAAATAATTAATAAAACCTTTGCAAGTGTGCCGTGCCGCGCTAAGCCTATCGCACTTTTTAGCGGTGGAGTAATGGGGGCAGGAAAAACTACCGCACTAGAAAAATATTTTCCAATAGCACTGAAGCAGCATCAATTTGTTGTAATTAGTACTGACGATATTCGTGAAGAGCTTCCTGAACCCCAGTTCGGAGTTATGGCAGCCTTGGATTTAGTGAAAAACTTATATAACCTTTTGAAATTATTACTAATAATGGATGTGGTTATGATACATGAGCGCGAGGTTATAGAGTTATTTTGTCGCATAGATGATTTTGCTGAGGAATTTGCAGCACTTGAGCGCAAAGATCTACTCCCTTCATCTGCAGAAAAAAAGTCAGGTCCACCTTGTTGTTTAGCTTATAGCGAGATTATGACAATCATGATTTTGTTCCAAATGATCGGCTATAGAAACTTTAAATATTTTTATACTGGCTTTCTAAAAACATACTGGGGACATTACTTCCCTAATTTACCCAGTTACTCACGTTTTATTGAATTGATGCCTAGAGCGCTAATGCCACTGACAATTTTTATTACTCTTAACGGTGGCAGGCGTAGTGGCATTTACTACATTGACTCAAGTTGCCTACCAAACTGTCACATTAAACGCACTAAACGCCACCGCACATTTAAAGCGGTTGCAAAACTTGGAAAAACATCTGTTGGTTGGTTTTTTGGTCTGAAACTTCATTTAGTAATCAATGACATAGGTGAGTTAATCGCCTTTAAAGTCACGCCCGGCAATCATCATGATTTAGCTGCAGGTGTCTCATTGTTTGAAGGGCTGGAGGCTTTGGCCTTCGGAGATAAAGGCTATATTGGGAAGGCTGTTTTTGAAAAACTACTTGATAGCGGTTTGAAGTTAATTACACGCAAAAGAAAAAATATGAAAAATGCGCAGCCACTTAGCGATCACGAGCAACAGTTATTAAATCAGCGAGGGATCATTGAGACTGTTTTTGGCTGCTTGAAACATAAGTTTCATATTTGGCACACCAGACATCGCTCGGTTGCAAATGCTATTACACATCTTGTTGCTGGGTTGGCTGCTTATATTATTGAGCCATTAACAATTACTGCAGTGAAAAGGTTGCCAAGCAATTAGAATTTAATTACTTGATCACTATTAACTCCGAACTGGGGTTTCCTGACTATCGTGGTTGGAATGCCTCTTTAACTCAAGCTGAAACTAAAGATGTTGTTGCCATGATGTTTGATCGTTTGCTCGCTGATAGAAGTTGTCGTCGCAACGTTTTGCTTGACTCAACCCTAGGCAACTATCCCAAAGCGCTAGTGCGCCATCCTTTCTGTAAATTCCATTGACTTGCTGAAAATAAGCAGGCGACTCAGTCAGATTAGAAATTCCTTTTAAGGTAAACTTAACCAAAAAAGAGGAATGACAATGAGCTGCTATAAAAATGAGAACTTAATCGAAGAAGCCATACATGTTTTAGCGATGGAGGGGTTTGAAGCTTTACCTAAGCTTGTCTCCAGGTTGATGAATGAGGCTATGTTAATAGAAAGGGAGCGCCATTTAAATGCCAGTCCTTATGAGCGAACTGGCGATAGAAACGGATATGCGAACGGCTTTAAACCAAGGTTAATTAACACAGGTCAAGGTCAGCTTGAGCTACAGATACCGCAGGTTAGAGACTCCAATGAAGCCTTCTATCCATCAGTCTTAGAGCGAGGTGTACGCTCTGATAGAGCACTTAAGCTGGCTGTCGCTGAAATGTATGTGCATGGGGTTTCCACGCGCAAAGTTGAAAAGGGTGCTGCCTTTATATAATGTAGAAAATATAGCATAATATACACTTTAACTTGATTACGGATGGTGTTTGGATGTTAGCTAGAATTCTCTCTGATGAAAATAATGAATTAACTATTGAGCTCAAGCTTCCACTAAAAGGATCCATGCTTGAATGTGAGGATGCAATTCTTGACGGCCTTAATGAGGTTGGAACATTAGCCACTGAAAAAGCTTTAAGTAAGTTTGATGCAGATGGCTCTCCTATCCATGTTGGAAAAATAAAGCTAACAGCACGAAGTAGAGATGAAGCAAATTACCAAACGCCTTATGGAGTTGCTCGAGTTAAGCGTTATGTTTATCAAACCTCTAAAGGCGGGAAGATCTTTTGTCCTTTAGAAGATAAGGCTAGAATTATCCAAGGATCAACACCGCGATTTGCAAAAATAATCTCACATAAATACTCAAACTTACCTGCTCCTAGTGTTATTGATGATCTCAAGGTCAATCATAACCGTAAAATCTCACATTCATACTTGCAACGGGCAACTGATTTTGTTGGCGGTATTGCACAAGCCAAAGAGGCTGAGTGGGAATATGAAGAGCCAAAGCTTGATGCAGGCATTGAGATGCTAAGTATTAGCTTAGATGGTGCATATGTTCTCACCGTTAATGATGGTTATAGAGAGAGCATGGTTGGAACTATTTCCATGTATGATAAGCATGGTGCACGCCTGCACACAACCTACGTTGCAGCATCACCAGAATATGGAAAAGATGAATTCTTTAATAGGCTTGAAAAGGAAATAAAGCTGAAAAAGAAATATTACCCTGATGCTAAAACAATTGGCGTTGCTGATGGAGCAAAAAATAATTGGCCATTTCTAAAAAAACATACTGATACGCAAATTTTAGATTTTTGGCATGCAACTGAATATCTCGGCGAAGCATCAAAGGCAGTATTTACCAAAAAATCTGAAAGAGATGAGCGTGATGTTTGGCTCCAAGAGCGATGTCATGACTTAAAGCACAAGAAAGGTGCGGCAGGTAGAATACTTGCTGAGCTTAAAGAGCATGTAAATAAAAAACTGAATAAATCGCTTAGAGAAAAGCTAGAAGGAACAATTACGTATTTTGAAAATAATATTAAAGAAAAGCGAATGTCGTATCATAATTTGATTAAGCAGAATGCACCAATTGGCTCTGGCGTCACTGAAGCAGCATGTAAAACAATTGTTAAACAAAGATTAGGCGGATCAGGAATGCGCTGGAAAGACAAGGGAATGAAAATCGTTTTATGCTTGAGAACACTAGTAAAGACTAAAGGCAGATGGGATCAGTTTTGGGAGAAGGTCAATGATTTTGGCGTGCCAGCAGCAATATAGCCTACATTATATAGAGGCAGCACCCGTTGAAAAGGTGCTAAAGCAACTCTGTGGAACAGATATTTCAAGCACAGAGGTAAGCCGTTGCGCTAAATTGTTGGATGAAGATTTAAAGAAATGGCGAAATAAGCCGTTAGGAAAGATAAAATATCTTTGGCTAGATGCACGTTATGAGAAGGTGCGCACTAGCGGCACAGTACAAGACTGTGCGGTATTGATAGCCTATGGCTTTGATGAATCAACCGGCAAGAGAACAGTGCTAGGTGTTTCTGTTGCGTTATCAGAGGCTGAGGTACATTGGCGTGATTTTCTTCAGCAGTTGGTTGAGCGAGGTATACATGGTATTGAGTTGATTACTAGCGACGCTCATACTGGCCTAAAAGCCGCTAGAAGAGCTGTGTTCCCCAGTGTTCCTTGGCAACGCTGCCAATTTCATTTGCAGCAAAATGCTCAGGCTCACATACCAAAGCGCTCAATGAAGGAACCAGTAGCTGAGGAGATTACAGCTATATTTAATGCCTCAAACATTCATGAGTCGGAAAGACTATTGGCTATGGCGGTAGATAAATATCAGCAAACAGCACCAGAGCTTTCTTCTTGGTTGGAAGTGAATATACCGGAGGGCTTAGTAGTGATGAACTTTGACAGGCCGCATCAAAAAAGATTAAGAACCAGTAACATAGCTGAGCGCGTAAACAGAGAGGTAAAAAGAAGGACGCATACAGTTGGAATTTTCCCTAATACTGAATCGTGCCTAAGGCTCGTATCAGCTGTTTTAGTGGAAATTGATGACCAGTGGAGCGGATCACCTAGATACTTAAGTTGAAGTGAATAATAAGGCTTCATAGGGTTTTAGGATAGATCATTCTTGTTCTTATTAACGAGATATAATTGCTATTACCTAAAAGTTAATAATTTATTTTGAGAGGAGAAAAATTTGAGGTATAAATAATTTTTTAGATTGATTAGCATAATTAATTTAAGATATTATGCGATGAGACAGGTACAATAGAGTGCCATTTAGAATTTTAAAGGTTTTTCTAAGTACTGAAGTTGGTTTTTACAGACAAAATAACGCTCTATCCCCAAAGCTGCAGCTTGGATGCAAAGCTTAAAACAAGCGGGCTATCAAGTGTATGTGTTTTACGTTAAGACTCCATTAAAAATTGCTAAGCAGCGAGCAATTTATCGTTATGAACATGAAGGGGTATACGGACGTTATTTATCACCAAACCTTATTACTGAATCAGCACAAAAAACCAAGCGCGCATTTGACCACTTATTAATAAATAAGAATTACGATGGCTTGGTGATTATTAATGGCCTGAATAGCCAAGTTATTTGTTATCGTGGCAAGTGGTTTTTAGCGACACCTCTTAATTTGCAGCTGCCAATTTGCAAATATTCTGCTCTGTAAATAATTACGAAATTTTCCCCGTAAATACTGACTTGAATTTTTTTTCATTTCTTTTTTATTATGTCAGTTCGCCTAAAAAAAGTGAGCCAATATTTAAAATAAGAGGTAATAATGAACGACTTAACAGCTTTAGCAAAACAGCGTCACCCAACAGGACTATTCTACTTAGCGGCAGTAATGGCCTTTTTTAACTTTTCATTAGGCTCTATTAACTCGATTCTTGTGATTTATTTAACTCATCACTTACATTTTTCACAAGCTAAGGCCTATGGTATTTACGCCATTTTTAATGCTTTTATCTTTGCGCTACCTATCATAGGTGGCTTCTTGGGTTCACGGTGTGGGTATAAACGTGCTGCAGCAATAGGGATATTTTTTACAATCCTTGCTATGTGCTTGATGAGTGTCACACGAATAGGTGTATTAAATTATGCATTAGGGCTTTATGCAGTTGCTTATGCCTTAGCATTACCCGCACTATTTACTTTGCCTGGGTTACTTTATGAGCGTCATGATCCACGTCGTGAGAGTGGATTAACTTTATTTTACATTATTATGAACTGTGGTTTTTTAGTCGCGCCATTTTCAACTGGCTACTTATCGCGTGGTTTGGGGTACGATAAGGCTTTCTTATTAGCAGGCGTTTCCTTGCTAATTAGCCTATTGCTTTTTGTGCTTTCTATTCGATTTATTAAAACTGCTCGAAAAGGTGCAGCACAAGCCATACTGCAAATCTCTAATAACAAACTTAATGGGTTGTTGATAATCATTTTGCTTATAGGGTTTCCTGTTATCGCTCTATTGTTTCACTATAAGAGTTTAGCTAACTTGATGATCTGGTTGGCTTTTATTGCTGCCGTTGGCATTGTTTTTTGGTTAGTGATATTACAATCGACAAAGATAGCGAAATATCGTTTATATGCTTTGCTAGCTTTACTAACAATTAATTTAACCTTTTGGGTTATCTATATGTTGGAGCCATCATTGCTAACGTTGTTTATTCAAAATGATCTAAACCGCTCTTTGCTTGGACACAGTATTCCAGCGGCTACTTTTTATAGCTTGGATCCAATCTTTGTTATTGGTATTGGATTCTTCTTAAGTGTGCTGTGGACTCGGTTAGCCATACGAAATAAGCAACCATCCATCCCAGCTAAGTTCTCTAGTGCAGTTATTATCATGGGAGTAGGTGGGTTGGTTTTGTTTTTAGGTATTGAGCTAACAACTAAAGGACAATTGGTTAATATGGTTTGGGTGTTGTTAGCTTATATTGCCTTCTCTTTAGCTGAGCTGCTTATTGCGCCGACTGCTTTAGCTATGATTGGGCACTTAGCACCCGATGGGCATGAAGGTACTATGATGGGTGTGTTTAACTTATTCGTTGGCTTCTCGGCTATTTTGTCGGGCTATATTGGTCAGGCAACTGTAATCCCTAAACATGCAAGCGTTGCAGTGTCAGAGCCAATCTATGCGCATAGCTTTTTTTGGTTGGGATTAGTTACCGTCGCTTTAGGTCTGTTAAGTATTTTATTACTTAAACCAGTTAAGCGGCTAATGGCGAAATAGGGAAATGCTGTATGCAAAAACTTATAAAAATACCAACTAGAAGTTGTTAGTAAGAGTGTAATCTTTAACATAGCCTTACGCCATTGAAAGCCTTATAAAGTGTTAGGGATGATGCTTTATTGAATAAGCAGAATCGGCAATAAAAAGCTAGTCCGCAGAAGGTAACACTAAATTTTTGAACCAGGAGATAAATAGAGAATATGAAGCGAGCTTTTATTACGGTAACCCTTATTTTTTTACTCTCTTATGTTTTAACCACATTTAGCCAGCCGTTACCTCCATTCTATGGGAAAATTTCAACTATACCTCCCAATGTACAAAAACTTATGCGCCAATATACATGGAGGCCAACATGTCCTATTCCTCTAACGAAGTTACGTTATTTAGAAATCTCATACTATGGCTTTGATCATAAGGTGCACAAAGGTTCTATTATCGTTAATGAAGAATTAGCAAAACAGGTACTTACTATATTTAAGTTATTGTATCAGCATAAATTTCCAATCCAAAGTATCATTCCTATGTATAAATTTAAAGGGAGTGATGAGGCCTCGATGGAAGCAAATAACACGTCATCATTTAATTGCCGTCAAGTAAGCGAACAACCTGGAATCTACTCACAACATAGTTATGGGCGTGCAATTGATATCAATACACGTATTAATCCTTATATAAAGAAGCTTATAACTTTACCTGAGAATGGGAAGGTATACTCTAATCGATGCCAGCCTGCTCCTGGTAAAATTGTACAGGATGGTATCGCCTATAAAATATTTACTTCACGTCATTGGGCATGGGGTGGTGCATGGTATGACCTTCATGACTATCAACATTTTGAAAAACGTAAGAATGGTGAATTAAGAAACCCATTTGGGTATGTTTAAAAAACCACCTCTACAGAGTAGAAGATAAGGTCTTCGAGGCCAATGCTCTTTCCTATAGGGCTTGGCATTGCTAATAGGGGAGGTCGCTGCGTTGTTAATTTTCAAACGTGATAAATCACTGGTTTACTACCTGAGCAGTGCATTGACAATGCTTGATTCTCAAGCAGAGCTGGTTAAGTTATCCTAATTGCAACTTTAACTAAGGAGTTAGTTGCTAGATAAAGTTTCGGCTATTTTGAAAAATGCTTGATCTAAGCATCAATATCCTTTATGCTTCTGAACGTTTGTGTGAGGAGGATTGCTTGGTCACGATTTGGACCACCCTAGTGATAAATCTTTTTCCTGGCCTTTTCAGTCAGCACACCAACTTTTTTCTCAAACTATCCCCTATATTCCAACCAAAAGAGGTAGCTTCATGACGAATCCGTTATTCGGGCGCGATATTATTTCCGTAGCTGAACTTAACCAAGCTGAAATTGATTTGATCTTTGATACTGCAGCAAAAATCAAGCAGGCACCAATGCCAACTTTATTACAAGGTAAGACCATGGCGAGTTGCTTTTTTGAAGCTTCAACTCGTACTAGGCTTTCCTTTGAGGCAGCTATGCTAAAACTAGGTGGTGGGGTATTTGGTTTTTCAGACTCAAAGAATACTTCCGCTAAAAAAGGAGAGTCATTGCATGATGCTATTAAAGTGATTGCTTCTTATGCTGATGTAATTGTATTGCGCCATCCTCAAGAAGGTGCAGCACGGTTAGCGACAGAAGTTTCTGATAAGCCAATTATTAACGGAGGAGATGGCTCTAATCGTCACCCTTCGCAAACCCTACTAGATCTCTATACCATTCGTGAATGCCAAGGACGCTTAACTGATCTAAATATTGCTTTTGTAGGTGATTTAAAATACGGGCGTACAGTACACTCATTAGCCCAAGCTTGTGCGACTTATAATACCAACTACTTCTTTGTCTCACCTGAGATGTTAATGATGCCTGATAATGTCTGTGATACGTTGACCCGGCACGGTGCAAATTACACTATTCACCGAGATATCAATGAGGTGCTTGATAAAGTCGATATCATCTATATGACCCGAATGCAAAAAGAACGTTTTGATGAAGCTGAATTTAAGCACTTAATGAATCAATATTCGTTAACTGCTGATATGCTTCAAAGCGCAAAACCTAATATGCGAATTATGCACCCTTTACCTCGCGTGGATGAAATCGATGTAGACGTTGATGCTACGCCACATGCTTATTACTTTGAGCAAGCTGAAAATGGACTTTACGTCCGTCAGGCTATGCTGTCATTAATGTTAAATAAAGAATTGGTTTAAGGGGGCAAAAATGAGTAACGACAGTAAACTTTCGGTTAAAGCAATTGAAAATGGTACGGTGATTGATCATATTTGCGCAGGACAAGCAATTACCTTATTACGACTATTAAAGCTTGTTGACCATAAAAACCAAGTAACTATCGGATTAAACTTAAAGGGTCAAACTGGCTTTAAAGATTTAATTAAAATGGAAAATCGTTATTTAACAGAAATTGAATCTCAAGAGATTGGTTTATTCGCGCCCGATGCAACAATTAACGTCATTAAAGACTTTAAAGTGGTCGAAAAACGCAAGGCTGTATTACCAGAAACCATCGTTGATATTATGGTTTGCCCTAACCCTCGTTGTGTGACTCAAAATGAACCTTTAACTACACACTTCACTTTATATGAATGTGACGAAGCGGTTAAACTGCAGTGTAAATACTGTGAAAAAACTTTTGAGCGCGAAGACGTAAAGGAATATGTAGCATGATTACATTAACCGGAGTACAGACCTTAAGTGGTGAGACAAAAACCTTGCAGATAGAAAGCGACCAAGAGGTAACACTTGACGCAAGTGGCTTGGTTGCTTTTCCTGGCTTAATTGACCCGCACGTACATTTTCGTACTCCCGGACAAGAATATAAAGAAGATTGGCGTAGTGCTGCATTAGCTACCATTCGCGGAGGTTATACCATGGTATTTGATATGCCTAATAATATTCCTGCCTGTGTAACACGCCAACGCCTTCATGATAAGAAGGCCTTAATCAATGCACAATTACAAGAAGCAGGCATTGGTCTACGTTATGAGCTTTACTTTGGGGCAGATAAAAATCACTTTCAAGAAATTAACAAGGTTCGTGAAGAGGTGGTTGGCGTTAAGGTCTTTATGGGCTCAAGCACCGGCGACTTGTTAATGGATGATGAGAGTAGCTTACATGCTGTATTTGCGATTGCAGCTAAGCTTGATGTGCTTGTTGCCGTTCATGCCGAAGATGAAGAAATGATCCAAGAGCGCCAACCAAGCTTTGCTGGTCGCTGTGATCATTGTGCTCACTCAGAGTTGCGTACACCTGAAGTTGCAGCAAAGGCAGTTGAACAGGTAATTGAGCTTGTTGAGCTTTATGGCACTCGAGCTTATATCTTACATGTAAGCAGTATTAATGAGTTAGAGCTTATTCGGGAAGCTAAAAAGCGTGGACTACCAATTTACGCGGAAACTTCACCACATCATTTATTTTTAAATACAGATGCTTATGCTGAGCTGGCGGGTAGGGCGCAGATGAATCCACCATTACGTTCTAAAGAGCATCAAGTAGCACTGTTTGAAGCAATCCACGATGGCACCATTGATACCATTGGTTCTGACCATGCGCCACATACAGTAGAGGAAAAAGATCAACCCTATGGACAATCACCCTCTGGTGTGCCTGGTATAGAGACAAATTTTCCTTTGCTATTAAACGCTTATAGCGAGGGCAAGTTATCATTACAAGAAATTGCTCATTTAACTTGTTACAACATTCGTGAGATGTTTTCGTTATCTGCTAATGATGATTTGGTTTTAGTGGATTTAAATTTAACTCGTAAAGTTAATGAAGCTGACTTAAAAACCAAATGTGCTTGGAGTCCTTTTACTGGCTGGGAACTTACTGGCTGGCCGGTTTACTCGGTCGTTAATGGCCGCCTGTATGATTTATTTGCTGATCAGTAGGCAGAGGACAAAGATCAATAAATAGAAGTTTGAAAAATAAAGTCCCCTTTTTCAAAGGGCCTCGTCGCAACGCTCTGCGTTGTGACGCAACAAGGGGGATTTGTAGCCGGATTGAAAATGCGAAGCATTTGAAAATCCGGGGAAGGGTTTAAATTTTACCCCGGATTTTCGCTGGCGCTCAATCCGGGCTACGGGCTAAGGAAGGGGCGTGCTTGGCAGTAGATAGCAGACAGGGGGCAGAAATTTGATACTGTGGGCGTCAGCCTACTTATCGACTTAGAAAAGCGAATAAAGCTTTTCCAGGAGATAAGTAAGCAAAGGCGAAAGTTGGAGCATCCGATTGAAAGCGAGACGGAGCACCATTGACAAATAACTGAACTATGATAGATTGGCGGCTCTTATCACGTTGGAGATAAAAGGATGAAACGAATCATCACCAGCTAGCTAGCGTAAACTTTACGGTGCCGTGTCACCGTGTTTTTTTACGTTTAGTTTTTACGGTGGAGATTTTATCATGCTAGAGTTACAACATATTGAGTTACAGTTCGGTCAAAAAATTCTTTTTACTGACCTTAATTTTTCTTTATACCCTAATCAAAAAATTGGTTTTGTTGGTCGTAATGGTGCAGGTAAATCAAGCTTATTTAATTTAATCTTGAACCAGCTTAGCCCCGATAAGGGCGAGGTCGTTTTGAGCAAGCAAGTTAGGGTTGCAGCCATTGAGCAAGAAATGACGGAGCTGGATAAAACAGCGCTAGACTACGTGATTGCAGGGAATGCTAATGTTGGTCAGCTTTATCTAGCTATTAAACAAGCTGAAGGTAGTGGAGACTATGATCAGCTTGCTAGGCTTCATCAGCAAATGGCTGAACGACAAGGTTATGCTATTGAAGCAACAGCCAGTGAAATTCTTGTTGGACTTGGATTTGAGCAAGCTGAACTTAATAAACCTGTCAGAGAGTTCTCAGGTGGTTGGCGAGTTCGTTTAAAGTTGGCCCGCTGCTTGATTTCTCCTGCTGACTTGTTGTTACTTGATGAACCAACTAACCACTTAGACTTGGAGGCTCAGTATTGGCTGGAAAAATGGTTAAAGGGCTATGCAGGTAGTTTACTAGTAATTTCTCATGACAGAGACTTCTTAGATAATGTAACTGGCTACACTTTGGCGATCGAATCGCAAAATGTGAAGCTTTATCAAGGTAGCTACTCTGCTTATGAAAAACAATATGCAGCAGCTTTGGCAAGTCAGCAAAGTTTACAGCTAAAACAGACTAAACAACGTGAGCATCTAATGTCTTTTGTCAATCGTTTTCGAGCTAAAGCAAGCAAGGCTAAGCAAGCGCAAAGTCGTCTAAAGCAACTTGAGAAGCTAGAAGATATTGCTATTGCTCAAGTTGACTCTGGATTTTCTTTTTCATTCTTTGAATCAAAACTAGCCAGTAATCCATTGGTTAGTTTGGAGCAGGTTGATTTTTCTTACGATAGTCATAGCGTTTTCAAGAAAGCTGATTTTTCAATTAGTAATAATGCTCGCATTGGATTACTTGGCTTAAATGGTGCTGGTAAGTCAACCTTAATTAAACTAGTTTCTGGTGAGCTTCAAGCTGATGCAGGACAAATAACGTTGCATAAGTCACTGCGTATTGGTTATTTTGCCCAGCATCAACTTGAATCATTAACCCTAGATCAGAGCCCACTTTGGCATATTCAACAACTTAATGATCGTGCGCGTGAAAATGAGTTAAGAAGCTATCTAGGTGGATTTGGTTTTCGTGGTGAAGTGGCAACTAGTCCTATTAAGAATTTCTCAGGTGGTGAAAAAGCTCGCTTAGCTTTAGCTTTGATTATTTGGCAAAAACCCAACTTGCTTTTACTTGATGAGCCGACTAACCATTTAGATATCCAAATGCGAGAAGCATTAACGCTTGCTCTGCAAACTTATACGGGTGCTTTGATTGTTGTTGCACATGATAAGCATTTGTTACAAGCAACGGTTGATGAGTTTTACTGGGTTAATGAGTATTCCGTTCAGACTTATTGTGGCAACTTAGATGATTATTTAGAAATGACACTAAATGCCAAGCAGAAAAGATCAGATCAAGCAATTAAGCCAAAGTCTGCTACCACCCAAGCTAAACCTGTCTCTAAACAATTAGTCCAGCTAGAAAGTAAAATCGAAAAGCTTACTGTAGAGCTTACTGAAGTGGATAAGTCGTTAGCCGATCCAAAACTTTATCAGGGTGATGGGCAAGAATTGACACAGTTAACTTTGCAACGAGAACAGGTGAAAAACCACCTTAACGAGCTTGAGGAAAAATGGCTAGCATTGCAAGAATAGCTTCGGTAAGCTCGTGGTTTAGTTTTTCATTTGATAGGAGAAGTTCGATGAAAAAAAGTATCATAGCAGGAATTTTGCTATCGAGTAGTTTGAGTATTGCAGTGGCCAGCACGGTGGGGCAGGTCTGTACGACGCAGGGTATGGTCGATAATGGCAAACTATTTGGCCACGTAACCTGCGGAGTTGGTACGTTAGATAGTGTCTCTATACTTGGCAAAGCAGATTTTTCAGGCACGACGGTAACTAATATGCTTACGGTTCATGGTCCTCTTGATGCTGAAAATGCCAACCTTAATACTGTAACAGTATTAGGCCATGCAGAAATGGATCGCACTGTACTAAAAGGCAATCTAACCATGCATGGTAAGCTTTCTGCAGACAGGTTAACTGTAGCGGGTAATAGCTTAGTTTACGGCTACTTAAAAGCAGAAGATTCAAAATTTAATAATACTGTAACGGTTTACGGAGCGTTAAACTCTGAGGGATCAAGTTTTACCAAGCCTCTGACTGTTTATGGTTCTGCTACCAACTTAGAAGACTCAACGACTCAAGGTATTACAATAAAAGAATACAAGCATCCTACTGCTAACTTGAATTATTTAGTAAGACTTAAAGATAGAACAATGGTTAATGGCAATATTACTTTTGTTGGTCCAAAGCCGGGTGTTGTTTATGTTGGCCGACATGCGAAGCTTAATGGTAAGGTTATTAATGGTAGCTTACAAACGCGGTAGCTTACAAACGCGGTAGCTTACTGTCAGGTGGTAATGAACAGGGGACAGGATGCAGGTTTAGCTAGAGTCTGTTTATGAGGAAGGGGGCTCGTCGAAACGCTCCGCGTTGCGACGCAACAAGCCCCCTTTGATTCAAAGGGGGCGGCCGAGCGAAAGCAAGGCGGGGGATTAAAGAAGGTTGGTTTCAAAAAGAAACCGCTTATTTTTATGATCCGCCCTGGCTCTCCTTATTCTAAGGAGGGAATGGACTACTAAAGCGCGTAGCCCGGATTGAAAATGCGTAGCATTTGAAAATCCGGGGTTGAGATTAAATTCAGCCCCAGCTTACTCCCCGCGACAAGTCGCGGTATCAAGCCGGGCTACGGGTCAGAGGACGGTAGACAGTAGGCATAGGGCGTAGCCAAGCAGACAGGAAATAGGATGCAGAACCTATAAAACAAACACAGGAGAACAATATGAAAATTATAATCGTAGGCGGAACAGGAACGCTTGGACAAGCTATTGCTAAAGAGCTAAAAAATGAAAACGAACTCATTATCGCCTCAAGAAGTAGCGGCGATATACAGGTTGACATAGAAAACGAAACCTCCATCAAAGCGATGTTTAAACAAGTAGGCGCTTTTGATGCTTTAGTCTTTGCAGCAGGGAAGGTCCATTTTGGTGATTTGACTGAAATGACCGAGGCCAACTTTCAACTAGGTCTTAATAATAAGCTAATGGGACAGGTGCGCTTAGTTCAACAGGGCTTAAGCTCAATTAATGATGGCGGGTCATTTACCTTAACTAGTGGCATTCTAAATCATGATCCAATTCGTTACGGTGCATCAGCAGCAATGATCAACGGTGCTATTGATGGTTACGTTAAGTCAGCCGCTATAGAAATGCCGCGCGGTATACGTATTAATGTTGTAAGCCCAACGGTAGTGACTGAGTCCATGAAAAGTTATGGCCCATACTTTGAAGGCTTTGAATCAGCTTCGGTTAAACGGGTAGCCTTAGCTTATCGAAAAAGTATTTTTGGCTTGCAAACAGGGCAGTGCTATCGCATTTGGTAATTTTTACTCTTGCTCTGACTGATTCCTTTATATAGCTTCATTAACTTGCTTAAAAATAAGAAAAAGGAATTAATATGCGTCGAGTCTCTAAAGGGGCGAAGTGGCTTGCTGGTAGTTTAATTACTTTACTTAGCTTGTTTACTCTAATGAGCGTAGTTTTTAATTATCTAAACATCTTTAGGCTTGGCCAAAAAGCTTGTGAAGACTTAGAGCAAGCGGGTGGTAGGTTAATCGAGCCAATGGCCTATCACTTTGATAGTGATAAGCTTGTTGGTGTTCCTCCTGAATGGCTTGATGGGCAAGAATATATAAATAGTAAAGGGGGTATTTCTTACGCCACTTTAACTCGTCTGGCTGAACCAGTGTATGCGCTACAAGATGTCGTTTTCTCTAATGGTTTTTTTAGTAAAGGTATCTACTATTCTCCCTCTATTCTATTAAATGCTTGTATATCAGCTTTATCTTTAGTGCTTAGCTATGTAACCTGTTATTTATCCTCAGTGCAACTAGCAACAACAGATCGAGATAAGTTAGAATACTTGCCAGCGGTACGTTTATTTATTTTTACCAGCAATCTCCTTATGATGACAATATTGCTTAGTAATATTGGTGACCCATTCGATGGGATTAGTCAGGCCAGTGCGACAGCAACACTTGCTGCACAAACAGCATTACGCAATCTCACTAAAATAGCGCTTTCTTGCCAAGTCAAACATGCTCAAATTGATGCTGATAGCCTGGGGTTATACATGATGCAGTTTATAGGTTTATTTGGCAGCAATGCGCTTTCAATTTGCTATTCAACGCTAGTAACTAACTATACGCAGTGGCAAGAGAGCAGGGCTTCTAATGAAGCAAGTAACAGATTTCATGAACCCCTTGCCGACCAAGGTAATAACGCCTTACCTACCATAGATGAGCGCATCGAATATGGAAGCGTCCCTTTTTTTAGATCACCTAGTTTTGATGAGAAAGATCAGAATAATGTGAATAGAACAAATTGTTGCAGAAAACTGCTCTGTTAAAAGAATAATAAAGTCAACTTAGACTCTTTTGTGGATAATGGGTTGGATAGTTTTTTAAGTCCCAACTAGACCAAAGGATTAATTAGATTAAGATCAAGTAAATTTTGCTTTTTAATAGCATTCCTTCGGACGATAGGATGCGTTCATTCTTTTAATAATTAAAAAGGCCTATTGATGGATGACATAACCACTGTATTTGAAAATTCAGAAGCTTTGGAAGTTTTGTTTGACCTTATAGAGACGGCAATCAATTTTAGCCAAGATGGCGAAGCATTAGAGCAACTGGCTAATGGCATAATATGCTTTGCTGCTTGCGCTTATCTGCTAGCAGGAATAATAAGCCTTACTACTGAAGGCACTGTTTTCGATGAGCCGGATTCTATGGCTAATAGCCACGCTAGTTTTTTTATTTATAGCAGCGATGAAGAAAATGATGACAGGAGTCAACAAGAAAACTTGTTAGATGTGTCTCCAGGTAATCGATAGAAAAGCCACGTAGCAATAAGTAAAAATAGCGACTGAACAATGAAAACCACTTTAAAAGCAATGGCAGGGATATAGTGAGTTAAATTATCATTGCCAATCACTCTCACCATAATCAAGGCTGCTACAGCGACACCAAAGCTAGCACTAAGCTGGATGATCGCACTGTAAATGCTTACACCACGACTTATTTGTTCTGGATTTAAATTTTTATACGCAAGTGAATTCATGCTGGTATATTGTATGGCAGAAGCAAAGCCTAGTATAAATTGCTGTATGATTAGCAAAGCTGGAATAAAGCTAAAGCCGTTAACTGTGTAGCTAATAAAGCAGATAAACAAGATAAGTGAGTTTCCTAGCAATAGCTGCCGATAACTAAAATTTTTGAGAGCCACCTTAATTAGTGGTCGGCTACCTAAGGCTCCAAGAGCCATTGGAATAGCATATAGTCCGGCATGTAATGGCGTATACCCATAAGTAGCCTGTAACATTAATGGGACAAGAAAGGGAAGGGTGCTCAACGTAAATCGAGTAAATAAACTCCCCAGTGCAGCTAGGCGAAATAAGCGATCGTAAAAAACCTTAAAATCTAATAAATGTACAGTGATGCGTTTAGAGTGAAAGTAATAAGCAACAACCATAACAATTGTAAAAATAAGCAAAGAGATTTTTTCTAGCAATGTAAAATTGGGTTGCACAATAACATCAAGCAAGAATAACAGTGCTCCTAAGGCTAGACCTAAAAAGATAAAGCCAGGCAAGTCAAATTTTCGTCGCTGCAATGCAGTGAGTAATGGTAAGTAACGCTGAATAAAAAATATGGCGAGTAGTCCTGGCGGCACATTAATTAAAAAAATCCAACGCCAATTGATATAAGTAGTTATGGCGCCTCCCAGTAATGGACCAATCATTAATGCCAGCATGCTAATCTTGGTAACTTGTGTCATAGCATAAACAATATCTTTTCGACCATAGGTGCGTAGCAAAGTTAGCCTTGCGATGGGTGCCAAAAAAGCGCCACTTGCTCCTTGTAACAATCGAAAAATAACCAGCATGATCAAGTTTTGCGAGAGAGCGCAGCCAATAGCGCTTGCTAGAAAAACGCTGATAGCAAGTGTGAGAGTGCGACGCTCACCAATACAGTCAACTAGCCAAGCGCTAACAGGGATAAATATCCCCAAACTTAGTAAGTAGGTGGTAATAGCTACTTTAAGATCAATCGGGTTGCTGTGTAGTGACCTAGCGATTTGCGGTAGGGAGGTATTTAAAGCAGAGGCGTTAATAAACTCCATCGCCATTATAATAGCAACGATAATTGTCACTGCTCGCTTGACGTTATCTGGGAAATTAGGTTGTTCGAATGAATCCATTGTTATTCTCGCCACATAGCAACATGGGGAATATCATCTTCTAAATATTCCTCGCCACGTCGTTCAAAACCAAGCTCCTCATAAAAGTGCTGCAAGTAACTCTGTGCGCTAATTTTGCAGGAAGTATTTGGCCAGAGTTTATCGAGAGCTTTTAGCGTTTGTATAACCAATTGCTTGCCAATCCCTTGTCTTCGTGCTTGCTGCGCTGTCATGGCACGGCCAAATGAGCATGCCTCGGTAAAGTAGTTGCCAGATGCAAAAAGACGGCTATAGGCAGTTAACTCGCCGTTTAAATAACCTAATAGGTGGATAGCAGTTTGGTCTTTCTTATCACTATCTGCGTAAAGACATTGTTGTTCTAAAACAAAGACTTCCTGGCGTAACCTTAATAAGTCATAGAGCTCATTTATGCTAAGTTCTTGAAATACTTTTAAATGCCAATCAATATCTAAGGCCATTGGTTTTGCTCATTTTTATAAGAGTAGGGAATT
>CBDALO010000220.1:0-49627 GCA_965196985.1 Gammaproteobacteria bacterium | reverse complement strand
AGGCAGCACCCTGTCACCTATAGGTGAGGCGTTAACAATATTTCCTGCTAGGGTTGCCATATTGCGAATGGGGGTCGATGAGATTAGTTTTAAGTGCTGTGCTAAGTTTGGAAAAAGCTGTTGGATGAGGTTTGAGCTTTTAAAATCTTCAACTGTAGTAGAGGCTCCTAAAATAATACGATTATTTTCTTTGCTGATATGGTTTAAATGCTGATGGTCAAACACAGCATGTGAAGTTGAGCGCTTTACGGTTAGTGCTTTTTGTACCATTAAGTCGGTGCCGCCGCCCAGTAAAAAGCTGCATTGAGCTGAAACTTCTACTACCTGGCTGGAGTTGAGAGCCTGCAAGAGTTCGGCTACAGTTTGAAAGTACTCAGGGAAGAACTGTTTTTCAATTAGCCATTTCATTCGCTTAGCATAATCACGCTGTGAGAGCTGTTCTACTAAATCTTTTGCAGCACGTTTAATAGAAGCATAACCGGTGCAACGACAAATGTTTCCATCAATTGCTGCGAGAGCAGAATCATAATTGATTTTCTCACCTAAACAAAAACCGGCAAGAGACATAATAAACCCAGGTGTACAAAACCCACATTGCGTTCCACCGTGATCGACAATCGCTTGTTGATAGGGACGTAAGGTTTTAGTATTTAGCCCTTCAATTGTTTCAATGTGTTTACCTTGCGCATTTGCTAAGGGCATTAAGCAAGAGGTCATTGAGCGATAATGCACTTCATTGTCAGTTGAAAGTTTTCCAACTAAAATAGTGCAAGCACCGCAGTCTCCTTCCCTGCAGCCAATTTTTGTGCCAGTTAAGTTTTTTTGATAACGAATAAAGTCGACCATTACCATAGCAGGGTTTTGATCTGTCTCTATTGGTTGGTTGTTTAGTATGAACTTAAGCAAACGTTTTCTCAATTTTTCATATTAATATTAATTAAGAGTTTAATTATTTTTTTATAATGTAAGTTTGAAGAACACTATCATAACCGAGGTTGCTTGTAAAACAAGCTATTTTTCTTGACGAGATGGTTTGTCAATTTTACAATCCTTTTTTTGGAGGGTTGTTAGACCATGGAAAAACCCAATGCATTTGTAGTGTTTGCGGTTGTTGTTACCATCACATTATTTTTCTCTTATCAATATGGTCTAGGTTCGTATCCGTCTTATTTCAGCATGATGCTCATGCTGCGCTCTCTTTAGTTTACTGCGCCTGTGATGAGCGGATGGTAATTAATTCCGCTAGCGAAGGCATAGAATAGTTTTTTGTAATTCTGTCATATATATAATCGAAGACATTAACTGCTAGCTTTTTACATGTCTCAGTAATTGTAACCATTGTATCCTTAGCTTTCGTTCCTTCTTCACTCATAGTATGAAGGTGTACATCGCGCATTCTAGCCTGCTTCCGAGCCATCAACTCTGCTGGATTGTTATGTAGAGGAAGCTCTGGCTTTTCCAGCACTAACAATAGCTGCCTTTTCTTTTTTAAGGTGAGCTCAATTTGTTTATCTAGTTTCTCGTAGCCAGTGATTGTTGAGAATAACTCAGTAAACTCATTGGATAGCTTATCTATCTCATCTTGCCCTGGGTTCTTTTTATATTCAATGAGCTTATGATAATAATCCCAAAACCTATCCAAGAAGCTGTCAACAGAGTCTTGGTGCTTCTTAAAAATTGGCGTCAGCTTTTTATAATGCCTACCCTCATGAACCCAGCACAAGGCGAGTGATTCAGTAATGAGCTTAAACTGTGGCGCATCATCGGTAATGAGTGTTTCTATCGCATAAGGACTCTTTCTATATGTTGAGATAGCTGCCGCATCAGTAATCAGCTTTCTATATTTTGGAAATTTTTTATCACCTAATACCTTATCAAGAATAACTTCCAGCTCCTTACTGTTTAAGATAGTCGATGAGTGAAATACCTTTAAGCTTTCGATTACCTTGTGGGGTAAGTTCATAGTAGCCAGTAAATTAAAAGCGGCCTCATTTAATGTGAACCCAAAGTGGTCTTTGCTTAACATTTCAATGACGCTTAATCGACTTTTACTGGTCAGCGTAAAGTAAGCTGAATAATACTCATTACCCAATACATTAACATAACGGTTTTTCCCATCCTCTCTAGCGTTGGTGTCATCTAGGTGCTGGTAGTTCGTGGATTGTAAACCTGCCTTCACAACTTCTACCTTCTCGGGCTCAAGTATCGTAGGCGTTTTAATTGTGAAGCTATGGATGGTTGATTTACTAATATCTATGTTGGCGGTTTTATAAAATGTCTCAAGGCTTTCTAGCGTCATACCACCTTGAGTATTTAGGAAGCTTGTCCAGCTTTTAATAGTAGGGCCGAACTGGCCCTCATAACCAGTTGGCAGAGGTGCTGTATAGTGTTTGTTTTCAGAAGGGGAGTAATATTGTTGGCGCAAAAAAAGAGTGTTATTAGCAGCAATTTTTATATCCTGGATAAGTGTTTTCTTAGAGCCATTTGGCACAGCATCGCTGGGCAACGAATCTGGATTAATTGTTAGTGTCACTGTATTAGAGACTTCGAGATTTTTTTTACTAGATTTTGGCTTTCTAGTTTTATTGGTTTTATTTCCTTTTCTATCCTTCTCGGAGGAATGATCCTTGTCCTTGTTAGCGCGCGTTTGCTTTCTAACATTAGGCTTTCCTTGCTCACCTTTATATTTATTTAATGCGTTATTTAACGATTGCACCTTGTCTTCTAGCTTTATGATTTTCTCAGCCTGACTTTCACATACATTGCTAAAATCTGTTTCTAGTGCTGTTGGTGTAACAGTATTATTAAATCTCTCAATGAGATCGGCTAAAACTGATTTGTCAGGTTGTTTTTTCATAGGAAGAGTATACCACGGGTTTGAAAAGGTAAATTTTCCCCACACAGATGGCCGTACTGCTGAAATTATTTTTAAGCCATGAACCTGATCGATGAAAAAATAATCCGAGCATACAGCGTTGTTATAGAGCGCACATCATGCTTTTATGACACACGATGATTCCAATATAAAATTTCCAAATTTGCACGAAAAAGCTGTCAAGAACTTTTTGAATTATTTTCAAATCATGCTGATATTGAACGGATACCTAGGTTCAATATACAATGTCTTACAACCTTATATTGAGTCATCGTTTCATCTCTCACATTTTGAAATAGGTTTTGTTTCAGGTGTCTACTTTTATGTTGCAGTTTTGCTGTTAATTCCTGGTGGGCTGTTGTTAGATCGCGTTAATCCCAAAAAAGTTGTATTGACTACATTAGCTATTTCGATAGTTGGTGTGCTGTTAAATGTTTATGCCAATGGTTTGGCTCTACTAGTTATTTCAAAAGTTTTGATGGGTATTGGGGGTGCGTTTTGCTTTATCGGTACAGTTCGCATAGTGGTTAACTGGGCTCAGCAGCATCACTTGGCTTTGAGCTTAGGTATTGTTACTACCATGGGATTCTTAGGTGGCCTTTTTGTGCAGTCACCTTTGATGTTTGCGATACATCACTTTGGCTGGCGTAATGCCCTCATTATCTATGCTGGTATTGGTATCCTTATTTTTCTATTGATTGCTAGTGTTATTAAAGTGTCACCTCGCAATGCGGTGCAACATAAACCTTACTCATCAACTCATCTCTTGGCTAGCTTATTTAGAATTTTTACTAAAAGACAAAATACTGCTTGTGGTATTTATACTAGTTTAATGACGTTAACCCTGTATTTGTTAGGTGCTATTTGGGGTGTTGCTTACTTAAAAGCTACTCGTCATTTCTCAGAAGCACAGTCTGCTTTGTTTGTAGTATGTTGTTCGTCGGGACAATTGTTGGTTCGCCAATAGTGAGTCACTTTTCTGATCGTATCAAAAAACGTACCAGTTTAATGAAAGTAGGCGCGTTGTTAGCAATGATTGTATCGCTTCTTATTGTTATGCATAGGATTAATTCATATATCCCGTTAATAGTTACTTTTTTAATGTTGGGGTTCATTATCAGCACTCAAGCACTAGGTTATCCGACTATTGTTGAAAGTAATTCAAAATCTGTTAGCAGCTCAGCCACCTCTGTTATCTCAACGCTCTTAATGCTCAGTGCTGGTATTGGCCAGCCATTGTTCGGGCTTATTGTTAGTCATTATGGCAGGGCTAATGAGTTAGCTGGATAGAGCGTTATTTTGTCTGTAAAAACCAACTTCAGTACTTAGAAAAAACTTTAAAATTCTAAATGGCACTCTATTGTACCTGTCTCATCGCATAATATCTTAAATTAATTATGCTAATCAATCTAAAAAATTATTTATACCTCAAATTTTTCTCCTCTCAAAATAAATTATTAACTTTTAGGTAATAGCAATTATATCTCGTTAATAAGAACAAGAATGATCTATCCTAAAACCCTATGAAGCCTTATTATTCACTTCAACTTAAGTATCTAGGTGATCCGCTCCACTGGTCATCAATTTCCACTAAAACAGCTGATACGAGCCTTAGGCACGGATAGAGCGTTATTTTGTCTGTAAAAACCAACTTCAGTACTTAGAAAAACCTTTAAAATTCTAAATGGCACTCTATTGTACCTGTCTCATCGGATAATATCTTAAATTAATTATGCTAATCAATCTAAAAAATTATTTATACCTCAAATTTTTCTCCTCTCAAAATAAATTATTAACTTTTAGGTAATAGCAATTATATCTCGTTAATAAGAACAAGAATGATCTATCCTAAAACCCTATGAAGCCTTATTATTCACTTCAACTTAAGTATCTAGGTGATCCGCTCCACTGGTCATCAATTTCCACTAAAACAGCTGATACGAGCCTTAGGCACGATTCAGTATTAGGGAAAATTCCAACCCAAGTTTGGCCATTTCACCCTGAAAATCAAAAATTTCATCACTATTTTTAACTCAACCCATTGATTTTACTTGCCTAGAAACGTGAATCCTGGAATGTAGTGACACATAATAGCAATAAGGGGTTGCATGGGCTGGTGAAGTGATGAGAGTATTGAGTTATGTATATTCGAACCTCTACACAAAAGAGTCCTCGGACAGGTAAGTCTTACGCAACCTACCGACTTGTTGATACTCATCGCACTGCTGACGGCAAAGTACGTCAAAGACTGATTTTAAACCTTGGTGCAAATTTTTCAGTAAAGAAGGACAGTTGGAAATTGCTTGCTGACCGTATTGAGGAAATTTTAACGGGTCAAGGCACGTTAATTTCAATACCTGCACATCTGGAAAAACAGGCGCAAATGTATGTAAAACGCATTCGCTCTAGGCTTGCAGATGACAATGAGACAAGCATTGCTGTTAATTCAGTAAGCGCGGTTGAACCTGACTTTCAAGCAGTGGATGTTAACTCCATTGAGAGTGAGGACATACGACACGTTGGAGCTGAGGCGTTGGGCTTACATGCTGCTAGCCAATTACAACTTGAAGAATTGTTTAGGACTTTGGGTTTTAATCAAAAACAATGTCATCTGATGCTTGCTACCATCATTGGGCGTTTGGTTGCCCCAGGAAGTGATTTAAGTACGCACTATTATTTAAGCAATCAAAGTGCGTTAGATGAATTACTGGGTACTGATTTCTCAGA
Organism: Gammaproteobacteria bacterium; assembly: GCA_965196985.1. Lineage (GTDB taxonomy): Bacteria > Pseudomonadota > Gammaproteobacteria > UBA12402 > UBA12402 > 2-12-FULL-35-23. The sequence goes on along the minus strand of CBDALO010000220.1, from coordinate 44,025 downwards.
ACTATCACTCAAGAAATTCTATAAGACTGCTGATGAGTTACTCAAACATAAGCAAATGATTGAAGATCAATTATTCGAACGTGAGAAAAATCTCTTTAGTTTAAATCAGGTGATCACTCTCTACGATATAACCAATACCTACTTTGAGGGTAGAGCATTACAGAATGATCACGCACAGCATGGTCGATCAAAGGAGAAGCGGTCTGATTGTCCGCTTGTTTCTCTAGGGCTCGTGCTGGATGGCTCAGGGTTCCCGCAACGCAGTGAATTTTTCAAAGGGAATGTTAGCGAGCCTAAAACATTATCCGAAATGCTAACTGAGCTTCATGCACAGCCAGAGGCAACAATTATCTTAGATGCTGGTTTTGCAACTGAAGAAAATATTTCATGGCTTACTGAAAAAGGTTTCCATTATATTGTAGTGAGCCGTAGAGCATTGCCTGTTGTCGATGAAAACATTGATAAAGTGCTAGTAAAAGAATCAGTAAATAATACGGTTACAGCGCAATTAATTAAAGATACTGAAGCAAATGAAGTCTTACTGTACTGCCATTCTCAGGCTAAGGAAGAAAAAAGCTTAAATATGATTAGTAAGGCTGAGACTCGTTTCGAAGAGGAATTAATTAAGTTAGCTAATGGACTCACTAAAAAAACTGGAATGAAAGCAATTGAGAAAGTAACCTTGCGTTTAGGTCGAATAAAGGAGCGCCATAAACGTGTTTCAGGTCGATACACTATCACGCTTGATTCAGAGGCTGATAAGGTTACGAAAATCAGTTGGAGTAAAGTTAACTCTGAGAATCTGGGCGCATATTGTTTGCGTAGTAACAGAATGGATTTAGATGAAAAAACAATTTGGAGAATCTATACAACTCTAACTGATGTTGAATCGGCATTCAGATCATTAAAATCAGAGTTAGGCCTGCGTCCTATCTACCATCAAAAGCAAGAGCGAGTTGATGCCCATCTGTTTATTAGTATTCTTGCTTATCACTTACTACACACTATTCGCCATCAACTTAAATTGCAGAGCATTGATAGTAGCTGGCAAACTATACGGCAGATTTTTAGCACTCAGGTTCGTATCACGACTACGATGCGGCTTGAAAATAATAAACTACTTTCTGTTAGAAGAACCTCAAAGGCAACTCCAGAGCAAGTTGTGATCTATAAATCGTTAGGCATGAATTCACAACCTGGGCACACTGAAAAAACAATTTGTTAAGTTGTAGTGACCCTAAACGTTTTTTTAAAATGTAAGTCATTGATTTGGATAGGTTTAATTTTAGAAAGGGCAAAGTTGGGCCAACTGTATGCGTCCTTCTTTTTACCTCTCTGTTTACGCGCTCAGCTATGTTACTGGTTCTTAATCTTTTTTGATGCGGCCTGTCAAAGTTCATCACTACTAAGCCCTCCGGTATATTCACTTCCAACCAAGAAGAAAGCTCTGGTGCTGTTTGCTGATATTTATCTACCGCCATAGCCAATAGTCTTTCCGACTCATGAATGTTTGAGGCATTAAATATAGCTGTAATCTCCTCAGCTACTGGTTCCTTCATTGAGCGCTTTGGTATGTGAGCCTGAGCATTTTGCTGCAAATGAAATTGGCAGCGTTGCCAAGGAACACTGGGGAACACAGCTCTTCTAGCGGCTTTTAGGCCAGTATGAGCGTCGCTAGTAATCAACTCAATACCATGTATACCTCGCTCAACCAACTGCTGAAGAAAATCACGCCAATGTACCTCAGCCTCTGATAACGCAACAGAAACACCTAGCACTGTTCTCTTGCCGGTTGATTCATCAAAGCCATAGGCTATCAATACCGCACAGTCTTGTACTGTGCCGCTAGTGCGCACCTTCTCATAACGTGCATCTAGCCAAAGATATTTTATCTTTCCTAACGGCTTATTTCGCCATTTCTTTAAATCTTCATCCAACAATTTAGCGCAACGGCTTACCTCTGTGCTTGAAATATCTGTTCCACAGAGTTGCTTTAGCACCTTTTCAACTTTGCGCGTGGAAACCCCATGCACATACATTTCAGCGACAGCCAGCTTAAGTGCTCTATCAGAGCGTACACCTCGCTCTAAGACTGATGGATAGAAGGCTTCATTGGAGTCTCTAACCTGCGGTATCTGTAGCTCAAGCTGACCTTGACCTGTGTTAATTAACCTTGGTTTAAAGCCGTTCGCATATCCGTTTCTATCGCCAGTTCGCTCATAAGGACTGGCATTTAAATGGCGCTCCCTTTCTATTAACATAGCCTCATTCATCAACCTGGAGACAAGCTTAGGTAAAGCTTCAAACCCCTCCATCGCTAAAACATGTATGGCTTCTTCGATTAAGTTCTCATTTTTATAGCAGCTCATTGTCATTCCTCTTTTTTGGTTAAGTTTACCTTAAAAGGAATTTCTAATCTGACTGAGTCGCCTGCTTATTTTCAGCAAGTCAATGGAATTTACAGAAAGGATGGCGCACTAGCGTTAGCTGGTTATGAACATGCTTTATTAATTTTGCCGGTCTCATTCTTAGTTGCGTTTGTTGCCTGCTTATTTATTAAAGAAACTCACTGTCGAGCAATAGTTGAAGAAGAAAGTCAGCAGGTTCAAGCTAAAGTAATAGAAGAGCCAGTGCTTTTACTTGATAAGAGAGGATGACTCGAGAATTAATAGGCTGGTTTCTATCTTTATTTATTAAGCTTACGGTGAAGTTGGTTTTGCGTTATAGATTTCTCCAGTTCTACCGTATTCTTCCAATACCTTGATAGCATCTACTTGATTAGCTTTATCATGATTAAAGCTAATGCCGCGTTCTGCTAGCTCTTTTACTTTTTGTTCATGAGATAACGGTATGCCTTCATCAAATCCTGTTGCTACTTCGACGTCTTTAGTTGTTGCAGCATACCAAATGTCTGTAACACCGCTCCATAAGGTTGCACCACGACACATTCCACACATTTCAGCACTAGTGCATAGCTCAAATTTTTTGCTACTGTCTTCACCCCGGTCAGGGCTTAGGCTGAACCTTTGTAGTGATTGTGTGGCGAGCTGCATAGCAATCATTTCACCATGTGCTGTACAGTTAGACTCAGGAACTACACGATTTACTCCCACTGAAATAACCGTTCCTGAAGCTATTTCAGTAATTACTGACCCAAATGGTCCGCCGGTGCCGCGACGAATATTCTCCGCGGAAAGTATAATAGCAAGTTTCATACGCTCGCTTTGATCTCTTATAATGAGTTGTTCGTTGGAAATGAAATCTTTTTTCAAGGCATAAGCAGTGACAAAGTTTTCAACCCAATCAGGTAAGGCAACTTGAACTTGAGATGGTAAATTGCAGATTAGCTTTCTATAACAGTTTTCTTCCACTGACATAATTAAACCCCACAGTATTATTATGTAAAAAAAGTCTAACTGAATTTGTATTGTATTTGAAGCTTAACTTGTTTTCAAAGCAAGCTTTGTTAAGAAAGCATGTAGCCTGGCTTGAACGTTAGCGATAAGCCGGGGGATTGGCTCGATGTCAATCTTAGATTATGGTTCTCTTTCAGAATGTGTGGGTAAGTAAGCAGCTAATGAGTTTTGTATTTTTGTTGCTTAGAGACGCAGAACGGGTGGCACGAATCGAGGGCTCCCAGCAATGCTGCTTGCGAGCACGCTGGGAAACGATTCGTGACAGGACCCGTTAGTCGTAAAAGCTTTGAAAAATGCAAAACTCATTTTTATCCATAGATTCTGAAAAAGAACCTAGATTATCAAGTGCATCGCATTTCCAACTCTGGCTGCGGGCTACACCCCGTCAAGACTACAAGTTTATTCCGAATTTTAAATTTTTATTGTTAGCAGAGTTGTTGGTTTCAGGTAAGATGTGTGGATGGAAATTATTGATGCACATGTACATTTTTGGGATCGATCTAAACCTTATAATGGGTGGCTAGACTCATCTAGCAATGATTTTCTAGGTGAAATAGTCCCGATTAGTCACTCTTATTTGCCAGGGGATTATTTAGCAGATATAAATGACTTTACTGTGCGTAAAGCAATTCATATCGAAGCCGCGAGTCCCATGTATGCTGCACAAGAGGTTGAGTGGTTAGTAGGCCTGACAAAGCTTGAGCCGCTATTGCAAGGAGTTGTGGCAGGGATTGAGTTGGCCAGCGAGCAAGTAACCAATCAGCTTTCCTGTTATTCGGAAGAGCCTTTAGTGAAAGGCGTGCGAGATATTATTGCGAGGGGTGCTGCCTCTATATAATGTAGGCTATATTGCTGCTGGCACGCCAAAATCATTGACCTTCTCCCAAAACTGATCCCATCTGCCTTTAGTCTTTACTAGTGTTCTCAAGCATAAAACGATTTTCATTCCCTTGTCTTTCCAGCGCATTCCTGATCCGCCTAATCTTTGTTTAACAATTGTTTTACATGCTGCTTCAGTGACGCCAGAGCCAATTGGTGCATTCTGCTTAATCAAATTATGATACGACATTCGCTTTTCTTTAATATTATTTTCAAAATACGTAATTGTTCCTTCTAGCTTTTCTCTAAGCGATTTATTCAGTTTTTTATTTAGATGCTCTTTAAGCTCAGCAAGTATTCTACCTGCCGCACCTTTCTTGTGCTTTAAGTCATGACATCTCTCTTCGAGCCAAACATCACGCTCATCTCTTTCAGATTTTTTGGTAAATACTGCCTTTGATGCTTCGCCGAGATATTCAGTTGCATGCCAAAAATCTAAAATTTGCGTATCAGTATGTTTTTTTAGAAATGGCCAATTATTTTTTGCTCCATCAGCAACGCCAATTGTTTTAGCATCAGGGTAATATTTCTTTTTAAGCTTTATTTCCTTTTCAAGCCTATTAAAGAATTCATCTTTTCCATATTCTGGTGATGCTGCAACGTAGGTTGTGTGCAGGCGTGCACCATGCTTATCATACATGGAAATAGTTCCAACCATGCTCTCTCTATAACCATCATCAACGGTGAGAACATATGCACCATCTAAGCTAATACTTAGCATCTCAATGCCTGCATCAAGCTTTGGCTCTTCATATTCCCACTCAGCCTCTTTGGCTTGTGCAATACCGCCAACAAAATCAGTTGCCCGTTGCAAGTATGAATGTGAGATTTTACGGTTATGATTGACCTTGAGATCATCAATAACACTAGGAGCAGGTAAGTTTGAGTATTTATGTGAGATTATTTTTGCAAATCGCGGTGTTGATCCTTGGATAATTCTAGCCTTATCTTCTAAAGGACAAAAGACCTTCCCGCCTTTAGAGGTTTGATAAACATAACGCTTAACTCGAGCAACTCCATAAGGCGTTTGGTAATTTGCTTCATCTCTACTTCGTGCTGTTAGCTTTATTTTTCCAACATGGATAGGAGAGCCATCTGCATCAAACTTACTTAAAGCTTTTTCAGTGGCTAATGTTCCAACCTCATTAAGGCCGTCAAGAATTGCATCCTCACATTCAAGCATGGATCCTTTTAGTGGAAGCTTGAGCTCAATAGTTAATTCATTATTTTCATCAGAGAGAATTCTAGCTAACATCCAAACACCATCCGTAATCAAGTTAAAGTGTATATTATGCTATATTTTCTACATTATATAAAGGCAGCACCCATTGCGAGCTCGCCGCAAGCTAACAAGGCTCAGGCTCAGCGATTATTTGATAACCAACGTTGGCGACGGGGTTTTGCTGCGTTAGCAAGGTTGAATTTGTCGTTTGATCTGCAAATAAGCTGGCAGCAGCTTGAGGCAGGTTATAATTTTTTAAAAAACTTTCCAGAAACAGTTGTTGTTATCGATCACTTTGGCTTTCCTGCTGCCAACGCGCTTGAAGTTTGGCGTGAGGGTATGCAAAAGCTGGCGCAGTTACCCAATATTTTTGTTAAGCTGTCTGGGCTTGCTATGTTGAACTGGCCAGCTCAGGGTTTGATTTTAACTGATTTGACAAATTTCTTATTAGAAGCATTTGGTATTGAGCGTTGTTTGTTTGGTAGCAACTTCCCGGTGGATAAGTTATACGTCAGTTTTGAACAATCATTTTCTGGTTATCAAAAAGCGTTAGCCGGGTTAAGTGCGGTTGAGTTGCAGGCGGTATTAAAAACTAATGCAGAGCGAGTGTATCGCATCTAAGGTTAATTTTTTATGAAAAAAGTAGTGGTTATATCAGGTGGGGCAAGTGGAATTGGGTTGGCGACAGCTGAGAAATTTTATACTGAGGGGTATCGAGTTATTGTTGTTGACATAAAGCCGATGATTAATGGGTGTTTTGAGAGTTTTCAGTGTGACTTGCAAGATATTGCTTCACTTGAAAAAGTAATGCAAGAGGTAGTTGCTCTAACAGGGCGTATTGATGCTTTAGTTCCTGCTGCAGGTGTACATCTTTCCGCGTCTATTACGAATACTAGTGTTGAGGATTTTTATCGGGTACTAAATACGAACTTTACTAGCTGCTTTTTCTTGATGAAAATAGTGCTCCCTGTTATGCAACAGCAACAAAGTGGCGCGATTGTTTTGGTGAGTTCTGAGCAGGCCTTAGTTGGCAAACCTAGTTCGGCAATTTATGGCGCGACTAAAGGGGCTTTGGCTCAACTAGCTAAAAGCGCAGCACTTGATTATGCGGCAGATAATATTCGCGTTAACTGTGTTTGTCCTGGTACGATCGATACGACTTTATACCAAAACGCAGTTGAACGTTATAGTGAGCGTTCTGGGGTGATGCTTGAAACGGCTCATCAAGAAGAAGCTGCATTGCAACCCTTGGGGCGCGTGGGTAAAGCTAAAGAAGTTGCTGAGTCAATCTACTTTCTTGCCGCTGAGAAATCTTCATTTACTACCGGTGCATTGCTTGTAGTTGATGGAGGGTATACTGCACGGTAGTTCATTTGACCTTCTAATAAAAAATATTTTCCACACTAAGTAAGTGTTAGTTATTAATTTATCATTAAGATGTGCTCTTTATGCTTCCGTCAATTAAATTAATTGATGGATATGGGGTTATGTTGGTAAAAGTAAGGCATAAAGCTGAGGCTGCTTCTAAGTTTCAGGGTATTTTGACTGGCTCGCTGGTTGGTCAGTTTGGTATTTCAATACGTGCTGCTGAAGGGGTGCTGCCTCTATATAATGTAGGCTATATTGCTGCTGGCACGCCAAAATCATTGACCTTCTCCCAAAACTGATCCCATCTGCCTTTAGTCTTTACTAGTGTTCTCAAGCATAAAACGATTTTCATTCCCTTGTCTTTCCAGCGCATTCCTGATCCGCCTAATCTTTGTTTAACAATTGTTTTACATGCTGCTTCAGTGACGCCAGAGCCAATTGGTGCATTCTGCTTAATCAAATTATGATACGACATTCGCTTTTCTTTAATATTATTTTCAAAATACGTAATTGTTCCTTCTAGCTTTTCTCTAAGCGATTTATTCAGTTTTTTATTTAGATGCTCTTTAAGCTCAGCAAGTATTCTACCTGCCGCACCTTTCTTGTGCTTTAAGTCATGACATCTCTCTTCGAGCCAAACATCACGCTCATCTCTTTCAGATTTTTTGGTAAATACTGCCTTTGATGCTTCGCCGAGATATTCAGTTGCATGCCAAAAATCTAAAATTTGCGTATCAGTATGTTTTTTTAGAAATGGCCAATTATTTTTTGCTCCATCAGCAACGCCAATTGTTTTAGCATCAGGGTAATATTTCTTTTTCAGCTTTATTTCCTTTTCAAGCCTATTAAAGAATTCATCTTTTCCATATTCTGGTGATGCTGCAACGTAGGTTGTGTGCAGGCGTGCACCATGCTTATCATACATGGAAATAGTTCCAACCATGCTCTCTCTATAACCATCATCAACGGTGAGAACATATGCACCATCTAAGCTAATACTTAGCATCTCAATGCCTGCATCAAGCTTTGGCTCTTCATATTCCCACTCAGCCTCTTTGGCTTGTGCAATACCGCCAACAAAATCAGTTGCCCGTTGCAAGTATGAATGTGAGATTTTACGGTTATGATTGACCTTGAGATCATCAATAACACTAGGAGCAGGTAAGTTTGAGTATTTATGTGAGATTATTTTTGCAAATCGCGGTGTTGATCCTTGGATAATTCTAGCCTTATCTTCTAAAGGACAAAAGATCTTCCCGCCTTTAGAGGTTTGATAAACATAACGCTTAACTCGAGCAACTCCATAAGGCGTTTGGTAATTTGCTTCATCTCTACTTCGTGCTGTTAGCTTTATTTTTCCAACATGGATAGGAGAGCCATCTGCATCAAACTTACTTAAAGCTTTTTCAGTGGCTAATGTTCCAACCTCATTAAGGCCGTCAAGAATTGCATCCTCACATTCAAGCATGGATCCTTTTAGTGGAAGCTTGAGCTCAATAGTTAATTCATTATTTTCATCAGAGAGAATTCTAGCTAACATCCAAACACCATCCGTAATCAAGTTAAAGTGTATATTATGCTATATTTTCTACATTATATAAAGGCAGCACCCTGCTGAAGATGGTCAATCTACTACATTTACACTTAATGATGACGTTGAATTTGTTAATTTTAGAGAAATACTAAAAGTTCTTTGCGATGAGGTAGGGGTTGTCTTTGATGGCATCGATGAGGTCAATCCCCTAAATATTAGTATTGTTAGAGACTTAAAGGCTTACTTTTTGAAGGTGGGTGGAGCTGAGCTTTTGCGTGAAGCAATCGTAAACGAAGGTAAAGATGCTTTTGCAGAGAGATTGGCGGACTTGGTGAATGGATTTGTGCAAGAAACTACTGGTGATTTATATCTATCTACAAGGCGTTGGTTAGCCAAAGAAATAGCTAATTTTTCATTAGATGGTGACTGTACCTCGTTAGACCTGCTTAGTTATTATGATAACGATATTGAGTATGTTAAGGAGCTTGCACAAGTTGAGGGCTATAGAGCTGATGTTGGTAAGGAAAAGGTTGCTAAGTTACTGGATCATAAGAAAGCGCTATGTGTTAGGCTTGCACCAATTGTGCAAGTTATTAGAAGACCTTCTGCGAAACTAAATACTGGGCGAGCTTATGCTCGTTTGTAGTTTTAGAATCCGGCTTGAAGATTGAGAATCCCAGCAATAATATTAAATCTCATATTGTGTTTTCTGCGAAAATTCCTATACACCTCCCCAAGAATGCGGAATTTTTTAAATTTTGAGAATTGATGTTCAACCCTAATACGGATCTTGCTGTGATTACGGTTATCCTCTTTTTGTTGAGTAGTTAATTTGCCGCCTTTGGGCTTTTTATGAGGTAAGTTAACCAAGGGGTCAGTATGTTGAATTCCTTGGTATCCTAGATCAGCATATTTTTCTGCTGGTGGCAGTGGGCTGCCACGTTGTCGGATCTTAATATCATGAACCCTCCCAGGCATTGTTTGAGAGACGTTGATTATTTTTCCGGATGTACTCATTGCTATCTCCACCTTTTGAGTATGTCTTTTCTTTTTACCAGAATAATAATCTTTACGTGGCTTCTTCTTTTTGGGGCGCTGAATAGGCTGCTCCGTTACATCCATTAATATAGCGCAAACCGCATCTTCTGTTAGGGTTCTGTCTTTTTTAATATGAATATGCTTGGCCACTAAGGGTTCTAAGCGTTTAAATAAGCGGCAGACATTACTGTCATCCAAACCAACAAAGTAACCTAAGAATTCATGTGTTACATAAGTGCGATAGTACATCATGAGAAGCAAAAGGCGATCATGGTGCGTGGTGAGTTTCGGGCGCCTTCCCAGCTTACTAAACTCATCATCAAGTGATGACTTCACTTGTTGGTGTATCGTTTCAAAATCATCAAGGGTCAAACCAGTTAACTTTTTAAAAATACGCGGGCGGTTACTGAGTTGCTGATAGCTTAATAGCATATGCCTTTCCATGAATGATTATTAATCAGGCAATTATAAGCAAATTTTAGCTAGTTTCTAGAACTGCCCTTAGTTACGCAGAAGGTCTAGAGATGACAAAAGAGTGTTGGATAACAGTTCGTCCGCGCTTGGCGAAATTAGAGATACTATAATGGAAGAGCTGAGCACATACTTTTTAACGGAAAGGAGCCTGAGGCCGCATAAGGTTTTTTCTTCAAATAAAGCTTCGAACGCTAGTTTTGATGGAAAGTTAATTTTACCTGTGGATGCTTTAAATGAGTCGTGTAGAAAGCTTTCTCAGCAGGAACTGCAAGTCGCTAATGATTTACTAAGTAGATACTGTTCAGCTAGAGAAGCTTTGTTGAAGAGTTGGCATCAAAATAATGCGGTTACTTTTAATGAGCTTAAAGAAATATCTAAAGAGCTTTGGTGTTTGATGAAGGAGCTGAATAAGTTTCGTGCTAGTGCGCCATCCTTTCTGTAAATTCCATTGACTTGCTGAAAATAAGCAGGCGACTCAGTCAGATTAGAAATTCCTTTTAAGGTAAACTTAACCAAAAAAGAGGAATGACAATGAGCTGCTATAAAAATGAGAACTTAATCGAAGAAGCCATACATGTTTTAGCGATGGAGGGGTTTGAAGCTTTACCTAAGCTTGTCTCCAGGTTGATGAATGAGGCTATGTTAATAGAAAGGGAGCGCCATTTAAATGCCAGTCCTTATGAGCGAACTGGCGATAGAAACGGATATGCGAACGGCTTTAAACCAAGGTTAATTAACACAGGTCAAGGTCAGCTTGAGCTACAGATACCGCAGGTTAGAGACTCCAATGAAGCCTTCTATCCATCAGTCTTAGAGCGAGGTGTACGCTCTGATAGAGCACTTAAGCTGGCTGTCGCTGAAATGTATGTGCATGGGGTTTCCACGCGCAAAGTTGAAAAGGTGCTAAAGCAACTCTGTGGAACAGATATTTCAAGCACAGAGGTAAGCCGTTGCGCTAAATTGTTGGATGAAGATTTAAAGAAATGGCGAAATAAGCCGTTAGGAAAGATAAAATATCTTTGGCTAGATGCACGTTATGAGAAGGTGCGCACTAGCGGCACAGTACAAGACTGTGCGGTATTGATAGCCTATGGCTTTGATGAATCAACCGGCAAGAGAACAGTGCTAGGTGTTTCTGTTGCGTTATCAGAGGCTGAGGTACATTGGCGTGATTTTCTTCAGCAGTTGGTTGAGCGAGGTATACATGGTATTGAGTTGATTACTAGCGACGCTCATACTGGCCTAAAAGCCGCTAGAAGAGCTGTGTTCCCCAGTGTTCCTTGGCAACGCTGCCAATTTCATTTGCAGCAAAATGCTCAGGCTCACATACCAAAGCGCTCAATGAAGGAACCAGTAGCTGAGGAGATTACAGCTATATTTAATGCCTCAAACATTCATGAGTCGGAAAGACTATTGGCTATGGCGGTAGATAAATATCAGCAAACAGCACCAGAGCTTTCTTCTTGGTTGGAAGTGAATATACCGGAGGGCTTAGTAGTGATGAACTTTGACAGGCCGCATCAAAAAAGATTAAGAACCAGTAACATAGCTGAGCGCGTAAACAGAGAGGTAAAAAGAAGGACGCATACAGTTGGAATTTTCCCTAATACTGAATCGTGCCTAAGGCTCGTATCAGCTGTTTTAGTGGAAATTGATGACCAGTGGAGCGGATCACCTAGATACTTAAGTTGAAGTGAATAATAAGGCTTCATAGGGTTTTAGGATAGATCATTCTTGTTCTTATTAACGAGATATAATTGCTATTACCTAAAAGTTAATAATTTATTTTGAGAGGAGAAAAATTTGAGGTATAAATAATTTTTTAGATTGATTAGCATAATTAATTTAAGATATTATGCGATGAGACAGGTACAATAGAGTGCCATTTAGAATTTTAAAGGTTTTTCTAAGTACTGAAGTTGGTTTTTACAGACAAAATAACGCTCTATCAGTTTCGTTGGAATTTGGCTGTCCCCCTCTTTAATAACTACAATAGGCAGGTTGATCCTTCGCTTAACCATTGTAGTGTTGCTTTCTCAGGGGCGATGTCGTCTTTCGAAAGGCATGGTTTAGCTATGCTAGTTGAGGAAGGAATAGATTTGGTTGAACTTAAAAGTAGGCTTGAAAAATTAGCAAGCTTGTATAAAGATACTTTAATGAGAGTGTTTCGAACTCAAATTGAAGAATATTCTGCACTTAAGCTAAGTGTTGGGCAGTTTGAAAGTGCATGTCGTACTTTACCCAAAGGAGTTAGGCAGCAAAAAAAAGTGGCTTTCACGTTCTATTGACGGGTGCTGCCTTTATATAATGTAGAAAATATAGCATAATATACACTTTAACTTGATTACGGATGGTGTTTGGATGTTAGCTAGAATTCTCTCTGATGAAAATAATGAATTAACTATTGAGCTCAAGCTTCCACTAAAAGGATCCATGCTTGAATGTGAGGATGCAATTCTTGACGGCCTTAATGAGGTTGGAACATTAGCCACTGAAAAAGCTTTAAGTAAGTTTGATGCAGATGGCTCTCCTATCCATGTTGGAAAAATAAAGCTAACAGCACGAAGTAGAGATGAAGCAAATTACCAAACGCCTTATGGAGTTGCTCGAGTTAAGCGTTATGTTTATCAAACCTCTAAAGGCGGGAAGATCTTTTGTCCTTTAGAAGATAAGGCTAGAATTATCCAAGGATCAACACCGCGATTTGCAAAAATAATCTCACATAAATACTCAAACTTACCTGCTCCTAGTGTTATTGATGATCTCAAGGTCAATCATAACCGTAAAATCTCATATTCATACTTGCAACGGGCAACTGATTTTGTTGGCGGTATTGCACAAGCCAAAGAGGCTGAGTGGGAATATGAAGAGCCAAAGCTTGATGCAGGCATTGAGATGCTAAGTATTAGCTTAGATGGTGCATATGTTCTCACCGTTGATGATGGTTATAGAGAGAGCATGGTTGGAACTATTTCCATGTATGATAAGCATGGTGAACGCCTGCACACAACCTACGTTGCAACATCACCAGAATATGGAAAAGATGAATTCTTTAATAGGCTTGAAAAGGAAATAAAGCTGAAAAAGAAATATTACCCTGATGCTAAAACAATTGGCGTTGCTGATGGAGCAAAAAATAATTGGCCATTTCTAAAAAAACATACTGATACGCAAATTTTAGATTTTTGGCATGCAACTGAATATCTCGGCGAAGCATCAAAGGCAGTATTTACCAAAAAATCTGAAAGAGATGAGCGTGATGTTTGGCTCGAAGAGAGATGTCATGACTTAAAGCACAAGAAAGGTGCGGCAGGTAGAATACTTGCTGAGCTTAAAGAGCATCTAAATAAAAAACTGAATAAATCGCTTAGAGAAAAGCTAGAAGGAACAATTACGTATTTTGAAAATAATATTAAAGAAAAGCGAATGTCGTATCATAATTTGATTAAGCAGAATGCACCAATTGGCTCTGGCGTCACTGAAGCAGCATGTAAAACAATTGTTAAACAAAGATTAGGCGGATCAGGAATGCGCTGGAAAGACAAGGGAATGAAAATCGTTTTATGCTTGAGAACACTAGTAAAGACTAAAGGCAGATGGGATCAGTTTTGGGAGAAGGTCAATGATTTTGGCGTGCCAGCAGCAATATAGCCTACATTATATAGAGGCAGCACCCCTATTGACTCTCATATTGAAAAAATTTTTATAGCTGATGAGTTGCTGGCAGAGGTGGTGGATAAGATGATGGGTGAGGGTGTTGAAGTGGATTGGGGGTTGATTGTTTCTAATAATGCCCATTTAAAAGCCCTAAGGTCTGAGTTGTCAGCTGGCTTTAAAGCTGTTGAAGGAGTCAAAAAAGGGCAGAGAGGTGCTGTTGCTGATGTCGGTCTTTTCTCTCCTCAGGCTAGGTTGGAGTCTAAGGCTAATGAGTTTTCTCAAGGTGAGTTAAGCTCCTTACATAATCAGGTATTTAAACTTTAGAGAGCCTACCTTACCCCACCTCAAGCGAGGTGTTCCCATAAACTTTATTGATTGATAGGTCAGGTGGGGTGGGAGAGGTATACATTCGTGCTGTCTCAAAGCATGCATGCATGTTGTGTTTATTAGCAAGAGCTATGCCCTTTTCATTGATGTCAGGTATGTCAAGGTAGACGGCACGGCGATCAGCATAATTAGCAAGGCCAAGAAGTAATTGCTCGGCAATATCGTGGTGATTGGCAAACAGTGGACCTACTCTAAAGCCAGAGCTTGCTTCACGAATAGTCCCTAAGCCTAACACCTTATTGTCAACAAGGTAGACAAGTGATTTGGCATTGCTTGCAAATAACCAATGGGTTAGAAAGTTATCTCTAGGCGAAATAGAAAAGGCTTTTAAGTAGTTTAGTATATCGATGAGCTTTACGAGCTTGGCTGGTGTTACATGTTTGTCTAAGTCTGGTGTATGTGTGGCATAATGTTCGTGGCGGATAAGGTTATACGCAAAGTGAAAGCCAGATTTTTTATAGTTTTCTTGTTGTTCCACAACGCCATCAAGCGCTGCTAGTTTTTGGCTCCCGTAGTTCATAGCATGTTGCCAAATGCGGTGTCCATATCCTTGGCCACGATAGCGTGGATGCACAACATAAAAGCCAACAAAGCTGTACTCTTCTGAGTAGCGGACATTGGAAATACAAGCGATAGGTTTACCGTTAAGTTCACCGATAAAAAAGCCATTTGGGTCTGCTAAATAAAAAGCTAATGCATCAAGTTTGCCTGGATTCCAGACCTCATTGGCGGCTCAATCAATAATTAGTTTAATATCTGCAAAAGTGGCGGTGCGTATTTTGAATGTCATAAATAACCTTGCTCCTAATAATAAGGGGTAGTTTCAGGGTTCATGGGTTGAGTAAAAAGAGTTTCGTATTTGCAAGCCGCCTGTCACGAATCGCTTCCCAACGCGTAGCCCGGATTAAACGAAGTGAAAATCCGGGGCTGAGTATGACTTAACCCCGGATTATCAAATGCTGCGCATTTTTAATCCGGGCTACACCTCGATTCGTGCCACCCGTTCTGCAGCACTGAACAACAAAAATACGAAACTTATTGATTGCTTACCTACCCATGCACTCTGAAAGGAAACCATAATAAACTACAAGGCAGTTTAACGAGATTAAGTTTTTCTAGCTTAAATTAACTTTTTAGGATATGTGGTTTGTGTTGCGTGTTTAGCTAGCGCGGTTGCCGGCTAGCTTGGCTAAGGCGGCTAGAGCATCGCGAGCTGGGGAGGCTGGGAGTGCGCTAAGGTCAGCAATGCTTCGTTGAACGTAGCGCGAAGCGAGTTGTTTGGTGTATTCGATCGCGCCAGTTGTTTTAATAATAGCTTGTACTTCGTCAATGTTTTGATGATCTTGATTGATGGCTTGTCTCACCAAGCTAGCCTGCTCAGTGGTACCATGGTTAAGAATATAGATTAATGGTAAGGTTGGTTTACCTTCTGCAAGGTCATCGCCAAGATTTTTCCCTGTTTCTTCTGGGTTGGCATCATAGTCGAGTGCATCATCGAGCATTTGAAAGGCAATACCTAAGTTTTCGCCGTAGTTATTTAAGGCTTGGCAGATAGGTTCTGGTGCATTCATGTAGTAAGCAACAGCTACAGCAGCGGCTCTAAATAGTTGTCCAGTTTTACGCTTGATAATTTCAATATAGGTTGCCTCAGTGGTGGTAGGGTCATGGCAATGAGTGAGCTGTAGTACCTCGCCTTCGACAATCATGCTGGTGGCATCAGCTAAGATATTGGTAACTCGAGGTGCTTCAAGGCTAGCAATTAACTCAAAAGCACGAGCGTATAATAAGTCGCCCACTAAGACGCTCGCACGATTTCCCCATTTGCTGTTAGCAGTTAGCTTGCCTCGACGCATTTCAGAGTTGTCGATAACGTCATCATGGAGCAAGGTAGCAGTGTGAAGCAGCTCAATAATTGCTGCGGCAGTGACATTTTTGTCGCCTTGGTAATTGAGAGCTTGTGCTGAGAGTAAAACAACTAAAGGGCGTATACGTTTGCCGCCGCTGGCCACGATGTGGTTGCCAATTTCTTTGGCAAGGTTAATGTCGCTGGAGAGGCTGTTGATGATTAGTTCATCGGTAGCTGCTAACTCATCTTTGACTAGGGCGCGAATCTCTTCTAACTGCATGATTTTAATCGATTTAATCCTTACAATGAGCAGCAATGCTAGGTTTAAGTAGGGGAGGTGTCAAGTTCTTTAGGAAAATGGCGCTTTTTGATGGAATTGTCTTGCTCTCAATGGCCGAATAGCCTACAATTTGCCACCTTTCTGAGTGGACTAGAAGAGTAACAGAATATGTACGCAGTAATAAAAACTGGTGGTAAACAATATAAAGTGATTCCAGGGCAAACGCTTAAAGTTGAGAAGTTGCCTGTTGAAGAGGGTCAAGCGGTTGATTTTGATGATGTGCTGCTATTGGCTGATGGTGCTAACGTTACAGTGGGCACGCCTTTCGTCGCTAATGCAAAAGTGAAAGCAGAGGTGGTTTCTCACGGTCGTGGTAAAAAGGTAAAAATTTTAAAATTTAAACGCCGTAAGCACCATATGAAACGTCAGGGTCACCGACAAGATTTTACTGAAGTAAAAATCACAGAGATTAATGGTTAATTAAAGAAGGAAATAGTCATGGCACATAAAAAAGCTGGTGGTAGTACTCGTAATGGTCGTGATTCCCGGTCGAAACGCTTAGGGGTTAAGCGTTTTAGTGGTCAGCTAGTTAAAGCGGGTAACATTATTATCCGTCAACGTGGTACAGCGTTTCACGCTGGTGAAAATGTGGGGATTGGTCGGGATCATACGTTATTTGCTTTAGTAGATGGCTACGTTAAGTTTGCTCGTAAGGGTGAGAAAAAGCGTCGTTTTGTTTTTATCGAGCCGGTTGAGCAACAAGCAGAAGCTGCTTAGTTAGTTGCTCACTAAGAGTTTATGTAAAAGCCCTGTCTTGTGACGGGGCTTTTTTGTGGTTGGCTAAATCAAGCAGGAAGTTCGTTTTTTGTGAAGCTAGCAGCAAGCGAATGAAGCTTTTCCAGGAGGTAAGTAAGTAAAGGCAAAAGCTGGGGTGGCTCGCGCAGCGAGCCATGGAGCAAAAGTAACACGCAAATCAGTAGTCAAAAGTGTCAGTTTAAGAAGGTGATGGACTGTAAGGGTATGTTGAAACGATGAGTAAGAGATTTTAGGTAATTAGTCATGAAATTTGTTGATGAAGCGAAAATAAAAGTTCACGCAGGTAAAGGTGGTGATGGCTGCTTAAGTTTCCGTCGTGAAAAATATATCCCTTTTGGTGGGCCTAATGGTGGTGACGGCGGTGATGGCGGTTCAGTTTATGTTGTTGGCGATACAGGTTTAAATACGTTAGTGGATTTTCGTTATACACGTATTTTTAAAGCTAAAAATGGCCTACCTGGAGAAGGGAGCGATAAACGAGGGCGCAAAGGTGATGATTTAGTGATTCATGTGCCATTGGGTACTCTAATTTACGATGAAGATACGGGTGAGCTATTAGGTGATATTACTGAGGAGTCGAAGTTAAAAGTTGCTCAGGGTGGCTTTCATGGGTTAGGTAATGCGCGTTTTAAAAGCAGCACCAATCGTGCGCCTCGTCAGACAACACCAGGGTCACAAGGGGAGTCACGTTCATTGCGACTAGAGCTGAAGGTCTTAGCAGACGTTGGTTTGTTAGGTATGCCTAATGCGGGTAAGTCAACGTTAATTGGTGCGATATCAGCCGCAAAACCCAAGATAGCTGACTACCCTTTCACAACGCTGCATCCAAACTTGGGCGTTGTACGAGTCGATAACTATCAGAGTTTTGTGGTGGCAGACATTCCTGGTGTTATTGAGGGTGCAGCAGAGGGTGCCGGTTTAGGATTGCAGTTTTTGCGGCATATGGCGCGTACCCGTTTGTTACTGCATGTGATTGATGTGAAGCCTTTCGATGGCTCCTCACCTGCTGAATCTGCTTTGGCTATTATCAATGAGTTAGAAAAATACAGTGAAGAGTTGGCACAAAAACCACGCTGGTTGGTGTTGAATAAGATTGATTTGCTTGATGAGGAAGAGTTAAAGCAAGTTACTGATGAGGTGACTCAAGCACTTAATTGGCAGGGGCCAATCTTTTACATTTCAGCGTTACAGCACCAGCATTTAAAACGTTTAACCGGCGAGGCTATGCAATTTTTGGCTGAGCAAGAATAGATGCGGTTTTTTTGTTGACTAGAGCCCGTTTGTTGACCGTTTGAATCGACCTTGCTTTAGCAAACCTTTTTTTCAGTGATGAAGAAATGGAGCGTGCAGGGATGTATTTACAGCGTGTTTGCTAAAGTAAGGTCGATTCAATTAGCTTCTAACCTGACTATTGCAGCATGAAGATATAGCTTTTGCTTGCCTATAAAGGCTATAAATTCTAATTCCCATTCAGTATATTAAGGCTATTGATTTTGTGCGTTAGGGAGAGACTATGCGGTTGCAGTATTTAGTTGGCTTTGGTCGAGTGAATGGTTTAGAGTCACGAGGAGTCAGGCGGCTTGGTAAGTTCTTTGAGTATTTAGCTATTTTGGTAGCGGTTGCTTTATTATTGCAGTGGCACTTTGTAGCAGTTAACCGTATGTCGCCACCCCAGTTAACCGCGGTTAACTGGTCTATTTGGAGTTATTTTGTGGTGCAATGGTTGTTGCTCACTGCTTTGGTGAGCGATAAGCCTCGTTACTGGCGTCATAACTGGTTTATTTTGTTTGCCATTATCTATGAGACGCCGCTGTTGTTAGGTTTGCAGTATCATTGGCCCTCCTACCAAAATGGACGTTTACTATTAACTTTTGTGATGATTATGCCTTGGTTTGGCTTAATTAAGCGTTCATTAACTGATGATCGATTGGGCACTACCTTATTAACAGTCTTTTTCAGTGTGGTTATTGCTGGATTTGTAGTATCTGGCTTTGATCCTGGCATTAAATCATTGCAGCAAGGCATTTGGTGGGCTTGGGTTACCATGTCAACTGTAGGGTATGGCGACATTGTGCCGTTAAGTTGGGTGGGGCGTTTAATTGGTTCTGCGGTAATTTTAATAGGGCTATGCTTTTTTGCGGTGTTAACAGCTAACTTTTCTAGTCTTTTTGTACGTCGTCAGGTAGGGCGATTTCGTGATCAAGAGAGGCGAGATATGCGGCGCATCATTAAGCGAATTGATCAGGTTGAGAGTCGTGATGAGGAGATCTTACAGTTGCTGCAACAACTTAGTGAGCGCCTGAAAAAATTGGAAGATGATAGATAGGGCTATTTGCCGGCCTGCAGATAACGAAGGTTAAGGCCGGCTTGCAGAATGTAATTAAGCGTTGATAAGTTTTTTAACGCTGGCGTTAAGGCGGCTTTTGTAACGATCCGCGGTGCCTTTGTGAATAATGCCTTTGCCTGCCATTTTGTCGATAACTGGTACGGCTTTCTTGAAGGCTGTTTGCGCTTCTTCTTTATTGCCAGCTTGTACAGCATAGCGAACTTTTTTGATAAAAGTACGTAGTTTAGAACGCAGGCTTGCGTTGTGAGCGCGACGCTTATCGTTTTGTCGGGCGCGCTTTTGCGATGATTTACTGTTAGCCACTCGATTTCTCCTTTAAACAGGGGCGCAATTTTGGGCTTTTTTAGACATAAAGTCAATGAAAAAATGGTTGGATAGTACGGATTTATAGTGACCTGATGGTTTGGACTGTGGGCAAGGGTAGTTGCCTGGATGCTCTTCTAAACTCGCAGTCCAAATAGATCGGGAGTCGAAGGTGGTGGGGAGCATGTTATCTCTTCTAACTTGTTGATACTTCTATCAATTAGTCCTGCTTCTTGGACGGCTTTCCAGCTATCAAGTGTATATTCTTTGCCCTTGAATATTAAACACAAAGATCGTGAGCTTGCGGTAAGTATGTGTGAACCAATAAGTTGGATAAGGTAAACTTTCGTTGCCGAGTACTTTATTGGGCTTGATAATTATCCATTATCTTCATTAACCTATTGACTTAGAAAAGAAAATTATTTTATTGTGACGACAGTTTCTTACGCATCACGTGAAATAATTATGCCAACCGCAACTGAAATACCGGATATAGCGACTAAATCAGAGCATGAAATTGCAGAATTTCGTGCTCGCTTGAATCAGTCCAATCTTAGTGATGAGGATAAGGAGCTTGCAGGTGGTTGTTTGGACCTTGCTCTTTGGTTGCCCGAGGTGCTTCAACAGCAGAAAATTACAATTAAACAATTACGTGAACTTATTTTTGGAGCTGACAGTAATCAGTCACCCAAGAAGAATCAGGAGAATAAGGGTCAAGAATCTGAAAGTAATATTGAGGGTGTTGGCAATAACTCTGACGATAATACATCAGGCAATAAAAAAGGTGATAGTCAATCAGATAAGAAAGGGAAATCCGGTCATGGCAGGCGAGGTAATCAGGATTACCGGAATGCCACTGATGTTTATTGCCATGTTGCTGACCATGCATGTGGCGATGCCTGTCCTGGAGGATGTGGTGGGAAACTGTATAAGGTTAAAAAAGCCGGTGTAGTTATTCGTATAACTGGCAACTCATTAGGCACGGCAACACGGTATCATTTGGAAAAGCTTCGCTGCGCCTTGTGTGGGCTTATTATCACTGCCCAGTTACCCACGGATGTTAGGAAGCAACCAAAGTATGACGCTAAGTTTAAAGCAATGCTGTGCTTGCAAAAGTATTACATTGGTGTGCCTTTTTACCGTCAAGAAAAGTTCCAAGAGTTACTAGGCTTTCCGTTACCCTCAAGTACACAGTTCGAGCTTTGTGAGCAGGTGGCTGATATCGGCTATCGTGTGTTTGATGTTTTAGAACAGTATGGCGCGAACGGTGATATTATTCAGCATGATGACACATTCGCAAAGATACTTTCGATACTATCTGATAACAAGGCGGACCTTAATAAACCAAGAAAAGTGATGTATACAACAGCCATTTTAAGCAAGACTATTGGTGCTCACCAGGTTGCTCTATTTTATGCAGGCGAGCATCACGGCGGCGAAAACTTATCACAACTATTAGCAAACAGGGTGGCTGAAAAAAAGAAGGTGATTCAAATGTGTGATGCGTTAGCAGCCAACATGCCGAAAGAGTTACAAACTATCATCTGCAATTGCTTAGCTCATGGTTTTAGAAAGTTTCGTGATTTACTTGAATATTATCCTGAGCCTTGTTTGCACGTTATGCAAATCCTGGGTGAGGTTTATCGAAATGATGAGCAAACAAAGCAAATGGACCCACATCAACGCTTACTTTATCATCGAAAGCATAGCAAACCATTGATGCTTAAACTGCATGGTTGGCTCAATAAGCAATTATCTAACAAAGTGGTAGAACCAAATAGTCACCTTGGTAAGGCGATGAAGTATATGTTAAAGCACTGGAAAAAGCTTCGGCGATTCTTAACGACACCAGGAGCGCCACTAGATAACAACATTGTCGAGGCGATACTAAAGATTCCTATTCGCATTAGAAAAGCTGCAATGTTTTATAAAACTCAGCATGGCGCTAACATCGGTAGCATCTTATTATCTCTTATTGTTACAGCTCAATTGTGCGGGGAAAACCCACTCGATTACTTAGTTGCCTTGCAGGAAAATAAATCAAGTGTTTTTAAGGATCCCTCCTTATGGTTGCCATGGAATTACCAGATTGAAGATAAAGGAGGTTTGGTCGATGAAGAGGCCGCTTGACTTATTACAGGAGGTTGACTAGCGAGCCTTCTCCATGGCTCACCGAGATGACTAGTGATAGGGTTACCTTGGTTATGCAGAATCATTAGCTGCGTGCTATCGATATGGTACGTGGCTGAGTGGGAGTTTGGCCACCATTGTAACTTTCCTTGCGAAAAACGCTTTAGACAAAGCCAGAATCCATTGCCATCATAAACTAGAAGTTTCACTGAGGTACGGCGGCTATTCGTAAAAGCAAAGACCGTACCAGAGAATGGATCCTCACCCAGCCGTTGCTGGCAAAGCGCAACTAAAGCGTCAATACCCTTTCTAAAATCAGCAGGTCTGACTGATAACAATAGCCTCATTTGAGGCGTGAATTGCAGCATACACTACCCCTTGCAAAAAGTAAGAATCAGATTAATGGTTTCAGCATACTCCGGCTTAGGCAGTTGTAACACGACGCCATCAGTTCTTGTAATGCTAATCAGTTGCTGTGAAAGCACAACTGAATCCTGAATAGTGGCTTCAACAAAACATTCATCGGCTTGGTCATCATCAGAATTGGCAACTGATGTACTGCTGGCTAATAATTCTTTTTCATTAATTTTTTTGTTGAGCCGTTTAGAGCTGATTGATAATCGTTCAGTAATGTCCTTTTTTGTATAAGCAGGATAGAGCGCAATAATTTTCACCCAAAGGTCTTCTGGAATCTCCCATGGCTCTTTTGATGATGAACGCCATGACTTGAGCGATTGAGCAATATTATCTAGTGTTGAAGGTGTTGCTGACTTGGGTGTAACGACTTTTTTATCAAATGTTTTGCCAAACATAATAGGACCTTTCTAAATAGTTTTACTATCGGTCCTTTAGGATAAAGTAACTAGCTGACCTAATGCACACATGCTTGCCGCAAGCTCACGAATATTAAACACAAAGATCGTATAGGAACTCCTTGAATGCGAAGGTAGTGACGAAACTCAGTTTCAGCGTCCCAGTCAAGCAACCATTGAAAAAAGCAAATAGGCTCGGCGCCTTGATAAAACTGTATGTGATCTTTGATTATGTGCCAATTCTTAACAAACCCCAGTTCGGAGTTAATAGTGATCAAGTAATTAAATTCTAATTGCTTGGCAACCTTTTCACTGCAGTAATTGTTAATGGCTCAATAATATAAGCAGCCAACCCAGCAACAAGATGTGTAATAGCATTTGCAACCGAGCGATGTCTGGTGTGCCAAATATGAAACTTATGTTTCAAGCAGCCAAAAACAGTCTCAATGATCCCTCGCTGATTTAATAACTGTTGCTCGTGATCGCTAAGTGGCTGCGCATTTTTCATATTTTTTCTTTTGCGTGTAATTAACTTCAAACCGCTATCAAGTAGTTTTTCAAAAACAGCCTTCCCAATATAGCCTTTCTCTCCGAAGGCCAAACCCTCCAGCCCTTCAAACAATGAGACACCTGCAGCTAAATCATGATGATTGCCGGGCGTGACTTTAAAGGCGATTAACTCACCTATGTCATTGATTACTAAATGAAGTTTCAGACCAAAAAACCAACCAACAGATGTTTTTCCAAGTTTTGCAACCGCTTTAAATGTGCGGTGGCGTTTAGTGCGTTTAATGTGACAGTTTGGTAGGCAACTTGAGTCAATGTAGTAAATGCCACTACGCCTGCCACCGTTAAGAGTAATAAAAATTGTCAGTGGCATTAGCGCTCTAGGCATCAATTCAATAAAACGTGAGTAACTGGGTAAATTAGGGAAGTAATGTCCCCAGTATGTTTTTAGAAAGCCAGTATAAAAATATTTAAAGTTTCTATAGCCGATCATTTGGAACAAAATCATGATTGTCATAATCTCGCTATAAGCTAAACAACAAGGTGGACCTGACTTTTTTTCTGCAGATGAAGGGAGTAGATCTTTGCGCTCAAGTGCTGCAAATTCCTCAGCAAAATCATCTATGCGACAAAATAACTCTATAACCTCGCGCTCATGTATCATAACCACATCCATTATTAGTAATAATTTCAAAAGGTTATATAAGTTTTTCACTAAATCCAAGGCTGCCATAACTCCGAACTGGGGTTAACAAAAAAGCGTAGTTCAGCTGAAGTAACAGATTGATAAAGCATTCGGCCATCATGAGGACTGATGCACTCAACTAAAGCAAGCCGTTGAGCGCTATAGTCAGGGTGTTGTGCTCGTGCATGAAGCAACGCACTATGACCTTTTGAAAAGACATGCTTTGCATCTATTTTGTCAAGGCAAAAGTGAATGGTAAGGTCTAAGCGGAGTAAGCCAGCTTTGCAGAGCCGACGTAGGCGGCGCATTTCAGTTGGAATTGAGTGGGCTGCTTTAGAGGAAAAGCTGTTATTTTCTAGAGCTAATTTCGCAAACTCTGGTATGTATTTAAGGCCTCTTAAAAACTCAATATGCCTTTGTTTAGCGATATTTGGCTTGTCACTAAAAAAACTATCTTCGCAGCTTGACTCATCACTTCTAAGAAGAGAGGCATCGTACTTCACTTTATCAGTTTCAAGGTCGCAAAATAACAAGAAAATGGTGTTGTTTAGCGAGTCAACTAAGAGTGGCGCATCAGGGTGTTTTTTTTTGAAGATCAGTTATGACTTGATCGCGCACACTACCTAAGCCGTAGAGTAAGTCTTCCGACTCGAAGCTTTGATACAGCGTGGTTTCGGTAATGTCTTTCTTTCTTTTAGAAGAGCGGAAAAAAAATGGCATAGTTAAATATCATTATTATTTGTGACTAATTTTAGAGTGTGTGAGGAGCAGCTCTTTAATGTGGGCTTGTATTTCTATTACTCAATGCTGCCCGCGAGCACGCTGGGAAACGATTCGTGATGGGCCCCGTTAGTCGTAAAGATTCCGGGAAATACAAAGCTCACATTACCCATACGCTCTGAAAGAAGTCCATTGTTTGCGCGCATTCTGTTCTAGTTTTACTGAAAATGCAAGTTAGTTGAGTTTGATTGCAGGTATTTGTCCTTGTACACTCGCAATTTCTTAGCGCTAATTTGAGAGATGCCATGTCAGTTAAACCTTTAGCTCATGTAAAAGTTGGTCATTACAGCGATTATCAAGCAAAAACTGGTTTGACAGTACTGCTATTTGATAAGGGCTTGCATTGTGGTGGTTGGATATGTGGTTCTGCGCCGGGCTCGAAAAGTGTGCTTCCTTTTGTTGATAGTGGTTATTCGGTGTCGTTAGTGCATGGATTGCTGTTAACGGGTGGAAGTGCCTATGGTCTGTCGGCAGCGCAAGGGGTAATGCGTTGGCAAGCTGAGCATGGTTTGGGGCTAAATGTTGGTGTGACAGTAATCCCAATTATTCCAACGGTTTGTATTTTTGATTTGGCCTACGGTGAGGTTGCTTGGCCCACTGCTGATCAGGCATACCAAGCTTGTCAGCAGGCTAGTGCCGAACCAGTTGAGCTGGGTAGGGTTGGTGGTGGTACCGGAGCTACTGTGGGCAAGTTGATCGATACTGCAGAATCGATGCCAGGTGGTTTTGGTGCTGCGCAACTGCAAAATAGTGCTGGGGTAGTGGTGCAAGCTTTTGTTGTGGTTAATGCAGCAGGTGATGTCATTGACGAGCAGGGTAATGTTGTTGCCGGTGCGCGTGACGATCAGCAGCAATTTGTTAACAGCTTAACAAGTGTGATTAACGGGCGAAGCGAGGTCTTTGGTTTTCAAACGGATATTATGAATACGACTTTGGTTGCTGTTGTGACTAATGCAAGTTTTAAAAAAGAAGCTTTGGTTAGAATCGCCAAAATGGCGAGTGGTGGCTTTGCGCGTGCGATTGCCCCTGCTTTTACCTTACTCGATGGTGATATTGTTTTTGCAGTATCCACGGATGAGTTAACTGCTGATGAATGTGTGGTGGGCAGTATGGCTGCAGAGGCAGTACGCCAAGCGATTTTGAGCGCGGTGAGCTAGTTAGACTTTTTTTGTAAAAGTGTCTTGAAAACTATAATTCATAATGTATAAACCACGCTAGATGTTTTGCTAAGTTAACTTTTATTTAATCCTACTCTATTAATTTCCCTGAGTTTTAATAACCTTTTAGGGGGGGTGATATGCCTGATCGTACAGGAGAAAGAGGGCTAGGAGGCACTAATACTGCTAATTTACAACGAAACTATAATTCCATTCGTGGTATAGGAGAAGCTCAAAGGCCTGAAGGAGACAGTAGCAGGGCTTTTTCGAGTTTGCCTGCGCATATAAAGCTAAATGGCGAGGAAAGGCCTTTGTTAGCCCTGGATGGCAATTATAACAGATCGCTTGATTTGGTGGTAGACAGAGTCTCTTCCAATGCAAGATGAGCCTGAAATAGCCCCCACTTTCCAATGCAAAGTGGGCCTGAAGTTGTTGCGTGATCGTTCATCCTATATGGATGAATATCAATATGAACGACATAGAATTAAACACACTTGCCCAGATTGAGCAATTTCTATCCTCATCAACCCAGCTTACCTTTGAAGCTACATCACGAGCAGAATCTTACCTATGGGTTACGAACACATTAAAAAAATTTGCTTATTGCGGTATGTGCAAAAAGGACAAAGGATTGATTCGTGATTACCTGCAACGAATGACTGGTTACTCACGTTCACAAATTACTAGGCTAATTGCTCAGTATCAAAAGTCAGGAAAAGTTGTTGTTAAGCAACGATCACCTAGAAATAAGTTTAGCTTAATCTATGCTAGTGCGCCATCCTTTCTGTAAATTCCATTGACTTGCTGAAAATAAGCAGGCGACTCAGTCAGATTAGAAATTCCTTTTAAGGTAAACTTAACCAAAAAAGAGGAATGACAATGAGCTGCTATAAAAATGAGAACTTAATCGAAGAAGCCATACATGTTTTAGCGATGGAGGGGTTTGAAGCTTTACCTAAGCTTGTCTCCAGGTTGATGAATGAGGCTATGTTAATAGAAAGGGAGCGCCATTTAAATGCCAGTCCTTATGAGCGAACTGGCGATAGAAACGGATATGCGAACGGCTTTAAACCAAGGTTAATCAACACAGGTCAAGGTCAGCTTGAGCTACAGATACCGCAGGTTAGAGACTCCAATGAAGCCTTCTATCCATCAGTCTTAGAGCGAGGTGTACGCTCTGATAGAGCACTTAAGCTGGCTGTCGCTGAAATGTATGTGCATGGGGTTTCCACGCGCAAAGTTGAAAAGGTGCTAAAGCAACTCTGTGGAACAGATATTTCAAGCACAGAGGTAAGCCGTTGCGCTAAATTGTTGGATGAAGATTTAAAGAAATGGCGAAATAAGCCGTTAGGAAAGATAAAATATCTTTGGCTAGATGCACGTTATGAGAAGGTGCGCACTAGCGGCACAGTACAAGACTGTGCGGTATTGATAGCCTATGGCTTTGATGAATCAACCGGCAAGAGAACAGTGCTAGGTGTTTCTGTTGCGTTATCAGAGGCTGAGGTACATTGGCGTGATTTTCTTCAGCAGTTGGTTGAGCGAGGTATACATGGTATTGAGTTGATTACTAGCGACGCTCATACTGGCCTAAAAGCCGCTAGAAGAGCTGTGTTCCCCAGTGTTCCTTGGCAACGCTGCCAATTTCATTTGCAGCAAAATGCTCAGGCTCACATACCAAAGCGCTCAATGAAGGAACCAGTAGCTGAGGAGATTACAGCTATATTTAATGCCTCAAACATTCATGAGTCGGAAAGACTATTGGCTATGGCGGTAGATAAATATCAGCAAACAGCACCAGAGCTTTCTTCTTGGTTGGAAGTGAATATACCGGAGGGCTTAGTAGTGATGAACTTTGACAGGCCGCATCAAAAAAGATTAAGAACCAGTAACATAGCTGAGCGCGTAAACAGAGAGGTAAAAAGAAGGACGCATACAGTTGGAATTTTCCCTAATACTGAATCGTGCCTAAGGCTCGTATCAGCTGTTTTAGTGGAAATTGATGACCAGTGGAGCGGATCACCTAGATACTTAAGTTGAAGTGAATAATAAGGCTTCATAGGGTTTTAGGATAGATCATTCTTGTTCTTATTAACGAGATATAATTGCTATTACTTAAAAGTTAATAATTTATTTTGAGAGGAGAAAAATTTGAGGTATAAATAATTTTTTAGATTGATTAGCATAATTAATTTAAGATATTATGCGATGAGACAGGTACAATAGAGTGCCATTTAGAATTTTAAAGGTTTTTCTAAGTACTGAAGGGGTGCTGCCTTTATATAATGTAGAAAATATAGCATAATATACACTTTAACTTGATTACGGATGGTGTTTGGATGTTAGCTAGAATTCTCTCTGATGAAAATAATGAATTAACTATTGAGCTCAAGCTTCCACTAAAAGGATCCATGCTTGAATGTGAGGATGCAATTCTTGACGGCCTTAATGAGGTTGAAACATTAGCCACTGAAAAAGCTTTAAGTAAGTTTGATGCAGATGGCTCTCCTATCCATGTTGGAAAAATAAAGCTAACAGCACGAAGTAGAGATGAAGCAAATTACCAAACGCCTTATGGAGTTGCTCGAGTTAAGCGTTATGTTTATCAAACCTCTAAAGGCGGGAAGATCTTTTGTCCTTTAGAAGATAAGGCTAGAATTATCCAAGGATCAACACCGCGATTTGCAAAAATAATCTCACATAAATACTCAAACTTACCTGCTCCTAGTGTTATTGATGATCTCAAGGTCAATCATAACCGTAAAATCTCACATTCATACTTGCAACGGGCAACTGATTTTGTTGGCGGTATTGCACAAGCCAAAGAGGCTGAGTGGGAATATGAAGAGCCAAAGCTTGATGCAGGCATTGAGATGCTAAGTATTAGCTTAGATGGTGCATATGTTCTCACCGTTGATGATGGTTATAGAGAGAGCATGGTTGGAACTATTTCCATGTATGATAAGCATGGTGCACGCCTGCACACAACCTACGTTGCAGCATCACCAGAATATGGAAAAGATGAATTCTTTAATAGGCTTGAAAAGGAAATAAAGCTGAAAAAGAAATATTACCCTGATGCTAAAACAATTGGCGTTGCTGATGGAGCAAAAAATAATTGGCCATTTCTAAAAAAACATACTGATACGCAAATTTTAGATTTTTGGCATGCAACTGAATATCTCGGCGAAGCATCAAAGGCAGTATTTACCAAAAAATCTGAAAGAGATGAGCGTGATGTTTGGCTCGAAGAGAGATGTCATGACTTAAAGCACAAGAAAGGTGCGGCAGGTAGAATACTTGCTGAGCTTAAAGAGCATCTAAATAAAAAACTGAATAAATCGCTTAGAGAAAAGCTAGAAGGAACAATTACGTATTTTGAAAATAATATTAAAGAAAAGCGAATGTCGTATCATAATTTGATTAAGCAGAATGCACCAATTGGCTCTGGCGTCACTGAAGCAGCATGTAAAACAATTGTTAAACAAAGATTAGGCGGATCAGGAATGCGCTGGAAAGACAAGGGAATGAAAATCGTTTTATGCTTGAGAACACTAGTAAAGACTAAAGGCAGATGGGATCAGTTTTGGGAGAAGGTCAATGATTTTGGCGTGCCAGCAGCAATATAGCCTACATTATATAGAGGCAGCACCCGTACTGAAGTTGGTTTTTACAGACAAAATAACGCTCTATCTAATCTATACGCATGAGGATACTTGGTTGTTAGCTGAAACGGATCAGGTTCATCAAACGCTTAGCGGGCCTACCACAAAAAAACTTTGCGAGAGAGCCTTTCATTTGTTTGGAGATAAGCGTTATGCGCGTCTTGCTTTTATCTCAGTCTCTCATCTTTACAATCTTCGACAAACTGAAACCTACCAGCGCAAACGGCGACACTTTAATAAAACTAAAGCAACGCAGGTTTCTATTGGTGAAAGGCGAAAACCAACTCCAGAGGGTAGGCCTGGCTTTATACGTATTGATACAGTGCACCAAGGAGATATGGATAAAATCAAGGGTGTTTATCATATTAATGCTGTTGACGAGGTGACACAGATGGAAGTAGTCTGCGCTGTTGAAAAAATTAGTGAGGCTTACTTAATCCCTGTCTTAGAGCAAATAATCGATACCTTTCCATTTAAAGTGTTAGGCCTACATGCTGATAATGGCTCAGAGTACATTAATCAGCATGTAGCTAAACTATTGCAAAAGTTATTTATTGAACTCACTAAATCGAGGCCAAGGCATAGTAATGACAACGGTTTGGTGGAAAGTAAAAATGGCTCGGTTGTTAGAAAGCATTTTGGCTACATACATATTCAACAACGTTTTGCCCCGCAAATTAATGAATTCTATAACCAGCATTTTAACGACTATATTAATTTTCACAGACCTTGTTACTTCCCTGTAACCAGCATTAATAGCAAGGGTAAGCAAACTAAACTTTACCCTTACGAGGCCATTATGACTCCTTACGAAAAGTTCAAATCAATTGAAAATGCTGAGCAGTATTTAAAGGAAAATGAAACCTTTGAACGACTAGATAAATTAGCGTATTCTCTGACTGATCATGAATCTGCACAAAAGATGCAGGAAGCAAAGAAGACGTTATTTGAGAAAATAACAAAAGAGCAAATAGCTGATACTATCAGCACTGAAGACTAACCGATGGACCATCATGGTGACATCTGTTCAGATGCTGCTTCAGGCTCATCTTACGATTGGAATATACTGACAGTAGTGGGAATGGTGAGCAAATTACGATATCGAACGGCAATGTTGGCTGTTTTTCACCACTAACTTTGCTTGTTGACATGTTTAATGTGTTAATGCGCTCCTTCTTTCCTATTGGAACAGCTTTTACAATGAAGTCTATTTATACTCAACAGGCTTCTGAGTTTGAAAATTATTTAACGGGCCCTATTTGGAATGCAGTTGATTTTACCGCTATTGTTGAGGCTCTAAATAACATTATCAACGCTTATAAAGACCCTAATACGCCAAGGCGATTTGAAGCTATTGCAACAAACGTGGGGGTGGTCGCGGCTTGTCTATTTATGGCAGTGGCTACAGTTGTTAGCCAACTGGATAAATTGGATGAATTTAAAGCTTTTTTACAAAATCTTTCTTTTGCTTTTGCCATGCTAGCTGCTGCGATTGATCCTGTGGTAAAAATATTACACGGTGAAGGTTTTATGCTGCTACGCCCCTCAGTCAAAATAGTTTTTATCAAGTTGCGGAGTGGACTTCTGCAGCGATAGGTGCAACAGGAAACTCCTTTGCACATAGCATGACAACGTGTGCTGGTTACGGTATAGCAAGTGCTCTTAAGGTGGTTTCTGTTGCGCAGTCAGGTTGTAGTGCGTTAAGGTCAGCAGCGAATTTTTTCTATAGGAGTCCTCAGCCAGTAGATGTGGGCGCGGTGAGCGAGCTTGATGTCGAGGCTGAAGGAGCTAGGCTACTTTCGTGCAACTAGTTACAGATTATAGTTAGCTGATTGCTGCACTACCAATGTGTAGAGTTTTAGGTAATGAGGGTTGTGACGGGCTTGTTTCAGTTGGTGCTTTAAAGAAACAAGCTTTTAATCGTTCAAGCAAGCCTCTGCTTGGTATCGTTGTGACTGTGGTAACTTCTGTTGGCATTATTTCAACTTGTGTGGTGGTATAAACTTTCCAGCTCTCAAAGGTGTGTTCTGTGCTATTGAAAGTGAGAGTTAGTGAGTCCTCAACAATATCTTTGCTAGCTAGGTAGTCTAGAAAAGCTTTTTCAGCGTTCCAGTTGAGAACCCATTGAAAAAAGCATAATGGCTCCCCGTTTTGATAAAAGCGAGTATAGCTAATTATTTCATGCCAGTTTTTTATGATGAAGCGTAGTTCAGCTGAGGTAAATGACTCATAAAGTGTGTGTGTGGGTTTAGGTTTAGAGCTACGTTGCCTGCTAGCTTTAACTCGTTGTCTAAAGCGAATAGGTACAGCCGTTGTATCACTGCTGCTTTTAGCTGGAGGGACACTACTAGCCCCTTTTAAAAAAACATATTGGGCATTAATGTCATCAAGGCAAAAGTGGGTGGTGATATCAGAGCGCAATAAGGCAGCTTTACAGAGGCGGCGGACGCGACGATTTTCTGGGCGGAAGGTATGGCTATCACGGCTAAGGAAGTGGTTGCTATCAAAGCAAAGCTTTTTATGGCGCGGTTTATCTAACGTTAGTAAAAAGGTTAGATGCTTATGGTATCCAGGATCCTTCTTTTTAAAAGTGGCGCAGGCTTCTTTAAACGCAGTGAGTTCTCGTCGGAATAAGCGCTCAGGTGAGTCTGGTTCTGGGTGGGCCATGTCTCTTGGTAGAAGTCGAAGGAAGTTGCTAAAAATGTCGAGCAGATGATTATTGATTTCATCGATTGATGTAGGTGGGAAGTAATCGTCAACTTGTTTTTTTCTGGCAATAAGTTGGCCTCGGATTGGACTGCTGCCATAAATTAGATCAAATCGTCTAAATTCACGCCAAAGGGTGGTTTCTCCTAGTATTTTTGGCATACGTTCACCTTATTATTCATTTTTTGTGCACCTTATCGGTTTTATGAGCTGAGTGCAAGTTTGGTTGGTTATTAGTCCAGGTGTTCCTTGCTAACTATGTAGCAAGGCTCTTTTAAATGAGCTGTTCCAGGTGATTAGGCATAGTTGGCTGGTGGTGCTGAGCAGTTCTTGGTAAACTCAGCGGTTTTTTAATGGCAGCATCCTAACTTTATTGAGTCACGGTGTGAAAAAGAGTTTATTGCGAACCACAGGGTTGGTTTCAACCAATACTTTACTATCTAGAATATTAGGCTTTGTGCGTGATATGGTAGTGGCACAAGTCTTTGGTGCGACGGCGGGAGTGGATGCCTATGTGGTAGCATTTAAGCTGCCGAATTTTATGCGGCGTTTGTTTGCTGAAGGGGCTTTTTCACAAGCCTTTGTGCCAGTGCTATCAGAGTATCAGCAGTCACGTACTCAGGCTGAAGCTAAGCTTTTTATTGATCGTATTGCCGGAACCTTAAGTTCAATTTTATTTGTCTTTACCTTATTAGGAATGGTGCTGGCGCCTTTTATTGTAATGTTGTTTGCGCCTGGCTTTGTGCATGGTGATGTTCGATTTAATATGGCGGTCCATATGCTGCCAATTACCTTTCCATACCTATTTTTTATTTCGCTTACAGCCTTTTGTGGTGCGGTGTTAAATACTTATCGTAGTTATGGTATTCCAGCATTTACGCCTGTGTTGCTTAACGTTTCAATTATTGTGTCGGCGCTGTGTTTCTCACACTACTTTGCAGTGCCTATTTATGCCTTAGCATGGGGAATTTTTGCTGCTGGGATTATTCAGCTGGTGTTTCAGTTGCCTTTTTTAGCGCGTAAGGGGTTGGTCCCTAGGCCAAGGCTAGGATTTCATGATCCAGGTGTTAGGCGAGTGATGAAGTTGATGGTGCCGGCATTGTTTGGTGTGGGTGTGGCACAAATCAGTTTGTTAGTCGATACTATCTTTGCTTCATTCTTGCAGACTGGCAGTGTTTCTTGGCTGTATTATTCTGAACGGCTGATGAACTTTCCTTTGGGTGTGTTTGGTGTTGCAATTGCTACAGTGATCTTGCCTTATTTATCTCGTAGCCGTAGTGAGAATAATTTAGAAAACTATTCCCGTACTTTAGATTGGGCATTGCGTTTGCTGCTGTTAATTGGGTTGCCTGCATCGTTGGGTTTGCTGTTGTTAGCTGGTCCATTGTTAGCAACTTTGCTGCACTATGGGAGTTTTAATAATGTTGATGTGGTAATGACACGTGAGAGCCTAATGGCTTTTGCTTTTGGCGTGCAAGGCTTTATGTTAATTAAGGTGTTGGCGTCGGGGTTTTATGCGCATCAAAATATCAAAACTCCAGTTAAAGTTGCTGCGTTAGCAATGGTGGTAAATATGTTGTTAAACTTTGCGCTTATTTTTCCGTTGAAGCATGCTGGCTTAGCATTAGCTACTTCATTGTCAGGCTATTTAAATGCTGGTTTGCTATTGTTTTTATTACAGCGCAAGAAGATTTATCAAGCTCAGCCAGGTTGGTGGCGCTATGGATTACAGTTATTAGCAGCAAATGTAATTTTGGTATTATTTTTGTTTTTTATGAGTGGACATTTAGCTGCGTGGTTGCAGCATGGTTGGCAATGGCGTTGCGTTCATTTGCTCGCGTTGGTTTTTGGTGGCATGGTTCTTTATTTTGTGGTGTTGTTACTTTGTGGGGTGAGATTACGGCATTTTAGGTTGCAAGGTTAAAGAGGTTAAAAATAATATGCGTCTACATCGCTATCAGCAAAATTTACAATTAACTAACCAGGGTTCAGTTATTACAGTGGGTAATTTTGATGGTTTTCACTTGGGTCATCAAAAGCTATTAAAGCGTGTTATTGCTACTGCTAAGCAAAAAGGCTTGCAGTCTGTTTTAGTTACTTTTGAGCCTTTGTCGAAAGAGTTTTTTAGTGGTAAGTCTAGCCCTGCTCGCCTCATGAGAGGTAGGGAAAAATTTGAGTGGCTTAAGAAAACAGAGTTAGATCACTTGATTGTTATCAAGTTTGATGAGGTAATTGCTGCTTTGTCAGCAGAAGACTTTGTTACTAAATTGTTAGGTGAGCAGCTTAACTTACATCATTTAATTGTTGGTGGAGACTTTCGTTTTGGTCGTCAACGTCAAGGTGATTGGCAGTTGTTAGAAACCTTGGCTACTACAAGCGCTTTTGTTTTAGAACGTTTTGCAGCTGTTGAGTTAGATGGTGAGAAAGTTAGTAGCTCGAGGGTTCGACAGGCTCTAGCTGATAATGACTTTGCTTCAGTTGAGAGGCTGCTAGGGCGTCGATATTGCTTGGCCGGTCGAGTTTGTCATGGTGATAAACGTGGACGAGAACTTGGTTTTCCAACGACGAATTTATTTATGCCCCGCATTAACTCACCAGTATCGGGTATTTATGTGGTGCAAATGTATGGAGTTGCTGACAAGCCGCTGCCTGGTGTAGCTAGCATTGGAACTCGGCCGACGATTGGTGGTAAGCGGATGTTGCTCGAAGTCTTCTTGTTTGATTTTAATCGAGAGATTTATGGCCAGTTTGTTGAGGTGGAATTACTGCATAAGCTGCGTGAAGAAGAATATTATCCGAGCTTAGAAGCGTTAACTAAGCAAATTAATTTAGATGCTGAGCAAGCACGAGCTTTTTTTGCAAACTCGGTAAGCATTGGATAAAATCAGCGCGTTTTGATTGAGGGTTTAAGTTTAACAAAGCTGTCCTTTTTAAAGGACTTTGTTGCATAAATAGTTAGCCCGGTGAAAAACTATTTAAGTAGTTGATAGATAAAATAAATCAAGTGTTTCTTCGGGAGAAAATTTCCCAGGAAAGGGCTAGCTACAACAAACAATCTGGGATTTTTTGTTGAGTTGAATCTGAAAAAAGTCAGATTTGTCCGTTAGCAAGGCGGGCCGAGAACCGTAGCGGCAAGGAGTGGATCCCCGCCTTCGCGGGGATTACAACTTCGTTGTCACTTGAGCAACGGAAGCGCAGGCCCAACAAACACCGCTAACGGGCAAATATGGCGTTTTTCAGGTTTAACTAAATAGTAGAACAGGATAGATAGCTCGATTTAAACTGATTTGTGTGTTGCTTTTGCGTAAGTAAAGCGCAGTGTAGCGAGCCATGGAGCAAAAGCAACACGTAAATCAGCACGACAAAGCTTGTAGCCCGGATTGAAAATGCGAAGAATTTGATAATCCGGGGTTAATGTTAAATTTGACTCCGGCTTATCGCTATCGCTCAAGCCGGACTGCGGGCTTAGGCTAACCTACTGTACTAAAAAGCATTCAATGAAATGTGAAACACTTATTTAGAATTAATTAGCTTTTGAGAGCAACTTACATGACAGACTATAAAAATACTTTAAATTTACCTAAAACGGCTTTCCCTATGAAGGCTAATTTGGCCAACCGAGAACCAGATCGCTTAAAGCATTGGGCTGAGCTAGATATTTATGATCAGTTACGCGTTCAGCGCCAAGGCCATGATCAGTTTATTTTGCATGATGGCCCTCCCTATGCGAATGGTAAAATCCACTTGGGCCATGCTGTTAATAAGGTTTTAAAGGATATCGTAATCAAATCGCAGAGCTTGAATGGTTTTGATGTGCCTTATGTGCCAGGTTGGGATTGTCATGGTTTGCCTATTGAATTAAACGTTGAGAAGAAAATTGGTAAAGCAGGTCACAAGGTGACTGCTGAGGAATTTCGGTTAGCTTGTCGTAAGTATGCGCAAGGTCAAGTTGATGCTCAACGTAATGAGTTTAAACGGCTTGGTATATTGGGAGAGTGGGATAATCCTTATTTAACGATGAGCTATGACTTTGAAGCAGGGGTTATTCGTGCGTTAGCAAAAGTCTATGCTAATGGCCATATAATGCGTAGTTTTAAGCCGGTGTATTGGTGTACTGATTGTGGTTCAGCTTTAGCTGAGGCAGAAGTGGAGTATCAAGACAAAACTTCACCAGCGATTGATGTGCGTTTTGATGTCGTTGATGCTAATGAGCTTGCTAAACGTTTTGCTTGTCAGCAGGTACTATCCGCACACCCTGCAGTAGTAATTTGGACAACAACGCCATGGACATTGCCAGCAAATGAAGCAGTTGCAGTTCATCCTGAGCTGGAATACAGCTTAGTGCGGTATCGACAGGAAGCAGTTGCAGAGGATTGTGTGGTGTTAGCAAGCGCGTTGGTTGAATCAGTTATGCAGCGTTTTGCGAGCACGGACTATGAGGTATTGGCGACTTGCTCTGGGGAGCAGTTAGCTGGTTTGACATTGCAACATCCTTTTCTAGCAGAAAAACAAGTGCCTCTTGTGTTAGGTGATCATGTTACTACAGAGACTGGTACTGGTTGTGTCCATACGGCACCAGGGCACGGGCAAGAAGATTACTTGGTTGGTTTGCAAAATGACTTGCCGATTACTAACCCTGTTGATGGTCGTGGTTGTTTTCATAGTGACGTTGCTTTTTTTGCGGGTGAGCACATTAGTAAAGCTAATCCACAAGTTGTTGCTAAATTAAAAGAGCTTGGTACTTTGTTACATGAAGAAAAGCTGACTCATAGTTACCCGCACTGTTGGCGTCATAAGATTCCTTTGTTATTCCGTGCAACGCCACAATGGTTTATTAGTATGGAAAAGAAAGGGTTGCGTCGTTTGGCATTGGATGAAGTGACAAAGACAGAGTGGATCCCTGGTTGGGGTGAAACTCGGATTCGAGCTATGTTAGAAAATCATCCAGGTTGGTGTATTTCCAGGCAGCGTGCTTGGGGGGTGCCAATTCCTGTTTTTGTTCACAGTGAAACTGGTGAGCCACACCCAAAAACAGTTGCGTTAATGGAGCAAGTTGCTAAGGCTGTTGAAGAACAAGGAATTGAGGCATGGTACCAATTAAGCAAAGAAGAGTTGCTTGGTAGTGATGCAGACTTGTATGAGAAATCCAATGACGTGTTAGACGTTTGGTTTGACTCTGGAGTAACGCATTATACGGTTCTTGAGCAGCGAGATTATTTGCGTAGTCCTGCTGACTTGTATTTAGAGGGCTCGGATCAACATCGTGGATGGTTCCAAACCTCACTATTAACATGCTGTGCAATTAATAATAGAGCACCGTTTAAGCAAGTGTTAACGCATGGCTTTACCGTTGATGCTAACGGTAAAAAAATGTCGAAGTCGATTGGTAATACCATTGAGCCTGAAAAGGTAATGAAAACATTGGGCGCAGATATTTTGCGATTGTGGATAGCTACAGCTGATTATCGCTCTGATATGGCTTTGTCCGATGAAATTTTAAAGCGAGTGACTGATCAGTATCGACGTTTGCGTAATACTTCTCGTTTTTTGTTGGCTAATTTGCATGACTTTGATCCAGCTAAGCACTGTGTGGTTGGTGATAAATTATTAGCTTTAGATAAATGGTTGGTGCGTCGTGCAATGCAGCTGCAAGCGGAAGTAATTGATGCTTATAATCGTTATGAATTTCATGTGGTGTGTCAAAAAGTTCATCACTTTTGCTCAGTTGAGTTGGGTAGTTTTTATTTAGATATAATTAAAGATCGTCAATATACCTGTCCAACAGAAAGTTTAGCAAGGCGCTCTGCACAGACGGCTTTATATCATGTTATTGAAGCCATGGTATGTTGGCTTGCGCCTATTTTAAGTTTTACTGCTGATGAGCTGTGGGGGTATTTGCCAGGCCATCGTTCAGCTTCAGTTTTATTAACGGAGTGGTATGAGCAGTTCCCCGTAGTGCCTGAGGATGATTTTAGTGTTGACTATTGGCCACGCTTAATTGAAGTGCGTAATGAGGTCAATAAGGCGGTGGAAGCTTTGCGTGCAGCAGGCGAGCTTGGTTCTAGCCTTGAAGCTGAAGTGACAATTTATGCTAGTGATGAATGGTATCGTGATTTGCTTCACTTAGGTGATGAACTGCGCTTTGTATTGATTACTTCGTCTGCCGAAGTGAAATATTTTGAGAGCTTAGAAGGTGGTTTACCTGTAGCCTTGCCTGGTTTAGCGTTGAAAGTCACTGCTTCGAGTTATGAAAAGTGTGAGCGTTGTTGGCATCGACGTGAGGAGGTGGGGCAGTTAGATCAGCCTGAATTGTGTTCTCGTTGTGTCAGCAATGTATTTGGTGATGGTGAAGTTAGA
This sequence comes from Gammaproteobacteria bacterium, assembly GCA_965196985.1. GTDB lineage: Bacteria > Pseudomonadota > Gammaproteobacteria > UBA12402 > UBA12402 > 2-12-FULL-35-23. Next base: position 5,659 of record CBDALO010000220.1, on the reverse strand, counting down.
TTATACGCTTGATCAGGTGGTAGTGTGCAGGGAGCAGGTTTTTATAAAAATGTAGGTCGGTCCTGAGGTAGTATTGGTGTTAACCTAATGAGGCGCTGAATATTACGCTACCGAAGACTGACATAGCGAAGTATGAGTGTGACTCAGTGTCGGCCTGCACTGCGTTTAGGTCGACTTACCTTACTAAGCTAATTAGAAAAATAGCCCTCTTTGGTTCAAAGGGGGCGGTTGAGCGGATGCGAGGGATTTAAGGAGTAATGAGTATGAAAAAACAACGAAGCGGTTTGCACTGGTTGTGGCTATCGCTGGTGGTGTTCTTGCTGGACTGGGCAACTAAACATTACTTTGTGAATACTATGCTGCTTGGACAAAGTAAGCCGGTGCTCCCTTTTGTTAATTTTACTTTGGCTTTTAACCAAGGTGCTGCTTTTAGTTTTTTAACTAATCAAGGTGGTTGGCAACAGTGGTTGTTTGGCGCAATTGCTGTGGTAATTTGTATTTTTATTTTTATTTGGTTAGCGAGGTTGCGTAATAAGCCTGTGACAGGTGTTGCTTTGGCGTTAATTTTTGCTGGCGCAATCGGCAACTTGTATGACCGTATCGCTTATGGTTTTGTAATTGACTTTATTGATTTTCATGTGGGTAATTGGCACTGGCCAGTTTTTAATATAGCTGATTCAGCAATTGTTATCGGTGTGATATTGTTGCTGGTTATTACTTTTTTTGCAGATAGGAATAAGGAACGAGGAATTTGAGTTTGGTTAAGGTAATTAAAAAAGATAGTACGGTGTTAATTGATTACACTATGTATTTGGAAGATGGCTCTATCGCTGATAGTACTATCGATGAGGGTAAGCCAGCGATTTTTAAAATGGGCGTTGGGCATATTAGTGAGGCTTTTGAAGAGCAGTTATTAGGTCTGCAGGCAGGTGATGAAACTCGCGTAGACCTAACGCCAGAGCATGCGTTTGGTGTTCCTATGGAGGAAAACATTTACACCGTGCCGGCTAGTCGATTTGAAAACCTTGATAAGCTTGAAGTAGGATCAATAGTTGCTTTTGAGCAAAAAGATGGTGAGGAAATTCCTGGTATTATTCGAAGTATTACTGAAGGTTTAATTATTGTTGATTTTAACCATCCTCTTGCTGGCCACAAGGTAAGCTTTGTGGTGAAGATTGTTGAAGTTGATCCGCCCAAGGAAGTTGATCATTAAAGTTTGCAAGCAAGTCTAGCTAATCGTTTCCCTAGTGCTTGGCAAAGTACTATTTCTTCTTCAGTGAGTGGATTGTTATTATTGCTGCCCGCAACGTGAGTTGGACCATAGGGCGTGCCCCCTGATTGGGTGTGGTTTAACTCAGGTTCACTATAAGGAAGTCCAACGATTAGGCAACCATGGTGTAGTAGAGGTAACATCATGCTGATAAGAGTGCTTTCTTGCCCGCCATGTAAGCTAGCTGTTGAACTAAAAACAGCTGCGGGTTTATTAATTAATTGCCCTGTTGCCCAAAGCGTACTGGTGCCGTCCCAAAAATACTTCATAGCTGCTGCCATATTGCCAAACCGAGTTGGGCTACCAACTGCAAGGCCTTCACATTCAGTTAGGTCATCTAACGTAGCATAGGGTGCACCTCTATCTGGAATGTCTGCTTCGATAGCTTCACAGGTGGTTGAAACTGTAGGGACAGTGCGTAACCTAGCACTGGCCCCGTTGATTGACTCTACTCCTCTGGCGATATGTTGAGCCATTGTTTCAGTGGCGCCAAAGCGGCTGTAATAGAGAACTAGGATTTCTTTAGACATAAATTAGTACTCATTTGTTATTAAAGTAAACGTAGAACATTCTCTGGTGGTCGACCAATGATAGCTTTGCCTTTAGTTATTACTATTGGGCGCTCCATTAAAATGGGGTGTTTAGCCATTGCTTCAATCAATTGTGAGCCGGTAGCCTTGGCTAGATTAAGCTCCTTGAAGAGCGCTTCTTTTTTGCGAACGAGCTCACTTGGAGAAATATCTAGTAAGGTAATTAACTCTTGAAGCTGATGCTTGCTTAGAGGTTTTTTTAAGTACTCAACAATAGTAATACTGGCTTTTCGCTCTTGTAGGAGCTTTAGTGCTTCGCGTGACTTTGAGCAGCGCGGGTTATGATACAGTGTAATGCCCGTCATAAGCTTTATCCTTGGTTTAGCTGACTTGTATTCGATTCTAAAATCAACTTATACTGGAGGCAACCTCATTTACTTGAGAATAAGGAATTTAACATGTGGCAAGGAAGGTTGGTTTATTTTCTGAACTCTTTCAAGACGATAGGTAAACGCTTTGTTAAAGATCGTTTTACTTACTCTGCAGCGGCGCTCACTTATACAACTTTGTTAGCTATTGTGCCATTGATGGCGGTTGGTTTGAGTATTTTATCGGCTTTTCCTGTCTTTGGTGATATTAAAGGACAAATGCAGTCTTTTATTTTTTCTAATTTTGTGCCGGCTAAAGGTGAGGTGGTACAACAATACCTATCAACATTTGCAGGCCAAGCTTCTAAGTTATCTGTGGTGGGGACAATCTTCTTGGTGGTTACTGCTGTTTTAACAATGTTAACTATTGAACGTGCGCTGAATGATATTTGGCGTGTACAAGAAAGGCGTCGTGGTGTATCAGCATGGCTACGTTATTGGGCTATTTTGAGTTTGGGGCCACTTTTTGCTGGTTTGAGCTTAGCAGCAACTACTTATGTGGTTTCTATGCCTTTTATCAAAGGAGCAGCAGAAAGCATTGGTGCAGGAGGTCTGTTGGCAGCAGGTTTGCCGTTTGCTTTAAGTGTGGTTGGGCTAACTCTGTTGTATACAGTGGTGCCAAACTGTCGGGTTCCTTGGCGCTATGGTTTTATTGGTGGGTTGCTTGCTTCAATATTATTTGAAATTGCTAAGCGTGTTTTTATTTTCTATGTGACGGGTTTTAACACCTATGAGTTACTTTATGGTGCGCTAGCAACGGTACCAATTTTGCTGCTATGGATTTATTTAGCTTGGGTAATTGTGTTATTTGGTGCCTTGGTTTCTAATGTATTAGCGACACAGTATTTTACTCGCTGTGGTGGCCGTATTGATGGTTTTATGCATGCTTTTTTATGGTTGCGAAGCTTGTGGCAGGCTCAGCAAGAAGGTTGCGCGTTATCGCTTGCGCAATTGTTCCAAAGCAATCCAGGTCATTACACAGTTCATGCGGGTAAGCAGTTAGCGGTATTGCGTAAAGCTAAGTTAGTTGGTACCACTCAGTCAGGGCATTACGTTTTGCTGCGTGACTTAAGTTCAATTACCTTGGCTGAGTTATACCGTCTTTTGCCTTGGGCATTACCAGACGTTGAGCAGGCAAAGAAGGCTGGTGGGCAGCTGGGCACTTTGATTGCGCAATCACAACAAGCGGTTGATGATCGCTTGTCATTGCCTCTTAGTGAGCTTTATCGTGCGTAAAAGCTTTAAGCACTAGTCACTTGAGTTGACCATAGTTCAGCAAGCTTTAGTGTCTCTGTTATAGGTTGAATGCCATTAGAGTTATGCGACGAAGTAATAGAGCTCGCAGCAGTTGCGGTGGCTAGGTTTAATGTCTTTTGTTGATCCCAGTTTTCGTGTAAACCAACAAGTATGCCGCTACAAAAAGCATCGCCAGCACCACAAGTTGCTTTGAACTGTTCTTTAGGAATATCAAGTGAGGGGTGAAAGTGCTCTTCACCGGTAGCAGTTAACCAAAAGGCGCCTTCAGGCATATGAATAATGACATTTTTTTTCACGCCTTGTTCAATTAAAAAGTGAGCGGCTTTTTTTACACCATCAAGAATAAGGCGGCCTTGATGTCCTCGTATGGTGCAGCCGGAAGTTTTTTCAGCTTCAAGTTCATTGATAATGAAGTGGTCAATATAGGGCAGGGTTGGAATGACTACCTGTTGATAACGGTTAGAGCTTTCAGTTGCAATATCAACAGCTGTTTCTATACCTAGTTGCTGGACATCGTGCAGAAGTCGTGCGCAAACGTTGCCATACTCAGGGTCTTGCTTTTCCATGGCATCCATGAGTAATAAATGGCCGAGGTAGAAAAGCTTAATGTTTTTTTCTTTTAGTGTGTCTAAAGGGACGTGTTCAGGTGAGAAGATTTTATTAGCGCCGTGATAATGAAAGATTGTTCTAATGCCAGTATTAGTAACCGTCATTACATCGCTATAACTAGTTGGAGCCGGGTGCTGCCTTTATATAATGTAGAATATATAGCATAATATACACTTTAACATGATGAAGGATGGTGTTTGGATGTCAGCTAGAATTATCTCTGATGAAAATAATGAATTAACTATTGAACTCAAGCTTCCACTAAAAGGATCTATGCTTGAATGTGAGGACGCAATTCTTGATGGGCTTAATGAGGTTGGAACATTAGCCACTGAAAAAGCTTTAAGTAAGTTTGATGCAGATGGCTCTCCTATCCATGTTGGAAAAATAAAGCTAACAGCACGAAGTAGAGATGAAGCAAATTACCAAACGCCTTATGGAGTTGCTCGAGTTAAGCGTTATGTTTATCAAACCTCTAAAGGCGGTAAGATCTTTTGTCCTTTAGAAGATAAGGCTAGAATTATCCAAGGATCAACACCGCGATTTGCAAAAATAATCTCACATAAATACTCAAACTTACCTGCTCCTAGTGTTATTGATGATCTCAAGGTCAATCATAACCGTAAAATCTCACATTCATACTTGCAACGGGCAACTGATTTTGTTGGCGGTATTGCACAAGCCAAAGAGGCTGAGTGGGAATATGAAGAGCCAAAGCTTGATGCAGGCGTTGAGATGCTAAGCATTAGCTTAGATGGTGCATATGTTCTCACCGTTGATGATGGTTATAGAGAGAGCATGGTTGGAACTATTTCCATGTATGATAAGCATGGTGCACGCCTGCACACAACCTACGTTGCAGCATCACCAGAATATGGAAAAGATGAATTCTTTAATAGGCTTGAAAAGGAAATAAAGCTGAAAAAGAAATATTACCCTGATGCTAAAACAATTGGCGTTGCTGATGGAGCAAAAAATAATTGGCCATTTCTAAAAAAACATACTGATACGCAAATTTTAGATTTTTGGCATGCAACTGAATATCTCGGCGAAGCATCAAAGGCAGTATTTACCAAAAAATCTGAAAGAGATGAGCGTGATGTTTGGCTCGAAGAGAGATGTCATGACTTAAAGCACAAGAAAGGTGCGGCAGGTAGAATACTTGCTGAGCTTAAAGAGCATGTAAATAAAAAACTGAATAAATCGCTTAGAGAAAAGCTAGAAGGAACAATTACGTATTTTGAAAATAATATTAAAGAAAAGCGAATGTCGTATCATAATTTGATTAAGCAGAATGCACCAATTGGCTCTGGCGTCACTGAAGCAGCATGTAAAACAATTGTTAAACAAAGATTAGGCGGATCAGGAATGCGCTGGAAAGACAAGGGAATGAAAATTGTTTTATGCTTGAGAACACTAGTAAAGACTAAAGGAAGATGGGATCAGTTTTGGGAGAAGGTTAATGATTTTGGCGTGCCAGCAGTAATATAGCCTACATTATATAGAGGCAGCACCCTTGGAGCCTCAATAACTTGAAGGTGTTCAATGTTGATTCGTTTGTCACG
>CBDALO010000219.1:0-4525 GCA_965196985.1 Gammaproteobacteria bacterium | reverse complement strand
TGAGACGGAGGGATTAAACCCGCAGGTAAAGCCGAGATTAGAATGCACATCACCGCCTAAGGTAATGTCTTGTTGACCACTGACCGGTGGCATACTGAGATCAGAGCCGCCACCCATTTGATAGTAGTAGGTGGAGTTTGAAGGGATAAACTCCATCGCGCTCGCTTGCTGCAGCACAAAGGCGAGTAACACCGTACTGATGAATTGATTTCGGTATTTCATGGTACTTTGCTCCTTATCGTTTAACCGTGGGGTTGACTGTTTGGGTTGCCCACCAAAAATGTCCGTCACTTTGCACACACCCTCGATAGTGTCGCCAAATCACAAACACGTAATTACCGTGCCCTGCTTGCTCATCCGCTTGACCGAGGGGTGACCCCGTTGCTGAATCCGTTGCACCGAGATGCACGTGGCGATCATGCGGGTAAACCTCTTGCCAAATTTCGTGATCGTCTTGGGTTTCTTCAATGACATTGGCCACCGCGCAATTTTTACCGCACGAATCGTTCGCACTGTGGACGATGTGCAGGGTATTTTTATTGGTCACGATATCTGCTGCGCGTAAGGCCATCACCATTGAGGCAATAAAATCGTTGTTGTTATCCACGCTCATACTGCGCGGAAACTCATAGGCCCAGTGATGCCAATAATCAGCGCCAATAAAATAGTGCGTTAAATTCAACGTCTCGGGTAAACGAATAGCCTCGGCTAACCCTGAGCGTGAAGGCAAGGCATCTAAGGCCGATTGGTAATAAGGAGAGAAAGGCACAGTATCGGGGCGCAAATTAAGAAACGGTAACTGCAAGAGACTTAACGGACTGCCCACGACATCCACGCTTTTAGTCACCAGGCTGTCGTTACTTTGTTCGCTCGGTGTCGTGCTTTGTCGCCCGTCTGTCAAATTATCTCCTGTGGCGTGTTGCACGGCTGCGCTCCCCGTGGTTTGCGCGACAGGATCCAAAGTCAGTCGAGCGACTGTCCACGGGTCATCACCTGATTCATTAAAGACCGTGACCACAAGATCGGGCAAGTATTCGTCAAGCTCGGTGGTGATGGTGATCGGTCGATAAATCGAATGGTGCGTCCACACACAAATACCAATGGGTCGCCAGTGCAAATAATCCATGACGTGTTTACCCACGGTCAACGACAGTGACACACTATTGATTGTGCCCGGTGGCGCATCATTCGCTAAGGCTTGGCCCGAACCCAAGACCAACACACTCACCAACCAGTAACAACACCAACGCTTAATCATGCGATCGCTCCTGCCACTGTTGCCACAGTTGCTTGGCATGATTCACGTCTTGCACACCTAGCACCACAAAGCGCTGATCAAAGACCACAGCGGGCACTTGCGTAATCCCCAATTGATTGGCTTGCACTTGGCATAACGTCCCGTGAGATAAACGAGTTAAGAGTTTTTTAACGGCTAAAGGCGGGGCTTGATTAAGCAGTGCGGGTGTTTGTTGCACCTGCTCAATGAGCTGCTGCTTGACTTGTGTTGCTTGATCTAAGTAACACGGGGTGAGTGAGTCGGGTACATGATAAAACGCTAAGCTACTCACGCTAAACAATTGTATCTTGACGGCAAGCGCAAGCCCTGCAAACCCACAGCCAAGTAATAACAGCCCGCCGCGTTTAATACCAAAATAATCGTGCATCAGAAACCTCGTGTTGTTTTTTACCTAAGTCTTTTGCCATGCGTTCAACGGCTTCAAGTTCGGTTAAGTTATGTTTTTGGCGTAATTGTTCTCGCTCGGTACGTTCGTCTTGTTCGGTCATTGCGAGCGATAGCATCAACCTGGGCGGGACATTACGAAACAAGCCTGCATGACGTTTCCCTAACAACACCCCTTCGGAATAAATCCCCTGGTATTTACGCACGTCTAAGATCATCGCCCGCTGTTCATCGGTGAGCGGTTTAAATTGCTCAATCAATGACACTTCATCGGCTTGTAACGACAAACACAACCAAGTCTCCATCATGGACAGGACTTTCTTGGATTCAATGCCACTAAAGTCTTCCAGATTTTGTGAGGCTGGCTTTAATGACAGACCAATCTTACGGGCGACTTTCGCCATTAAAATAATAAAAGCCGCCACCATGTCGGATTTAAAAAAGACATGCGCCTCATCAATGATGAGCTCGGTGGGGCGTCCGGTGGCTTTACTGCCTTCGGCGAGCGCTAAGACTTTCGCTAATAAACTGATGGAGACAATGTTCATTAAGTCTTTATACGTCGCACTTTGCATAAACCCAAAATCCACGTGCAGAAAATCAAAGTCGTTTAAGGGCTCAGAGGGTTGATTGATAAACTGCCCGCGAATGCCGGTGGTGTAATACTCAAGACGTAGCGCGTATTGCTTGAGTCGACCCTGCAAGTCCACGTTGGTTTCTTCATTAGCCAAACAGGTCATGCTCTCAATCACATGGCTCAAGAGCATTTGAGGTTCACCGGCGTGTTTACAGGCTTTCATGGCATGGACTAAGGCGCGAGTGATTAACGACAAATCCGTGGGATCGAGTTTGGCTTCTTCGTTGGCATTGCCTTGCGTAATCATCACCCGCGTGGCGAGCACCATTTCATTGAGTAAATCCCGATCTTCATTCGAGGCCAGCTCTTCATCACTGGCCAGGTCTTTACTGCCTGCGAGTTCTTGCGCTAATTTAGTGGTGTGTTGCTCAAGCACTTCCTCTTCAACACCGCCTTGATAGGCTTGCAAAGCTTCACGCTTGGCCACCGCCGCTTCTTCGGCTTCAATTAAGGCTAAGGCGTTATAAGCTTCGGCATAAGGGTTAATCGCAATGGGGCGGGTGCGATCAAAGCGCATCACTGTTACCTTGCGCCCGTATTGCGCTAAGAATTTAGCCGATAATGAAAACGAGCCACCCACTTCCATCGCCACAATGCGTGGATTGCGCACCGCTGAAAGTGTCAGCACTAAATTATTTAGAGTGACGGATTTGCCCGAACCCGTTGTTCCTAAAATCGCCATGTGATTGTTTGCCATTTTAAAATCACGGCTGGAGTGATCAAAAATAAACGGCTCGCCACCTCGGTTCCAATAAATCCATAATGGGTTTAACCCATCTCCTAGCGAACGCCCGTAAACCGGTAACAATCTTGCAATGTCATCCGCGTATTTGTAGGTGGAGCGAAACAGCTCTTTTTTGTCAAACTGGTGATTGAAATTAAACGGCAAGAAACGCAAGTACAAATCAGCACCAAACGCTTCCTCACGGGTGGGCGTGAGCTCTAAATTCACACTCTCCACCAACGACTCCAGATCGGTTTCAAACGTTTTAAGACTCTCCTCCGTATCAGCTTTAAAATAAATCGCCTCCACACAACGAAATAACAAATGGCGGTTATCCATTTCAGCACGGGCTTGCTCGACATTGCGATGAATATCTTTAATGGCAGGGCTTTTACCAATGGCTGCTCCTTCAATGCCATTGAGGTGTTCATTGACCGCGTCTTTTGATTCAAAGGTGAGTTGTAAGGTATAGATCGATCCGGGTGGAAAGGCATCCAGTAAGGCGTATTTTTCTTCCCCACCTTGCGCGAGTTCACGGGATAAGACCCCGTAGTCGTCCAAGCTAGACGCTAAATCTTTAAACGTCACCACTTTGTGTTTCACGCCATCAAATAACCAACCGTCTTCGGTGGATTCGATCGACCCTTGCAAGCAATGTTGCGTGGGTGACCAGCCAAACGGTTTGCGGGTGGGATACGGGGTGCGCTTGACTAAGGCGTCCACATCGCCTTGGGTTTTTTTAGGGGAAGGATTAAACCAACGAAGCAGCCATTCATAAAACTGCGCTCCGTTCACGCGCTGAATTTTAATGCCGACTTGTCGCACTTGTGATTCGACTCGCTGGCAAACCGTTTTAAGCTCATCAACGAGTGCCTGACGATCAAGCCCTTTGGGATTGTCATAACGACGATACACCGTTAAGCGAATCCGGCGTAATTTACCGCGAAAGGGCAAGCCTGACATCGGGTCTTTTAAAATCCCCTCGTCTTCACACATGGCTTTAAAGTGCCCTTGCATGACGTCCAGGTATTTCCGTGCTAGCGGGTCGGTGAGTGAATGATGCAAGGCAATGCTGCGTTGGAGTAATTCAAACAACGGTTGTAAGGTGAGATCGTCTTGCACATAAAGCTGCATTACCCAGGGGTTTTCAGCTTCTAAAGGTAACAAGCGTGAGAGCAACTTCATCAGCTTTTGATGCAGTGCCTGTAAAAACGCTTCGGGTCTGGCTTCGGTGGGTATGGCCTTAAGCTCAAACACCGCGCCCACTGACACCCCGTCTTCCAGTAACACCATCTCCTCCTCGTCCGACCATTCCACCCACGGCAATAAATCCGCAAAAGATGGCACCCTCGCGTACTGTTGCTTGATGGTGGCTTGGGCAATGGGTTCGGCTTTTTTCTTAAACAATCCCATAAAATCTCCTAATAACGCTCACTGGGCAGCGCAAAGTGATTGCTGCGATACAAAAAGAAGGCCGTGGTTA
>CBDALO010000218.1:0-22287 GCA_965196985.1 Gammaproteobacteria bacterium | reverse complement strand
TGCGGAAACAATGGGTTTGACGCAGGTGGTCACTTTGATCCAACCCACACAGGTAAACACGCAGGGCCTTATCGACAAGGACACTTAGGCGATCTTCCGGTTTTGTTTGTTAATCAGCAAGGTATGGCAATAACACCCAATTTAGCACCACGAGTCACATTGCGCGAAATCAAGGGTCACAGTCTCGTTATCCACGCAATGGGAGATAACTATTCAGATTACCCAGAAAAACTCGGTGGCGGTGGGGGTCGTATTGCCTGTGGTGTTATTAAGTTAACTTGATATCACTTGGAGGAAAGGTAAAAGGATCAGTTATTTTAACTATTAAGTATGAGAGACCGCATGAAACAATCAAAAAAGTTGGCTGAACCAATCGAAAAAAAACTCTGGAGAGCCGCAGATAAACTGAGGAAAAATATCGATGCAGCTGAATATAAGCACGTTGTACTAGGCCTGATTTTCATTAAATATATCTCAGACTCATTTGATGAGCATTATCAATTACTCAGAAAAGGCACGGGTGAATATGAGGGAGCAGATCCTGAAGATAGAGATGAATACAGAGCTGTAAATGTTTTTTTTGTTCCAGAAAAGGCACGCTGGTCTTACCTACAAGCAAAAGCAAAGCTACCCACTATAGGAAAAGTAATTGACGAGGCAATGGATTCAATTGAAAAAGAAAACCATTCGCTACGCAATGTCTTACCGAAAGTTTATGCGCGAGGAAATTTAGATCCTACCAATCTAGGCGCACTCATTGACCTATTAAGCAATGTTGCAATGGAAGAAACAAAAAGTCGCAGTGCCGATGTGTTGGGCCATGTTTTTGAATACTTTCTTGGTGAGTTTGCACTTGCTGAGGGAAAAAAGGCGGCCAGTTCTATACCCCTAGAAGTGTTGTGGAACTTCTGGTAGAAATGTTAGAACCATACAATGGGGTGCTGCCTCTATATAATGTAGGCTATATTGCTGCTGGCACGCCAAAATCATTGACCTTCTCCCAAAACTGATCCCATCTGCCTTTAGTCTTTACTAGTGTTCTCAAGCATAAAACGATTTTCATTCCCTTGTCTTTCCAGCGCATTCCTGATCCGCCTAATCTTTGTTTAACAATTGTTTTACATGCTGCTTCAGTGACGCCAGAGCCAATTGGTGCATTCTGCTTAATCAAATTATGATACGACATTCGCTTTTCTTTAATATTATTTTCAAAATACGTAATTGTTCCTTCTAGCTTTTCTCTAAGCGATTTATTCAGTTTTTTATTTAGATGCTCTTTAAGCTCAGCAAGTATTCTACCTGCCGCACCTTTCTTGTGCTTTAAGTCATGACATCTCTCTTCGAGCCAAACATCACGCTCATCTCTTTCAGATTTTTTGGTAAATACTGCCTTTGATGCTTCGCCGAGATATTCAGTTGCATGCCAAAAATCTAAAATTTGCGTATCAGTATGTTTTTTTAGAAATGGCCAATTATTTGTATCCGTTCAATATCAGCATGATTTGAAAATAATTCAAAAAGTTCTTGACAGCTTTTTCGTGCAAATTTGGAAATTTTATATTGGAATCATCGTGTGTCATAAAAGCATGATGTGCGCTCTATAACAACGCTGTATGCTCGGATTATTTTTTCATCGATCAGGTTCATGGCTTAAAAATAATTTCAGCAGTACGGCCATCTGTGTGGGGAAAATTTACCTTTTCAAAACCGTGGTATACTCTTCCTATGAAAAAACAACCTGACAAATCAGTTTTAGCCGATCTCATTGAGAGATTTAATAATACTGTTACACCAACAGCACTAGAAACAGATTTTAGCAATGTATGTGAAAGTCAGGCTGAGAAAATCATAAAGCTAGAAGACAAGGTGCAATCGTTAAATAACGCATTAAATAAATATAAAGGTGAGCAAGGAAAGCCTAATGTTAGAAAGCAAACGCGCGCTAACAAGGACAAGGATCATTCCTCCGAGAAGGATAGAAAAGGAAATAAAACCAATAAAACTAGAAAGCCAAAATCTAGTAAAAAAAATCTCGAAGTCTCTAATACAGTGACACTAACAATTAATCCAGATTCGTTGCCCAGCGATGCTGTGCCAAATGGCTCTAAGAAAACACTTATCCAGGATATAAAAATTGCTGCTAATAACACTCTTTTTTTGCGCCAACAATATTACTCCCCTTCTGAAAACAAACACTATACAGCACCTCTGCCAACTGGTTATGAGGGCCAGTTCGGCCCTACTATTAAAAGCTGGACAAGCTTCCTAAATACTCAAGGTGGTATGACGCTAGAAAGCCTTGAGACATTTTATAAAACCGCCAACATAGATATTAGTAAATCAACCATCCATAGCTTCACAATTAAAACACCTACGATACTTGAGCCCGAGAAGGTAGAAGTTGTGAAGGCAGGTTTACAATCCACGAACTACCAGCACCTAGATGACACCAACGCTAGAGAGGATGGGAAAAACCGTTATGTTAATGTATTGGGTAATGAGTATTATTCAGCTTACTTTACGCTGACCAGTAAAAGTCGATTAAGCGTCATTGAAATGTTAAGCAAAGACCACTTTGGGTTCACATTAAATGAGGCCGCTTTTAATTTACTGGCTACTATGAACTTACCCCACAAGGTAATCGAAAGCTTAAAGGTATTTCACTCATCGACTATCTTAAACAGTAAGGAGCTGGAAGTTATTCTTGATAAGGTATTAGGTGATAAAAAATTTCCAAAATATAGAAAGCTGATTACTGATGCGGCAGCTATCTCAACATATAGAAAGAGTCCTTATGCGATAGAAACACTCATTACCGATGATGCGCCACAGTTTAAGCTCATTACTGAATCACTCGCCTTGTGCTGGGTTCATGAGGGTAGGCATTATAAAAAGCTGACGCCAATTTTTAAGAAGCACCAAGACTCTGTTGACGGGTGCTGCCTCTATATAATGTAGGCTATATTGCTGCTGGCACGCCAAAATCATTGACCTTCTCCCAAAACTGATCCCATCTGCCTTTAGTCTTTACTAGTGTTCTCAAGCATAAAACGATTTTCATTCCCTTGTCTTTCCAGCGCATTCCTGATCCGCCTAATCTTTGTTTAACAATTGTTTTACATGCTGCTTCAGTGACGCCAGAGCCAATTGGTGCATTCTGCTTAATCAAATTATGATACGACATTCGCTTTTCTTTAATATTATTTTCAAAATACGTAATTGTTCCTTCTAGCTTTTCTCTAAGCGATTTATTCAGGTTTTTATTTAGATGCTCTTTAAGCTCAGCAAGTATTCTACCTGCCGCACCTTTCTTGTGCTTTAAGTCATGACATCTCTCTTCGAGCCAAACATCACGCTCATCTCTTTCAGATTTTTTGGTAAATACTGCCTTTGATGCTTCGCCGAGATATTCAGTTGCATGCCAAAAATCTAAAATTTGCGTATCAGTATGTTTTTTTAGAAATGGCCAATTATTTTTTGCTCCATCAGCAACGCCAATTGTTTTAGCATCAGGGTAATATTTCTTTTTCAGCTTTATTTCCTTTTCAAGCCTATTAAAGAATTCATCTTTTCCATATTCTGGTGATGCTGCAACGTAGGTTGTGTGCAGGCGTGCACCATGCTTATCATACATGGAAATAGTTCCAACCATGCTCTCTCTATAACCATCATCAACGGTGAGAACATATGCACCATCTAAGCTAATACTTAGCATCTCAATGCCTGCATCAAGCTTTGGCTCTTCATATTCCCACTCAGCCTCTTTGGCTTGTGCAATACCGCCAACAAAATCAGTTGCCCGTTGCAAGTATGAATGTGAGATTTTACGGTTATGATTGACCTTGAGATCATCAATAACACTAGGAGCAGGTAAGTTTGAGTATTTATGTGAGATTATTTTTGCAAATCGCGGTGTTGATCCTTGGATAATTCTAGCCTTATCTTCTAAAGGACAAAAGAACTTCCCGCCTTTAGAGGTTTGATAAACATAACGCTTAACTCGAGCAACTCCATAAGGCGTTTGGTAATTTGCTTCATCTCTACTTCGTGCTGTTAGCTTTATTTTTCCAACATGGATAGGAGAGCCATCTGCATCAAACTTACTTAAAGCTTTTTCAGTGGCTAATGTTCCAACCTCATTAAGGCCGTCAAGAATTGCATCCTCACATTCAAGCATGGATCCTTTTAGTGGAAGCTTGAGCTCAATAGTTAATTCATTATTTTCATCAGAGAGAATTCTAGCTAACATCCAAACACCATCCGTAATCAAGTTAAAGTGTATATTATGCTATATTTTCTACATTATATAAAGGCAGCACCCCTGTTGACAGCTTCTTGGATAGGTTTTGGGATTATTATCATAAGCTCATTGAATATAAAAAGAACCCAGGGCAAGATGAGATAGATAAGCTATCCAATGAGTTTACTGAGTTATTCTCAACAATCACTGGCTACGAGAAACTAGATAAACAAATTGAGCTCACCTTAAAAAAGAAAAGGCAGCTATTGTTAGTGCTGGAAAAGCCAGAGCTTCCTCTACATAACAATCCAGCAGAGTTGATGGCTCGGAAGCAGGCTAGAATGCGCGATGTACACCTTCATACTATGAGTGAAGAAGGAACGAAAGCTAAGGATACAATGGTTACAATTACTGAGACATGTAAAAAGCTAGCAGTTAATGTCTTCGATTATATATATGACAGAATTACAAAAAACTATTCTATGCCTTCGCTAGCGGAATTAATTACCATCCGCTCATCACAGGCGCAGTAAACTAAAGAGAGCGCAGCATGAGCATCATGCTGAAATAAGACGGATACAATTATTTTTTGCTCCATCAGCAACGCCAATTGTTTTAGCATCAGGGTAATATTTCTTTTTCAGCTTTATTTCCTTTTCAAGCCTATTAAAGAATTCATCTTTTCCATATTCTGGTGATGCTGCAACGTAGGTTGTGTGCAGGCGTTCACCATGCTTATCATACATGGAAATAGTTCCAACCATGCTCTCTCTATAACCATCATCAACGGTGAGAACATATGCACCATCTAAGCTAATACTTAGCATCTCAATGCCTGCATCAAGCTTTGGCTCTTCATATTCCCACTCAGCCTCTTTGGCTTGTGCAATACCGCCAACAAAATCAGTTGCCCGTTGCAAGTATGAATGTGAGATTTTACGGTTATGATTGACCTTGAGATCATCAATAACACTAGGAGCAGGTAAGTTTGAGTATTTATGTGAGATTATTTTTGCAAATCGCGGTGTTGATCCTTGGATAATTCTAGCCTTATCTTCTAAAGGACAAAAGACCTTCCCGCCTTTAGAGGTTTGATAAACATAACGCTTAACTCGAGCAACTCCATAAGGCGTTTGGTAATTTGCTTCATCTCTACTTCGTGCTGTTAGCTTTATTTTTCCAACATGGATAGGAGAGCCATCTGCATCAAACTTACTTAAAGCTTTTTCAGTGGCTAATGTTCCAACCTCATTAAGGCCGTCAAGAATTGCATCCTCACATTCAAGCATGGATCCTTTTAGTGGAAGCTTGAGCTCAATAGTTAATTCATTATTTTCATCAGAGAGAATTCTAGCTAACATCCAAACACCATCCGTAATCAAGTTAAAGTGTATATTATGCTATATTTTCTACATTATATAAAGGCAGCACCCATACAATGGACGTGTTTTTGACCCTTGCTGTGGTTCAGGTGGTATGTTTGTACAATCCGAAAAGTTTGTTGCTGATCACCAAGGAAGAATAAATGACATTTCTATTTATGGGCAAGAGAGTAATCAAACGACCTGGCGATTGGCAAAAATGAATCTTGCGATACGGGGTATCGATAGCTCACAGGTTAAATGGAATAATGAAGGGTCTTTTTTAAATGATGCACACAAAGATCTAAAAGCAGATTATGTGATTGCTAATCCACCTTTTAATGATAGCGATTGGAGTGGTGACTTATTGCGTGATGATGGTAGATGGCAGTACGGTAACCCACCTTCTGGCAATGCTAACTATGCATGGATACAACACTTCCTTTATCACTTATCACCCAGTGGTCGAGCGGGCTTTGTGTTATCAAAGGGTGCACTAACCTCAAAAACGTCTGGGGAGGGTGAAATTAGAAAAGCATTAGTTGATAAAAAGCTTGTTGATTGTATCGTTAATTTACCAGCCAAGCTTTTTCTAAATACTCAAATACCAGCAAGCCTCTGGTTTCTCACGCGGAACAAAGCAAATGCCAAACTGCGTGACAGGTCTAATGAGATCCTCTTTATTGATGCAAGAGAGATGGGGCACCTTATTAACAGGCGTACTCGTGAGCTTTCGTCTGATGACATAAATAAAATTAGCAGCACCTATCATGCCTGGCGCACAAAAGACGGGCAGTATGAAGATGTAAAAGGATTTTGTAAATCAGCAACAGTAGATGATGTTACTAAGCTAGATTATGTCTTAACTCCTGGTCGTTATGTTGGGCTAGCAGAAGTGGAAGATGACTTTGATTTTAAAGAGCGCTTTACTAGCTTGCAAGTTGAACTGAAGCAACAAATGAGTGAAGAAAGTGTACTTAATCAGCGTATATTAGAGAATTTGGCTAAGGTGAATATTGATGGGTAAGTGGCGTAATCACAATTTAGAGGAACTTGCTGAAATACATAATCAGAAAAGAATACCACTAAGCAAGATGGAAAGAGATAGAAAAGGTGGGGTCTACCCCTACTACGGAGCCTCTGGAATTATAGATTATATTGATGACTATTTATTTGATGGTGAGTATGTTCTACTGTCTGAGGATGGGGAAAACCTCAGGTCAAGAAAAACACCAATCGCATTTAAAGCATCTGGGAAATTTTGGGTTAATAATCATGCTCATATATTAAAAGGTAAAAAAAACTTCCATAATTATTTATTAATAAAATATTTTGCTAATTTAGATTTAAAGCCATTTATTACTGGGGCAGTTCAGCCAAAGTTAAATAAAGAGAACTTGCTTCGGGTACCTTTCTTTCTTCCTGAAGATGAAGGCGAACAAAAAGCCATTGCCGAAGTGCTATCAAGCCTTGATGATAAGATTGATTTATTACACCGCCAAAATAAGACATTGGAATCATTAGCAGAAACACTTTTTCGTCAGTGGTTTATTGAGGAAGCTAAGGATGAGTGGGTGGAAACTAAACTTGGATTTTATCTTATTCCTAAAAAAGGGGAAAACTTAACAAAATCTCAAGCAATGGGCGGTGATATACCAGTTGTAGCAGGTGGATTAAAACCCTCATGCTTCCATAATAGAGCAAATACTGATAAGCCGGTAATTACTATTAGTGCATCTGGCGCTAATGCGGGATTTATTAAACTATACTATGAAAGTGTGTGGTCATCTGATTCATCATACATAGATTCTTCTGTGACTAAAAATATTTACTTTATTTATAATTTTCTAAAAGTTAACCAAATTGCTCTTTTTAAAAAACAAACAGGTAGTGCGCAACCGCACATATATCCACAGCAGATTATGGATCTAGATATTCGCAAATACCCCCAAACATTAATTGATAGTTTTGAACACAAGGTTATCGGCTTTTTTGCTAAAATTAGCAATAATAATTTAAAATTAAATAAGTTAACACATCTTCGTGACATACTGCTTCCTAATCTTATGAGTGGTAAAGTTAGAATTTCAATATAAACAGGACGTTTAATGATCAATGGAGAGTCTTAAGCAACTTATTCAACAGGGTGCTGCCTTTATATAATGTAGAATATATAGCATAATATACACTTTAACATGATGAAGGATGGTGTTTGGATGTCAGCTAGAATTATCTCTGATGAAAATAATGAATTAACTATTGAACTCAAGCTTCCACTAAAAGGATCTATGCTTGAATGTGAGGACGCAATTCTTGATGGGCTTAATGAGGTTGGAACATTAGCCACTGAAAAAGCATTAAGTAAGTTTGATGCAGATGGCTCTCCTATCCATGTTGGAAAAATAAAGCTAACAGCACGAAGTAGAGATGAAGCAAATTACCAAACGCCTTATGGAGTTGCTCGAGTTAAGCGTTATGTTTATCAAACCTCTAAAGGCGGGAAGATCTTTTGTCCTTTAGAAGATAAGGCTAGAATTATCCAAGGATCAACACCGCGATTTGCAAAAATAATCTCACATAAATACTCAAACTTACCTGCTCCTAGTGTTATTGATGATCTCAAGGTCAATCATAACCGTAAAATCTCACATTCATACTTGCAACGGGCAACTGATTTTGTTGGCGGTATTGCACAAGCCAAAGAGGCTGAGTGGGAATATGAAGAGCCAAAGCTTGATGCAGGCGTTGAGATGCTAAGCATTAGCTTAGATGGTGCATATGTCCTCACCGTTGATGATGGTTATAGAGAGAGCATGGTTGGAACTATTTCCATGTATGATAAGCATGGTGCACGCCTGCACACAACCTACGTTGCAGCATCACCAGAATATGGAAAAGATGAATTCTTTAATAGGCTTGAAAAGGAAATAAAGCTGAAAAAGAAATATTACCCTGATGCTAAAACAATTGGCGTTGCTGATGGAGCAAAAAATAATTGGCCATTTCTAAAAAAACATACTGATACGCAAATTTTAGATTTTTGGCATGCAACTGAATATCTCGGTGAAGCATCAAAGGCAATATTTACCAAAAAATCTGAAAGAGATGAGCGTGATGTTTGGCTCCAAGAGCGATGTCATGACTTAAAGCACAAGAAAGGTGCGGCAGGTAGAATACTTGCTGAGCTTAAAGAGCATGTAAATAAAAAACTGAATAAATCGCTTAGAGAAAAGCTAGAAGGAACAATTACGTATTTTGAAAATAATATTAAAGAAAAGCGAATGTCGTATCATAATTTGATTAAGCAGAATGCACCAATTGGCTCTGGCGTCACTGAAGCAGCATGTAAAACAATTGTTAAACAAAGATTAGGCGGATCAGGAATGCGCTGGAAAGACAAGGGAATGAAAATTGTTTTATGCTTGAGAACACTAGTAAAGACTAAAGGAAGATGGGATCAGTTTTGGGAGAAGGTTAATGATTTTGGCGTGCCAGCAGTAATATAGCCTACATTATATAGAGGCAGCACCCATTCAACAATACGGGAGATGGTCAGCTTTAGACATCTATATTGAACGTATTGAGGCAAACCTATCGTCAGATTTCAGCTTAGCAATCGAAAATTCAAAAGCGCTTCTAGAGTCCATTGGGAAAGAAGTGTGTAAAATCAAAGGGGTTGATTTGCAGTCTAATATCAATCTACCGAAGCTCATTAAGCAATCCTATGAAGCACTTGGTTATGAAAAAAAACAACCAATTGCTGTTATTACCACGTCCTTATTTAGTGCTGGCCAGCAAATGGCTGAATTACGAAATCAGGTTGGTGTCACCTCGCATGGGAAAACACTAAATCAATTAAAAGAGAGAAACAGCAAGGTTAATGAGCTAACTAAAGACTTTCTTATAGAGACCACTTCTATTATTTCTACTTTTCTTATAAAAAGCATTGAGGCAGAAGAACCCTACGCGAAAAAAAATTCTGATTATTCTAATATGAATTATGAGAGCAACATGAGTTTTAATAATGACCGGGATGATAGGCATGGTGAGTTTGCTATGGATGAGTACTCCTATACCGCAAGTGAGGTTCTTTATAACGTTGACCCAGCAGCCTATGCGACAGAACTAATGAATTATGAAGGAGATTACCTCTGTGAAGATGACTGAATCATCGATAGAACAATTTTCTATCGATCTTTTAAAGAATCAAGGTTATGAGTATATTTATGGGCCTCAAATTTCACCTGATAGCGACACCCCAGAAAGAATTGACTTAAGCGAAACGCTACTTGAAAAAAGGCTTTATAATGCGCTAATAAGGATTAATCCATCACTATCAATCAGCATGATTGAAGATGCCATCAAGCAAATAGAACGAATAAGCACCACGCAGCTCATTAATGACAATGAGACATTTCATCAAATGTTAACTGAGGGCGTGAATGTTAGCTATCAAAAAGACAGTGAAACCCGTGGTGACTTAGTGTGGTTGATTGATTTTGATAACCCTGACAATAATGATTTTCTTGCTGTAAACCAATTTACTGTGACAGATGATCAACGCAATAAGCGTCCTGATGTCGTGCTCTTTATTAATGGATTACCTTTAGTGATCATAGAGCTAAAAAACCCAGCAGATGAATCAGCCACCGTTCATTCTGCATTTAGACAATTAAAAACTTATCAGCAAACTATTCCTGCCTTATTTCGCACTAATTGCTTTTCGATTATTTCAGATGGCTTAGAGGCTAGAGCTGGCACGTTATCCTCTGAAATGACACGTTTTATGGCTTGGAAAACATCTGATGGTGAAAAAGAAGCCTCGAACCTCGTTAGTCAACTTGAAATACTGATTATAGGCATGTTGAACAAAAAGACCCTGCTTGATCTGATTAAAAATTTCATACTTTTTGAAAAAACTAAAAAAGAAGATAGAAAAACCGGCACCATCAGCATTGAAAAAGAAAAAAAACTAGCGAGCTATCATCAGTATTATGCTGTTAATAAAGCAATTGCTGCCACCTTGTTTGCTGCTGGTTATAGTAACCAGAATAGCTCCGTTGAAACATCTTCTTCCCAGGCTGGCGACCGTAAAGGCGGTGTTGTTTGGCATACACAAGGCAGCGGTAAATCACTGTCAATGGTATTTTTTACAGGGAAGATTGTAGCTGAAATGGATAATCCAACTGTTGTTGTCATTACAGACCGTAATGATTTAGATGATCAACTGTTTGATACTTTTGCAGCCTCTAGACAGTTGTTAAGGCAAGAACCGAAACAGATCAATAGTAGAGGTGAGTTAAAAGAGCATCTCGACGTTGCATCAGGCGGAGTTGTCTTTACAACTATTCAAAAATTTCACCCTATCGATGGTAACATCCATGAAACCTTATCAGCGCGAGAAAATATTATTGTGATTGCGGATGAGGCTCATAGAACACAATATGGTTTGAATCCTGAGAATAAATACGAAAAAGATAAAGAAGGTAAGATTATTGGTGTTGAAACCCGTTATGGTTTTGCAAAATATATGCGAGATGCGCTGCCTTATGCAACATACATAGGATTTACTGGAACCCCTATCGAGTAGCATGATACCAACACTCAGTCAGTTTTTGGTCGTTATATTGATATCTATGACATTGCGCAAGCAGTTAATGATGGCGCAACTGTTCCTATTTATTACGAAAGTAGACTAGCAAAAATTAGTCTAGACCAGAAAGGAAGAAAACTGATTGATGAACTGGATAACAGCCTAAAGTTTCCTGAGCTACCAGAATCTCAGAAAGAAAGAAGCAGATGGACACAGTTAGAGGCATTAATTGGCAGTCAAAATCGTGTAAGACAAGTTGCAACTGACATTGTCGCTCACTTTCAGGAAAGAGAGGCTGTGGTTGAGGGGAAAGGAATGATTGTGGCGATGTCACGCGCAATTGCTGTGAGCCTTTATCGAGAGATTATTACTCTCAAGCCAGAGTGGCATAACAGTGATTTAAATAAAGGTACTATTAAGATTGTGATGACAAGCTCATCAAGCGATGGTCCAGGGATTACTCAATACCATACCACGAAAGAACAACGCAGAAAATTAGCTGGCAGGTTAAGAGATCCCAGTGATCCGTTGAAGCTTGTTATTGTGTGCAACATGTGGCTTACAGGGTTTAATGCCCCATGCTTACACACGCTTTATATTGACAAACCCATGCGTGGTCATAATTTGATGCAGGCTATTGCGCGAGTGAATCGTGTTTATAAAGATAAACAGGGTGGCTTAATTGTTGATTATTTAGGTATAGCCTCTGACCTGAAGAATGCCTTGTCATTTTATGCTGGTAATACTGCTACGAGCGATCCGACACTTGATCAAGAAAAAGCAGTAGACGTCATGCTAGAAAAGCTAGAAGTTATTTCACAAATGTTGCATAGCTTTAATGATCGATTATTTTATGTAGGTAATACCAGTGAGAAACTTTCAGTTATCCTAGCTGCTGAAGACTATATCCTGAGTATAGATGAAGGGAGAAAACGTTTTCTTGATGCGGTAACTTCATTATCAAAAGCATTTTCACTTGCCATCCCTAATGAGAAAGCGATGGCAGTGAAAGAACAGGTTGCATTTTACCAAGCTGTTAAAGCAAGGCTCACTAAATTTGATTATGCTAATACGGGTAATACAAATGAGGATATAGAGAGTGCAATTAAGCAGGTTGTTGATAGTGCGTTAGTCAGAGAACCAGTGATAGATATTTTTGATGCTGCTGGAATAAAAAATCGTGATATTGCAATTCTTTCAGATGAGTTTTTGCAAGAGGTAAAGTCAATGAAACATAAAAATCTTGCACTGGAAGTCTTAAAAAAACTCCTTAATGATGAGATTAAATCACGTTCTAGCAGGAATCTTATCCAAGGCCGCACTCTCATGGAAATGCTAGAAAATACTATTAAACGCTATCATGCTAAAATACTCACTGCGACTGAATTTATGAATGAACTGATTAATCTTGCAAAAGACATTCATTCAATGGATCAGGAGCCAAAAAAACGCTAGTGCGCCATCCTTTCTGTAAATTCCATTGACTTGCTGAAAATAAGCAGGCGACTCAGTCAGATTAGAAATTCCTTTTAAGGTAAACTTAACCAAAAAAGAGGAATGACAATGAGCTGCTATAAAAATGAGAACTTAATCGAAGAAGCCATACATGTTTTAGCGATGGAGGGGTTTGAAGCTTTACCTAAGCTTGTCTCCAGGTTGATGAATGAGGCTATGTTAATAGAAAGGGAGCGCCATTTAAATGCCAGTCCTTATGAGCGAACTGGCGATAGAAACGGATATGCGAACGGCTTTAAACCAAGGTTAATTAACACAGGTCAAGGTCAGCTTGAGCTACAGATACCGCAGGTTAGAGACTCCAATGAAGCCTTCTATCCATCAGTCTTAGAGCGAGGTGTACGCTCTGATAGAGCACTTAAGCTGGCTGTCGCTGAAATGTATGTGCATGGGGTTTCCACGCGCAAAGTTGAAAAGGTGCTAAAGCAACTCTGTGGAACAGATATTTCAAGCACAGAGGTAAGCCGTTGCGCTAAATTGTTGGATGAAGATTTAAAGAAATGGCGAAATAAGCCGTTAGGAAAGATAAAATATCTTTGGCTAGATGCACGTTATGAGAAGGTGCGCACTAGCGGCACAGTACAAGACTGTGCGGTATTGATAGCCTATGGCTTTGATGAATCAACCAGCAAGAGAACAGTGCTAGGTGTTTCTGTTGCGTTATCAGAGGCTGAGGTACATTGGCGTGATTTTCTTCAGCAGTTGGTTGAGCGAGGTATACATGGTATTGAGTTGATTACTAGCGACGCTCATACTGGCCTAAAAGCCGCTAGAAGAGCTGTGTTCCCCAGTGTTCCTTGGCAACGCTGCCAATTTCATTTGCAGCAAAATGCTCAGGCTCACATACCAAAGCGCTCAATGAAGGAACCAGTAGCTGAGGAGATTACAGCTATATTTAATGCCTCAAACATTCATGAGTCGGAAAGACTATTGGCTATGGCGGTAGATAAATATCAGCAAACAGCACCAGAGCTTTCTTCTTGGTTGGAAGTGAATATACCGGAGGGCTTAGTAGTGATGAACTTTGACAGGCCGCATCAAAAAAGATTAAGAACCAGTAACATAGCTGAGCGCGTAAACAGAGAGGTAAAAAGAAGGACGCATACAGTTGGAATTTTCCCTAATACTGAATCGTGCCTAAGGCTCGTATCAGCTGTTTTAGTGGAAATTGATGACCAGTGGAGCGGATCACCTAGATACTTAAGTTGAAGTGAATAATAAGGCTTCATAGGGTTTTAGGATAGATCATTCTTGTTCTTATTAACGAGATATAATTGCTATTACCTAAAAGTTAATAATTTATTTTGAGAGGAGAAAAATTTGAGGTATAAATAATTTTTTAGATTGATTAGCATAATTAATTTAAGATATTATGCGATGAGACAGGTACAATAGAGTGCCATTTAGAATTTTAAAGGTTTTTCTAAGTACTGAAGTTGGTTTTTACAGACAAAATAACGCTCTATCAAAAAAACTGGGTCTTTCTAATTATGAGTATGCTTTTTACACTGCAATTGCTGACAATAACAGTGCTGTTGAGTTAATGCAAAAAGAAACACTTAAGCAGTTAGCTATTATCTTATTCAAAAAAGTCAAAGCAAACGCATCAATAGATTGGACAATTAAGGAAAGTGTGAGAGCAAGGTTAAAAGTATTGATTAAGCGTACTCTAAGAAAATATGGTTACCCACCTGATATGGAGATACTAGCCACAGACAACATTATCAAACAGGCTGAAATGATAGTTCCAGATTTTATTGCTGATAGCGTAGATTGTTCGTAAGCGATCCACGGGCGTCCTTGCTTCCGTAGCTAACACGTGCTAGGTGCTATCCGGCGACACATTCCATGGCAGCAGTGCCTCAATATCTTCTAATGTTTTGCAATGTGGTAGGCGCTCATAAAGATAGGTGAAGTATCGACAGACATTGTGATGATGCAGTTCAGCAGTTAGAGCTAGACTTGCATGCATTGCTAGTGCGTTAGCGCCTGGCATTGTGTCGCAAAATAGAAAGTTCTTCCTTGCAAGCACTAAGAGCTTAATGTCTCTCTCTGTGTGATTGTTATCAATCTCACATCTACCATCATCAAGAAACCGAGTCATGTTTTCCCAATGCTTGATGACATATTCCATTGCCCTGCCAAGATGAGATTGTGGTAGAACCTTTGGATGGGTGCTGCCTTTATATAATGTAGAAAATATAGCATAATATACACTTTAACTTGATTACGGATGGTGTTTGGATGTTAGCTAGAATTCTCTCTGATGAAAATAATGAATTAACTATTGAGCTCAAGCTTCCACTAAAAGGATCCATGCTTGAATGTGAGGATGCAATTCTTGACGGCCTTAATGAGGTTGGAACATTAGCCACTGAAAAAGCTTTAAGTAAGTTTGATGCAGATGGCTCTCCTATCCATGTTGGAAAAATAAAGCTAACAGCACGAAGTAGAGATGAAGCAAATTACCAAACGCCTTATGGAGTTGCTCGAGTTAAGCGTTATGTTTATCAAACCTCTAAAGGCGGGAAGTTCTTTTGTCCTTTAGAAGATAAGGCTAGAATTATCCAAGGATCAACACCGCGATTTGCAAAAATAATCTCACATAAATACTCAAACTTACCTGCTCCTAGTGTTATTGATGATCTCAAGGTCAATCATAACCGTAAAATCTCACATTCATACTTGCAACGGGCAACTGATTTTGTTGGCGGTATTGCACAAGCCAAAGAGGCTGAGTGGGAATATGAAGAGCCAAAGCTTGATGCAGGCATTGAGATGCTAAGTATTAGCTTAGATGGTGCATATGTTCTCACCGTTGATGATGGTTATAGAGAGAGCATGGTTGGAACTATTTCCATGTATGATAAGCATGGTGCACGCCTGCACACAACCTACGTTGCAGCATCACCAGAATATGGAAAAGATGAATTCTTTAATAGGCTTGAAAAGGAAATAAAGCTGAAAAAGAAATATTACCCTGATGCTAAAACAATTGGCGTTGCTGATGGAGCAAAAAATAATTGGCCATTTCTAAAAAAACATACTGATACGCAAATTTTAGATTTTTGGCATGCAACTGAATATCTCGGCGAAGCATCAAAGGCAGTATTTACCAAAAAATCTGAAAGAGATGAGCGTGATGTTTGGCTCGAAGAGAGATGTCATGACTTAAAGCACAAGAAAGGTGCGGCAGGTAGAATACTTGCTGAGCTTAAAGAGCATCTAAATAAAAACCTGAATAAATCGCTTAGAGAAAAGCTAGAAGGAACAATTACGTATTTTGAAAATAATATTAAAGAAAAGCGAATGTCGTATCATAATTTGATTAAGCAGAATGCACCAATTGGCTCTGGCGTCACTGAAGCAGCATGTAAAACAATTGTTAAACAAAGATTAGGCGGATCAGGAATGCGCTGGAAAGACAAGGGAATGAAAATCGTTTTATGCTTGAGAACACTAGTAAAGACTAAAGGCAGATGGGATCAGTTTTGGGAGAAGGTCAATGATTTTGGCGTGCCAGCAGCAATATAGCCTACATTATATAGAGGCAGCACCCCTTTGGATAATACTCCTCTAGCCACTCCTTGTACTCATCCATAATCGGTTTTGATTCTTTCTGCCGAAGCGCAAGGCGTTGCTCAGGCGACATCTCTTCTTCTTTCGCCTTTCTTTCAATCCGGTAGAGTTTTTTATAGACCCGCATAGCATGAGCGGCTAACCCATTCTTTTTGGTCGCCTTGGTGATCTCTTCAAATTTCCTGCGGGCATGAAGGTTGCACGCAATGATCGTAACGCCGGTATTTTCTAATTGGTCGAATATAGGGCTTGCATCAGTATGAAGCTTGCCAGTCCACCCTTGAAACCATTCTACTAGAAACTCACTGTGGTCACTTGGCGTATAGGCAAACAGGATAACCTCACGACCAGGAGCACCACCTCGCATGCAATGAATCAGTGACTTAGTTTGTGGCCGTCGACCAGGCTCTTTTAAGACTTGTAATTTAGTCGCGTCACAACTTGCTATTTCATAATCCAGCAGCTCATCCTTCAATAGATTATAAATCGGCTGTAAAGGTTTAGTCAGCTCAATAAACCAACGTGACATAGTTTGCCTGGATAGATTGACGCCGTATTGTGAGCGTAGTTGTTTTTCTAAATGATAAAAGGGTTGTCTATCCCTGATTTTACTAGACACTAAATGCGCTAGTAATGATTCAGACGCCTCGGCCTTAGGTAGGATATGTAAAGGCTTAGCCCAACTTTGCCCTTTCTAAAATTAAACCTATCCAAATCAATGACTTACATTTTAAAAAAACGTTTAGGGTCACTACAACTTAACAAATTGTTTTTTCAGTGTGCCCAGGTTGTGAATTCATGCCTAACGATTTATAGATCACAACTTGCTCTGGAGTTGCCTTTGAGGTTCTTCTAACAGAAAGTAGTTTATTATTTTCAAGCCGCATCGTAGTCGTGATACGAACCTGAGTGCTAAAAATCTGCCGTATAGTTTGCCAGCTACTATCAATGCTCTGCAATTTAAGTTGATGGCGAATAGTGTGTAGTAAGTGATAAGCAAGAATACTAATAAACAGATGGGCATCAACTCGCTCTTGCTTTTGATGGTAGATAGGACGCAGGCCTAACTCTGATTTTAATGATCTGAATGCCGATTCAACATCAGTTAGAGTTGTATAGATTCTCCAAATTGTTTTTTCATCTAAATCCATTCTGTTACTACGCAAACAATATGCGCCCAGATTCTCAGAGTTAACTTTACTCCAACTGATTTTCGTAACCTTATCAGCCTCTGAATCAAGCGTGATAGTGTATCGACCTGAAACACGTTTATGGCGCTCCTTTATTCGACCTAAACGCAAGGTTACTTTCTCAATTGCTTTCATTCCAGTTTTTTTAGTGAGTCCATTAGCTAACTTAATTAATTCCTCTTCGAAACGAGTCTCAGCCTTACTAATCATATTTAAGCTTTTTTCTTCCTTAGCCTGAGAATGGCAGTACAGTAAGACTTCATTTGCTTCAGTATCTTTAATTAATTGCGCTGTAACCGTATTATTTACTGATTCTTTTACTAGCACTTTATCAATGTTTTCATCGACAACAGGCAATGCTCTACGGCTCACTACAATATAATGGAAACCTTTTTCAGTAAGCCATGAAATATTTTCTTCAGTTGCAAAACCAGCATCTAAGATAATTGTTGCCTCTGGCTGTGCATGAAGCTCAGTTAGCATTTCGGATAATGTTTTAGGCTCGCTAACATTCCCTTTGAAAAATTCACTGCGTTGCGGGAACCCTGAGCCATCCAGCACGAGTCCTAGAGAAACAAGCGGACAATCAGACCGCTTCTCCTTTGATCGACCATGCTGTGCGTGATCATTCTGTAATGCTCTACCCTCAAAGTAGGTATTGGTTATATCGTAGAGAGTGATCACCTGATTTAAACTAAAGAGATTTTTCTCACGTTCGAATAATTGATCTTCAATCATTTGCTTATGTT
The DNA here is from genome assembly GCA_965196985.1 of Gammaproteobacteria bacterium. GTDB lineage: Bacteria > Pseudomonadota > Gammaproteobacteria > UBA12402 > UBA12402 > 2-12-FULL-35-23. The sequence goes on along the minus strand of CBDALO010000218.1, from coordinate 4,060 downwards.
TGAGTAACTCATCAGCAGTCTTATAGAATTTCTTGAGTGATAGTTCTGAGAAATCAGTACCCAGTAATTCATCTAACGCACTTTGATTGCTTAAATAATAGTGCGTACTTAAATCACTTCCTGGGGCAACTAGCCGCCCAATGATGGTAGCAAGCATCAGGTGACATTGTTTTTGATTAAAGCCCAAAGCCCTGAACAATTCCTCAAGTTGTAATTGCCTGGCAGCATGTAAGCCCAACGCCTCAGCTCCAACGTGTCGTATGTCCGCGCTCTCAATGGAGTTAACATCCACTGTTTTAAAGTCAGGTTCTACCGCGCTTACTGAATTAACAGCGATACTTGTCTCATTGTCATCAGCAAACCTAGAGCGAATGCGTTTTACATACATTTGCGCCTGTTTTTCGAGATGTGCTGGTATTGAAATTAACGTGCCTTGACCCGTTAAAATTTCCTCAATACGGTCAGCAAGCAATTTCCAACTGTCCTTCTTTACTGAAAAATTCGCACCAAGATTTAAAATCAGTCTTTGACGTACTTTGCCGTCAGCAGTGCGATGAGTATCAACAAGTCGGTAGGTTGCGTAAGACTTACCTGTCCGAGGACTCTTTTGTGTAGAGGTTCGAATATACATAACTCAATACTCTCATCACTTCACCAGCCCATGCAACCCCTTATTGCCATTATGTGTCACTACATTCGAGAATTCACGTTTCTAGGCAAGTAAAATCAATGGGTTGAGTTAAAAATAGTGATGAAATTTTTGATTTTCAGGGTGAAATGGCCAAACTTGGGTTAGGTGCAACCGTAACACCACCTTGCTCGCAATCACAGCCTAGTTTTTCACGGCGCTCTTCAATCATTTCAAAGACAGCTGGTTTGTAGTTCAGTATTTTTTTAGTCTCAAAACCCATTGGGCATTTTTCTTTACCGCAAGGACAAATACGCTGGTCATCAGGTACTGGAATGATTCTCACCGTCACAGGTAATTCATTTTTGACCTTCTTCTTACGTTTGTGAGAAGAGACAACAACTGCTTCATCATCTTCTTGATCCTCCGGTGTTGAGAGATCACCGAAGAGTGGGCTAGTGCGCCATCCTTTCTGTAAATTCCATTGACTTGCTGAAAATAAGCAGGCGACTCAGTCAGATTAGAAATTCCTTTTAAGGTAAACTTAACCAAAAAAGAGGAATGACAATGAGCTGCTATAAAAATGAGAACTTAATCGAAGAAGCCATACATGTTTTAGCGATGGAGGGGTTTGAAGCTTTACCTAAGCTTGTCTCCAGGTTGATGAATGAGGCTATGTTAATAGAAAGGGAGCGCCATTTAAATGCCAGTCCTTATGAGCGAACTGGCGATAGAAACGGATATGCGAACGGCTTTAAACCAAGGTTAATTAACACAGGTCAAGGTCAGCTTGAGCTACAGATACCGCAGGTTAGAGACTCCAATGAAGCCTTCTATCCATCAGTCTTAGAGCGAGGTGTACGCTCTGATAGAGCACTTAAGCTGGCTGTCGCTGAAATGTATGTGCATGGGGTTTCCACGCGCAAAGTTGAAAAGGTGCTAAAGCAACTCTGTGGAACAGATATTTCAAGCACAGAGGTAAGCCGTTGCGCTAAATTGTTGGATGAAGATTTAAAGAAATGGCGAAATAAGCCGTTAGGAAAGATAAAATATCTTTGGCTAGATGCACGTTATGAGAAGGTGCGCACTAGCGGCACAGTACAAGACTGTGCGGTATTGATAGCCTATGGCTTTGATGAATCAACCGGCAAGAGAACAGTGCTAGGTGTTTCTGTTGCGTTATCAGAGGCTGAGGTACATTGGCGTGATTTTCTTCAGCAGTTGGTTGAGCGAGGTATACATGGTATTGAGTTGATTACTAGCGACGCTCATACTGGCCTAAAAGCCGCTAGAAGAGCTGTGTTCCCCAGTGTTCCTTGGCAACGCTGCCAATTTCATTTGCAGCAAAATGCTCAGGCTCACATACCAAAGCGCTCAATGAAGGAACCAGTAGCTGAGGAGATTACAGCTATATTTAATGCCTCAAACATTCATGAGTCGGAAAGACTATTGGCTATGGCGGTAGATAAATATCAGCAAACAGCACCAGAGCTTTCTTCTTGGTTGGAAGTGAATATACCGGAGGGCTTAGTAGTGATGAACTTTGACAGGCCGCATCAAAAAAGATTAAGAACCAGTAACATAGCTGAGCGCGTAAACAGAGAGGTAAAAAGAAGGACGCATACAGTTGGAATTTTCCCTAATACTGAATCGTGCTTAAGGCTCGTATCAGCTGTTTTAGTGGAAATTGATGACCAGTGGAGCGGATCACCTAGATACTTAAGTTGAAGTGAATAATAAGGCTTCATAGGGTTTTAGGATAGATCATTCTTGTTCTTATTAACGAGATATAATTGCTATTACCTAAAAGTTAATAATTTATTTTGAGAGGAGAAAAATTTGAGGTATAAATAATTTTTTAGATTGATTAGCATAATTAATTTAAGATATTATGCGATGAGACAGGTACAATAGAGTGCCATTTAGAATTTTAAAGGTTTTTCTAAGTACTGAAGTTGGTTTTTACAGACAAAATAACGCTCTATCAAGAGTGGCAACTGATCTTCTATGTAGCGCTCAGATTTACTACCAAAATGCTGTCGTTGGAGCTTAGCAAATTGTATCTTCAAATGATCATAAGCCTCGGCATACTGTTCAACACGAGCATGTTCTATTTCAAGCTTATGACAAAGCTTTTCATTTATTCCGACTTGTTGATAGAAAAGCTCACTAGGGACTGTTTGCATTGCGTTTCTCATTCAAGTAACTACTGCAAAGTGTACCATGACATTTTAAGTGCAATATTTTCTTCCTCAGGCGCTTGGTTAGCGCATATTACTTTTTTGGGGTAGCTGGTCATTGTGATGTTTTCTTTTCAACTCCTAGCGGCTCTCACAAAGCCTGGGCTAAGGATATAAAACAAGCATTAAAATCACGTGTAAAATCAAAAAACACAGAAAAAACCTGTCAAGACTTTTTTTGCCATTTTAGTAAAAAAACTCGGGAGAGACTTTGGGTAATGACTTTTGCTTCATCCAGTTTAAACCTGACAATAACCAGCTTAACTGATCTTGGGTCAACTCGATAGTCTCATCTGCTTCGCTAGGGAACTTCAGCTTACCTTTTTCTAATCGTTTGTAGCAAAGCCAAAAACCATTTTGGTCGTACCAAAGTAATTTTATTTTATCGCGCTGCCTGTTACGAAAAAGAAATAGCTGGCCTGAGCTTGGGGTCATTGAGAGATGATCGGCAATCAGCATTACTAGGCCATCAATCTGTTTTCTAAAGTCCACAGGGGTACGATAAAACCAGATCGGTGTTTTCCAGTTCTGAAACATTAGCAAAGCCTCTGAATCAAAGACGCTAAGCTATCCTGGTCATAAAAGCTAATCTGTATGTGTGAGTTGACCTGCATGACAGCCACTGGTTGTGCTGGCTGCTCAGACACGCAAACAACCTTTGCTAGCGTTTTTTGCTGTTCTCTTCTCAAACGATAGAGAAACTGCGTGTAAGGTACGTTATTCTCTCGGCAGTATTTCGCTTTGGTTAACTTGCTTTGCTTAAAGTCGGAAAGGTGTTTTTCCCAATAAGCATCTGTGTAAGTAGCATTTTCATTTTCAGGATTTGTTGCTGACATACCGTAAGCTCCTTGTTACTATTTGCGGGAGCATACAGTCACATGAATTTAACTAGTTGACTAGGGTGCACTTGCTGGATCACTTACGATTGTTCTGAGTAAATTATTTTATTGTCACTAACTAGAAATCAATTAATGAAACTCTAATTAAGAATCAATAGCCTTTTTTAATTTATCAAGAGCATCAAAAGGCACACCAGTGGTTTCGCTAATTAACTGACCATCTAAGCCTTTTTTTAGCATACTGGTAGCAATAGTCATTTTTTCTTGTTGTATGCCTTGTGCTCGGCCTTCTTGCCGTAATTGATCTGCTGCAGACATAATCGTCTCCTTCATATCAGGTAGTGCTTCAGCTA
>CBDALO010000217.1:0-22577 GCA_965196985.1 Gammaproteobacteria bacterium | reverse complement strand
TACTCACTCACGGCTATGTCGCTGCGATGGAATTACTGCATAAACATGCTTACCACCGTGACCTTGTACCAGTCATTAAGCAACTCATTAATCATGATTTACTCCAATTATTAAAACAACTTGATAGTGGTCAACATCTATCAAGATTGGTAAAATATGCCTTAGAGTATGAAAAGGACGACTATGCTGATGAAGTCGTTACCTTGTTAACTGAAGCACTACCTGATATGAAGGAGACCATCATGTCCGCAGCGGATCAATTACGACAAGAAGGCCATGCTAATGGCTTAAAGCAGGGAATGCTTGATGGTATAGAATATGAGAAAAAGATTATTGCGATTAATATGATAAAAGAAGGATTAAGTGACAGCTTAGTAGCTAGGACAACAGGTTTGTCAATGGATTGTTTAGGCGAGTTGAAAAATAATTTAGACGCGTAGCTTTGGTTTTTTACGTAAAGAATTTACTCGTGTTTTTATTAACACTACACGTATCTTTTTATTTATATGCACGAATGCAAGAAACATAACAAAGCTCAGTGCTCTCACCTGAGTAATTCAAGCAATATATTGAAATATACAATTATTCTCAACCTATTTTGTATCATCTTTATTTACTGACGTTGGCTACTATGAGTATATAAGGTATTAATATGAGCAAAGAATCTGTCGAGGAACTAAAATTAGATGTGGAAAAATATAAAAATGCTCGAGGGCATGCAGCTGATGATATGGAATCTATTTTTGAGTACTGCTGCGTAGATGAACTGATACCAAAGCTTCAACCACAAATTAGTTACCCTGATAATCCAGATGATATGTTAACTGAATATCAAGATCAAGGAAGAGACATTGATATACAATCTGAACCAATTATTGGCGAGTGTAAGTATAAATATATTAAAAAGCCTGATGAAGTAGACTTAATAAAGCAAAAATTGAAGCGCCATGCTGAAAAAAAAAATAGATGAAATTAGCTCTGATAATGCAGAAATGTTACGACCAATAGATGCTTACCTTTTTTGTCAAGAAATAACCCCAGACTGCAAGAAGAAATTTGAGTATTCAGACAAAGAAAATATTGTGTTCCATGTGTTGGCGGCAAAGGATATTTTAAATCTTGTGAAAGAACGAAAAAAAGAAGAGAGTATAGACTTAAAATTCAAATTAACATATGCCAATAGTGATGTTGATGAGAATAATAACGAGCGTGTTCCTTATCTTTGCAACTTATTCCAAGGTGATAGATACGAAGAATTAGAAGATATTTATGTAGCGCTGGTTGGAATATCTGGCACTGGTTTTATAGAAGCGTTAAAAACAAAATTTGGTGAAAATCTGGAAAATGTAAAAAACGTTTTTTCTGATAACGTTAGAGGTTTTATAGGAAATATAGGCGAAAACAAAGGTATTTATGAGACCATTGAGAAACACCCAGAACGTTTTGCTTTACGTAATAATGGCATATGCTTAACAGCATCATATTATGCAATAGATAAACCAAATATAAATAATGCAGCCTATACACTAACCGTTAAAGGCGCCCAAATTATTAACGGTGCTCAAACTATAGGTACGATAATATGTTTTTATATAAAAAATAAAAATAATTTAGAGCTAATCAAAAATCTTGATCGCGTTAGAATACCAGTTAAAATCATAAGCAGGGGTAATACAAATAAATATAAGAGCTCTATTTGGAGTGGTAGAGAAGATTTAAAAGATGAAATTATTAAATATCATAACACGCAAAGCATTGTAGAATCTTCGGATTTTCACTCCAAAGACCCTCTTCAGGAGAATATAAAATCATCATTAAAAAATTATGCAATTAACTATCATATACGAAGATCAGAAGACCCTAGATATCGTTTAAAATGTACTAAAATTAGAAAGAAAGGTTCAACCAATAGCTTTATTATAAAGCCTCATGAATTATTTAAAGTTTTAATCTGGACTAATGTAAATAATCATATAGATAATGAGTTAGGGTTAACTAGAATTGCTTTTGCTACCGAGAAAGAAATGTGGAGTAAGTCTTACTACCCTAAATACTTTCGTGAGAATAATACATCTGAAAGATGGAGTGGTGATTTTACAAAAAAAGTATCATTTTACTGTTTTGCCTATAGAAAAATTGATCCAAAATTATTAGTGCCTACATTTGTAGACATGAGGACTCACCTAAAACCGTTGCTACTAAAGTTATATTCATTGTTTTATGAGCGTGCCTCTGTCGGTGATCACAAGTATGATAAATCTGACCTTGATAATGATAAGACAGGTATAAATCTATGGTCTACATTACTAAAACCTTTTTTTAATACATTAAAAAATGACTTTGATATGGCAATCGAACATAAAACATTAGCGTCATATCTAAAGTATAGATTTACACAAAAAAATATACCTAATAAGCTAACAGAGGCATTAGATAGCTATCTATCTAACATAGATTTTATGTTAAAAAGAGGTGGATAGATTCTTGTGCCGGTAACAGTAATTACCCCCCCAACACAATTCCTAATGCTTGTAATGGAGAAGCTATAAAATGAACCAACAAGATTACTCTGAACATTTTGAAGAAGTCATAGAGTCGGTGAGCCAATGTCGCAGCTGGAAAGAGAAGAGGAAAAAACTATTAGAGTTAGGTTTTGAGTTTTTTGAAGATGATCTTGCTGCAAGTCAAGAGGAATTAGCCGAGGAAAAGGCCGCAACCCCTGAAACCCCGCGTCAAAAACGATTGGTAGCTTACTTTGAGTCAACTCAAGAACCAACCGAAGACTTGCTTAATGACTTTCTCGTGGAAAAAAATGCTAAAGATATTAATTACCCACTGTTCAGACGCTACTTTAGGAAAGGGGATGCTCAGTTAAAACAGCTTTTATTATTTGGTTTAAAGCAGGAGAGCACTTCACGCCCACTCTTAGCGGATTTCTCTTTTTTTAGTGTGTTTGCAATGGATTTACGCACTTTTATTAGTGTTTATACTCAAGCAGCACTTGATAGTGAGTCACTTGATGAATTTGAGGATATTGCTAGAGACTTTGATCATATGGCAATAGAGTATGACTATGATGCTTATCTTGCGTTACTAGAAACTACCAACCTTTCACAGGTTAAAAAAGACATTATTCATCGACTGCAGCACGAACAAGATACTGGTTTGAGTTTTTAATGTGATTTGATAGAGATTTGTACTTTTTAAATTCACCGGGTGATAGTTCCTTATAAGGTTCCTTATGAGGGGTAATAATGGCCTTTTCTGAATAGATTCTGCCCAACCCCCGATAACGCTGGTTATGGTGTGCTATATTACCTACAGTGTTTTCTACCTAAGAAATAATCCCCATACCCTTTCTGTTACTCTAAATAAACGTAAGCGATCCAGCAAGTACACCCTAGTCAACTAGTTAAATTCATGTGACTGTATGCTCCCGCAAATAGTAACAAGGAGCTTACGTATCCGTCTTATTTCAGCATGATGCTCATGCTGCGCTCTCTTTAGTTTACTGCGCCTGTGATGAGCGGATGGTAATTAATTCCGCTAGCGAAGGCATAGAATAGTTTTTTGTAATTCTGTCATATATATAATCGAAGACATTAACTGCTAGCTTTTTACATGTCTCAGTAATTGTAACCATTGTATCCTTAGCTTTCGTTCCTTCTTCACTCATAGTATGAAGGTGTACATCGCGCATTCTAGCCTGCTTCCGAGCCATCAACTCTGCTGGATTGTTATGTAGAGGAAGCTCTGGCTTTTCCAGCACTAACAATAGCTGCCTTTTCTTTTTTAAGGTGAGCTCAATTTGTTTATCTAGTTTCTCGTAGCCAGTGATTGTTGAGAATAACTCAGTAAACTCATTGGATAGCTTATCTATCTCATCTTGCCCTGGGTTCTTTTTATATTCAATGAGCTTATGATAATAATCCCAAAACCTATCCAAGAAGCTGTCAACAGAGTCTTGGTGCTTCTTAAAAATTGGCGTCAGCTTTTTATAATGCCTACCCTCATGAACCCAGCACAAGGCGAGTGATTCAGTAATGAGCTTAAACTGTGGCGCATCATCGGTAATGAGTGTTTCTATCGCATAAGGACTCTTTCTATATGTTGAGATAGCTGCCGCATCAGTAATCAGCTTTCTATATTTTGGAAATTTTTTATCACCTAATACCTTATCAAGAATAACTTCCAGCTCCTTACTTTTTAAGATAGTCGATGAGTGAAATACCTTTAAGCTTTCGATTACCTTGTGGGGTAAGTTCATAGTAGCCAGTAAATTAAAAGCGGCCTCATTTAATGTGAACCCAAAGTGGTCTTTGCTTAACATTTCAATGACGCTTAATCGACTTTTACTGGTCAGCGTAAAGTAAGCTGAATAATACTCATTACCCAATACATTAACATAACGGTTTTTCCCATCCTCTCTAGCGTTGGTGTCATCTAGGTGCTGGTAGTTCGTGGATTGTAAACCTGCCTTCACAACTTCTACCTTCTCGGGCTCAAGTATCGTAGGTGTTTTAATTGTGAAGCTATGGATGGTTGATTTACTAATATCTATGTTGGCGGTTTTATAAAATGTCTCAAGGCTTTCTAGCGTCATACCACCTTGAGTATTTAGGAAGCTTGTCCAGCTTTTAATAGTAGGGCCGAACTGGCCCTCATAACCAGTTGGCAGAGGTGCTGTATAGTGTTTGTTTTCAGAAGGGGAGTAATATTGTTGGCGCAAAAAAAGAGTGTTATTAGCAGCAATTTTTATATCCTGGATAAGTGTTTTCTTAGAGCCATTTGGCACAGCATCGCTGGGCAACGAATCTGGATTAATTGTTAGTGTCACTGTATTAGAGACTTCGAGATTTTTTTTACTAGATTTTGGCTTTCTAGTTTTATTGGTTTTATTTCCTTTTCTATCCTTCTCGGAGGAATGATCCTTGTCCTTGTTAGCGCGCGTTTGCTTTCTAACATTAGGCTTTCCTTGCTCACCTTTATATTTATTTAATGCGTTATTTAACGATTGCACCTTGTCTTCTAGCTTTATGATTTTCTCAGCCTGACTTTCACATACATTGCTAAAATCTGTTTCTAGTGCTGTTGGTGTAACAGTATTATTAAATCTCTCAATGAGATCGGCTAAAACTGATTTGTCAGGTTGTTTTTTCATAGGAAGAGTATACCACGGGTTTGAAAAGGTAAATTTTCCCCACACAGATGGCCGTACTGCTGAAATTATTTTTAAGCCATGAACCTGATCGATGAAAAAATAATCCGAGCATACAGCGTTGTTATAGAGCGCACATCATGCTTTTATGACACACGATGATTCCAATATAAAATTTCCAAATTTGCACGAAAAAGCTGTCAAGAACTTTTTGAATTATTTTCAAATCATGCTGATATTGAACGGATACGAGCTTACGGTATGTCAGCAACAAATCCTGAAAATGAAAATGCTACTTACACAGATGCTTATTGGGAAAAACACCTTTCCGACTTTAAACAAAGCAAGTTAACCAAAGCGAAATACTGCCGAGAGAATAACGTACCTTACACGCAGTTTCTCTATCGTTTGAGAAGAGAACAGCAAAAAACGCTAGCAAAGGTTGTTTGCGTGTCTGAGCAGCCAGCACAACCAGTGGCTGTCATGCAGGTCAACTCACACATACAGATTAGCTTTTATGACCAGGATAGCTTAGCGTCTTTGATTCAGAGGCTTTGCTAATGTTTCAGAACTGGAAAACACCGATCTGGTTTTATCGTACCCCTGTGGACTTTAGAAAACAGATTGATGGCCTAGTAATGCTGATTGCCGATCATCTCTCAATGACCCCAAGCTCAGGCCAGCTATTTCTTTTTCTGAAAACTACCCAAAATTTAAATCAGCAAAATAATGCTGAAATATTGTGTAAAAATGACTATGCTTTGTCTTTTTAACAAGACTAACGAGATGAGTATAAATGTTAAACTTCGCCGATTACGCTGCCCCTCTTTTTTCAAAATTAACTGGGAAAGTTGTTTTAAAAAAATCTATCGACGATTGTAGGAAAGCTATTAACTGAAGGTAGTTGTAAGTTGTTCAGTTCATCAAAAGATAACAATGAGTATAAAAAGATGATTCGTACACTTACCGGTGAAAATAAAAGCACCGATTTAGATCCAATAAAAACAAATGATGTATTGCTAGAACAGAGCTGTGAAAAACTTTCACACGCCAGTAAAATTGATGTTCTTCATGATCCTTCTGATATTAGAAAGCCACATAGCAAGCAAACTGAAAATCTAGGTAAAGTAAGGAGTCTGGACGGGGATATTATCAATGGTTACAGCACGCATAACGCAGTTGCATTAGTACCTGGTGATAAGGCTGTGCATCTACTATCGCATGTAAGCTACAGCAATAAAGACCCTAAGTTTTTAAAAGCTGAGCATATTAAGAAAATAGAGGCTGGAAAGCCATTTGAGGGAGATAAAGAGGCCAAGAGTCTTTATGAATCTGGTGATTACTTTAATAAAAAGCTGCTGTCTATTCGTGAAATAGAAAAAATAGGAATCTGCCTAAAATCAAAGAATGAAGATGCAACCATTACCCATATTCTAGATAGAGAGTTTGATGATAATGACTATCTCTCACTAATTGATACAAACCTAGATCAAGACTTTATTATTCGCTCAAAAATAACAAGAACAATAGAAGGTAGAGGTGATGATGGTAAAAAGCTTAAGCTGATTAACGCTGATTTTGATGCTCAAGGCGAAAAGCAATTCCAAAAGTTAACAGTTGGAAAGAATTGCGTACAAGACGGAAAAATAACTATTTATTTTGGAGAGTTTGAGAACATCAATGCAATTAAAATCCAAATTACAGGCAGAGATGGTAGGAGAATTTTTAAGAATGACATGCTGCTATTAACTAATAAAAAAGTAACGACTTTTGATGAGGCGTATGAGGTATACATAGCCTATCTATCTCGTGCGAAAATTGAATATGTTTTTAAATTTCTCAAGGAAGGACTAGGCTGGGAAAATATGCAGATAAAAAATTTTAAAGGGATACAAAATCTACTGGCTGTATGTTTTTATGTGGCCTCATATTTGTATGAGATAGGTAAGGAAAAAGCTTATGACGATTACGCAATTATGCTAGCTAAATTAGGAGATGGTAAGGGCAAGGTGACACGACACTTTATTGCGAAGGGTATTAGAAAACTTCTAACGTATCACTTAGTAGAGCAATTTTTTAAAGAAAATAGTGTTTCTCAAGAAGAACAAAAAGAATTATCGAATTCAGTTCAGGTAGGGAGATAACAATTTTGGGTAGTTCTCAGTTCTTTTTCGTAACAGGCAGCGCGATAAAATAAAATTACTTTGGTACGACCAAAATGGTTTTTGGCTTTGCTACAAACGATTAGAAAAAGGTAAGCTGAAGTTCCCTAGCGAAGCAGATGAGACTATCGAGTTGACCCAAGATCAGTTAAGCTGGTTATTGTCAGGTTTAAACTGGATGAAGCAAAAGTCATTACCCAAAGTCTCTCCCGAGTTTTTTTACTAAAATGGCAAAAAAAGTCTTGACAGGTTTTTTCTGTGTTTTTTGATTTTACACGTGATTTTAATGCTTGTTTTATATCCTTAGCCCAGGCTTTGTGAGATCCGCTAGGAGTTGAAAAGAAAACATCACAATGACCAGCTACCCCAAAAAAGTAATATGCGCTAACCAAGCGCCTGAGGAAGAAAATATTGCACTTAAAATGTCATGGTACACTTTGCAGTAGTTATTTGAATGAGAAACGCAATGCAAACAGTCCCTAGTGAGCTTTTCTATCAACAAGTCGGAATAAATGAAAAGCTTTGTCATAAGCTTGAAATAGAACATGCTCGTGTTGAACAGTATGCCGAGGCTTATGATCATTTGAAGATACAATTTGCTAAGCTCCAACGACAGCATTTTGGTAGTAAATCTGAGCGCTACATAGAAGATCAGTTGCCACTCTTCGGTGATCTCTCAACACCGGAGGATCAAGAAGATGATGAAGCAGTTGTTGTCTCTTCTCACAAACGTAAGAAGAAGGTCAAGAATGAATTACCTGTGACGGTGAGAATCATTCCAGTACCTGATGACCAGCGTATTTGTCCTTGCGGTAAAGAAAAATGCCCAATGGGTTTTGAGACTAAAAAAATACTGAACTACAAACCAGCTGTCTTTGAAATGATTGAAGAGCGCCGTGAAAAACTAGGCTGTGATTGCGAGCAAGGTGGTGTTACGGTTGCACCTAAGCCTTTACATATCCTACCTAAGGCCGAGGCGTCTGAATCATTACTAGCGCATTTAGTGTCTAGTAAAATCAGGGATAGACAACCCTTTTATCATTTAGAAAAACAACTACGCTCACAATACGGCGTCAATCTATCCAGGCAAACTATGTCACGTTGGTTTATTGAGCTGACTAAACCTTTACAGCCGATTTATAATCTATTGAAGGATGAGCTGCTGGATTATGAAATAGCAAGTTGTGACGCGACTAAATTACAAGTCTTAAAAGAGCCTGGTCGACGGCCACAAACTAAGTCACTGATTCATTGCATGCGAGGTGGTGCTCCTGGTCGTGAGGTTATCCTGTTTGCCTATACGCCAAGTGACCACAGTGAGTTTCTAGTAGAATGGTTTCAAGGGTGGACTGGCAAGCTTCATACTGATGCAAGCCCTATATTCGACCAATTAGAAAATACCGGCGTTACGATCATTGCGTGCAACCTTCATGCCCGCAGGAAATTTGAAGAGATCACCAAGGCGACCAAAAAGAATGGGTTAGCCGCTCATGCTATGCGGGTCTATAAAAAACTCTACCGGATTGAAAGAAAGGCGAAAGAAGAAGAGATGTCGCCTGAGCAACGCCTTGCGCTTCGGCAGAAAGAATCAAAACCGATTATGGATGAGTACAAGGAGTGGCTAGAGGAGTATTATCCAAAGGTTCTACCACAATCTCATCTTGGCAGGGCAATGGAATATGTCATCAAGCATTGGGAAAACATGACTCGGTTTCTTGATGATGGTAGATGTGAGATTGATAACAATCACACAGAGAGAGACATTAAGCTCTTAGTGCTTGCAAGGAAGAACTTTCTATTTTGCGACACAATGCCAGGCGCTAACGCACTAGCAATGCATGCAAGTCTAGCTCTAACTGCTGAACTGCATCATCACAATGTCTGTCGATACTTCACCTATCTTTATGAGCGCCTACCACATTGCAAAACATTAGAAGATATTGAGGCACTGCTGCCATGGAATGTGCCGCCGGATAGCACCTAGCACGTGTTAGCTACGGAAGCAAGGACGCCCGTGATAGAGCGTTATTTTGTCTGTAAAAACCAACTTCAGTACTTAGAAAAACCTTTAAAATTCTAAATGGCACTCTATTGTACCTGTCTCATCGCATAATATCTTAAATTAATTATGCTAATCAATCTAAAAAATTATTTATACCTCAAATTTTTCTCCTCTCAAAATAAATTATTAACTTTTAGGTAATAGCAATTATATCTCGTTAATAAGAACAAGAATGATCTATCCTAAAACCCTATGAAGCCTTATTATTCACTTCAACTTAAGTATCTAGGTGATCCGCTCCACTGGTCATCAATTTCCACTAAAACAGCTGATACGAGCCTTAGGCACGATTCAGTATTAAGGAAAATTCCAACTGTATGCGTCCTTCTTTTTACCTCTCTGTTTACGCGCTCAGCTATGTTACTGGTTCTTAATCTTTTTTGATGCGGCCTGTCAAAGTTCATCACTACTAAGCCCTCCGGTATATTCACTTCCAACCAAGAAGAAAGCTCTGGTGCTGTTTGCTGATATTTATCTACCGTCATAGCCAATAGTCTTTCCGACTCATGAATGTTTGAGGCATTAAATATAGCTGTAATCTCCTCAGCTACTGGTTCCTTCATTGAGCGCTTTGGTATGTGAGCCTGAGCATTTTGCTGCAAATGAAATTGGCAGCGTTGCCAAGGAACACTGGGGAACACAGCTCTTCTAGCGGCTTTTAGGCCAGTATGAGCGTCGCTAGTAATCAACTCAATACCATGTATACCTCGCTCAACCAACTGCTGAAGAAAATCACGCCAATGTACCTCAGCCTCTGATAACGCAACAGAAACACCTAGCACTGTTCTCTTGCCGGTTGATTCATCAAAGCCATAGGCTATCAATACCGCACAGTCTTGTACTGTGCCGCTAGTGCGCACCTTCTCATAACGTGCATCTAGCCAAAGATATTTTATCTTTCCTAACGGCTTATTTCGCCATTTCTTTAAATCTTCATCCAACAATTTAGCGCAACGGCTTACCTCTGTGCTTGAAATATCTGTTCCATAGAGTTGCTTTAGCACCTTTTCAACTTTGCGCGTGGAAACCCCATGCACATACATTTCAGCGACAGCCAGCTTAAGTGCTCTATCAGAGCGTACACCTCGCTCTAAGACTGATGGATAGAAGGCTTCATTGGAGTCTCTAACCTGCGGTATCTGTAGCTCAAGCTGACCTTGACCTGTGTTAATTAACCTTGGTTTAAAGCCGTTCGCATATCCGTTTCTATCGCCAGTTCGCTCATAAGGACTGGCATTTAAATGGCGCTCCCTTTCTATTAACATAGCCTCATTCATCAACCTGGAGACAAGCTTAGGTAAAGCTTCAAACCCCTCCATCGCTAAAACATGTATGGCTTCTTCGATTAAGTTCTCATTTTTATAGCAGCTCATTGTCATTCCTCTTTTTTGGTTAAGTTTCTGAGAACTACCCAAAATTGTTATCTCCCTACCTGAACTGAATTCGATAATTCTTTTTGTTCTTCTTGAGAAACACTATTTTCTTTAAAAAATTGCTCTACTAAGTGATACGTTAGAAGTTTTCTAATACCCTTCGCAATAAAGTGTCGTGTCACCTTGCCCTTACCATCTCCTAATTTAGCTAGCATAATTGCGTAATCGTCATAAGCTTTTTCCTTACCTATCTCATACAAATATGAGGCCACATAAAAACATACAGCCAGTAGATTTTGTATCCCTTTAAAATTTTTTATCTGCATATTTTCCCAGCCTAGTCCTTCCTTGAGAAATTTAAAAACATATTCAATTTTCGCACGAGATAGATAGGCTATGTATACCTCATACGCCTCATCAAAAGTCGTTACTTTTTTATTAGTTAATAGCAGCATGTCATTCTTAAAAATTCTCCTACCATCTCTGCCTGTAATTTGGATTTTAATTGCATTGATGTTCTCAAACTCTCCAAAATAAATAGTTATTTTTCCGTCTTGTACGCAATTCTTTCCAACTGTTAACTTTTGGAATTGCTTTTCGCCTTGAGCATCAAAATCAGCGTTAATCAGCTTAAGCTTTTTACCATCATCACCTCTACCTTCTATTGTTCTTGTTATTTTTGAGCGAATAATAAAGTCTTGATCTAGGTTTGTATCAATTAGTGAGAGATAGTCATTATCATCAAACTCTCTATCTAGAATATGGGTAATGGTTGCATCTTCATTCTTTGATTTTAGGCAGATTCCTATTTTTTCTATTTCACGAATAGACAGCAGCTTTTTATTAAAGTAATCACCAGATTCATAAAGACTCTTGGCCTCTTTATCTCCCTCAAATGGCTTTCCAGCCTCTATTTTCTTAATATGCTCAGCTTTTAAAAACTTAGGGTCTTTATTGCTGTAGCTTACATGCGATAGTAGATGCACAGCCTTATCACCAGGTACTAATGCAACTGCGTTATGCGTGCTGTAACCATTGATAATATCCCCGTCCAGACTCCTTACTTTACCTAGATTTTCAGTTTGCTTGCTATGTGGCTTTCTAATATCAGAAGGATCATGAAGAACATCAATTTTACTGGCGTGTGAAAGTTTTTCACAGCTCTGTTCTAGCAATACATCATTTGTTTTTATTGGATCTAAATCGGTGCTTTTATTTTCACCGGTAAGTGTACGAATCATCTTTTTATACTCATTGTTATCTTTTGATGAACTGAACAACTTACAACTACCTTCAGTTAATAGCTTTCCTACAATCGTCGATAGATTTTTTTAAAACAACTTTCCCAGTTAATTTTGAAAAAAGAGGGGCAGCGTAATCGGCGAAGTTTAACATTTATACTCATCTCGTTAGTCTTGTTAAAAAGACAAAGCATAGTCATTTTTACACAATATTTCAGCATTATTTTGCTGATTTAAATTTTGGGTAGTTTTCAGTAAGTTTACCTTAAAAGGAATTTCTAATCTGACTGAGTCGCCTGCTTATTTTCAGCAAGTCAATGGAATTTACAGAAAGGATGGCGCACTAGCCAGCCCGTGGAACGCTTACAAAGAATTTCAACTTGCGAAGCGTGACATGGTCAAAAAAATGAATGACACATGGAAAGAATCCTAAGATGTTTCACTGTCCCGGGTTATGGAGATACCCGAACTATGCGTAAGAAATACCACATAAACAACCATGATTTTATCATATTATATTAACGATGAGCGATTATCATGAAATATATTGTTGATTGTTTTGAGGAAACTTAGTTATGGGTGCTGGCTCTGATTTAAAAGATAAAATTAAACGTGATACAGGAATTACAGTATATAAAATTACTGATTATGAGGTTGAAGACGCTAACAAACTTTATGACTTATTAACAGATGAAACCAATCAAATAAAGAGTTGGTTGTTATCTATTTCTCAGAATGGTAGAGAAACTATACCGTTTGACATAGCGGTAAATTTAGCTAGCGACAAACAAGTACTAAATTACCTTACTTCAATGGTTCAATCCAAACATATTTCAATTTCAAATAATACAGATTTAAAATTGATTAGGGATATTATTGTATCTTCACGCCCAGATTATTTCACTTGCTTATTGTTAGTAGCAAGAAATAATGATCTTGACGCCTTATATAACATGGTAGTAATGGATATACAAGCTAGTGGCTATCGGGAAGACAGAGCTAGTCGATACTATGACAGCATTATTGCTGTAGCTAATGGTAATAACGGTATGATAAGTCATGACCAGCTGAGATGGTTATCAAACCAAAGTCAAAGTTTTCAAAGTATGATGAACTCTATAGCAGGAGCGCAAAGTAACAGCATCAATCAAGAGGGCCTTAAAAAATTACATGATGATCCTAGTAAAGACTCATTTTATAATGATGTAGATGTTTTATCTATATTTAATAAACGTGGCGTTGTGGGTCTTAGCCACGCTAATTCTTTATACGATACGGCAATAGCGCTTTACGAGAAAGAGATTAAGCTGGGTAATGCCACTGCGATGTGTAATCGCGCATATATGCATCAACACGGCCTGGGTGGCTCAAAAGATTGCGCGACGGCAATAGCGCTTTACGAGAAAGCGATTAAGCTGGGTAATGCCACTGCGATGCGTAATCGCGCATATATGCATGAACACGGCCTGGGTGGCTCAAAAGATTACGCGACGGCAATAGCGCTTTACGAGAAAGCGATTAAGCTGGGTAATGCCACTGCGATGAATAACCGCGCATATATGCATCAACACGGCCTGGGTGGCTCAAAAGATTACGCGGCGGCAATAGCGCTTTACGAGAAAGCGATTGAGCTGGGTGATGCCACTGCGATGTGTAATCGCGCATATATGCATGAACAAGGCCTGGGTGGCTCAAAAGATTACGCGGCGGCAATAGCGCTTTACGAGAAAGCGATTAAGCTGGGTAATGCCACTGCGATGAGTGGCCGCGCATATATGCATCAACACGGCCTGGGTGGCTCAAAAGATTACGCGGCGGCAATAGTGCTTTACGAGCAAGCGATTAAGCTGGGTAATGCCTATGCGATGCGTAATCGCGCATATATGCATCAACACGGCCTGGGTGGCTCAAAAGATTACGCGGCGGCAATAGTGCTTTACGAGCTAGCGATTAAACTGGGTAATGCCTCTGCGATGCGTAATCGCGCATATATGCATGAACACGGCCTGGGTGGCTCAAAAGATTACGCGGCGGCAATAGCGCTTTACGAGAAAGCGATTAAGTTGGGTAATGCCACTGCGATACGTAATCGCGCATATATGCATCAACACGGCCTGGGTGGCTCAAAAGATTACGCGGCGGCAATAGTGCTTTACGAGAAAGCGATTGAGCTGGGTAATGCCTGTGCGATGCGTAATCGCGCATATATGCATCAACACGGCCTGGGTGGCTCAAAAGATTACGCGACGGCAATAGCGCTTTACGAGAAAGCGATTAAGCTGGGTAATGCCACTGCGATGAATGACCGCGCATATATGCATCAACACGGCCTGGGTGGCTCAAAAGATTACGCGGCGGCAATAGTGCTTTACGAGCAAGCGATTAAGCTGGGTAATGCCACTGCGATGCGTAATCGCGCATATATGCATCAACACGGCCTGGGTGGCTCAAAAGATTACGTGGCGGCAATAGTGCTTTACGATCGAGCGGTTGTATCGTTCAGCAACTTCCTAGATCGCGAAATAAGCGATCTTCTGAGCACTGGTAGTCAATTCTTTACGCCGAATAACTTAATAAATGCTCTTCTTCCACGATTGAAAACTGGAGAAACGGTTTCTACTTCTATTTATCAGTGGTTAATAAGGCATAAAAAAGAGTTACTGAAACAGATTTTAGTTGGCGAGGATGATGATACAGCAAAGTATAAAGTAATTCATTCTGCACTTACTGATCAGGACCATGTTTTATATAAAATATTTTACAAAAAGACTGGGTTTACACCTGTGAGCGTGGATAAGCCAAAATCAAATTTAGGACAGCTTAGAATAAAACATGATGAGCTTGCTACAAATCTTAACCTTCCTGTATATGACGC
Source organism: Gammaproteobacteria bacterium (assembly GCA_965196985.1). Taxonomy (GTDB): domain Bacteria; phylum Pseudomonadota; class Gammaproteobacteria; order UBA12402; family UBA12402; genus 2-12-FULL-35-23. The sequence continues at coordinate 7,706 of CBDALO010000217.1, read as the reverse complement.
AGGTAAATTTATGTCTAACAGTTCAGCGTCTTTTTTTACAAATGCTTCTACTGCTAAAGTTGATACCTGTTGCGAACCAAGAGATGCTGTAGATGATTGTGAAGGATATGGGTCGGTTTTTAATAGTATTACAGATGCAGGATTGTAAGAGCCTACCTGGAAAAGAGAAGGCTCTCTTGGGTTTTATTATATAGTTCCGGTGAGTTGGTGTGACAGCCTTTTAACTTAAAACTACTCTAGTTGCTTCTAAAATCCAAGCAACTGGAGAGCCAACGCGCGAGGCAGGAAAGCCGAGGGTTCTGTCGCAAATTAATGGTTATTTGATATAATACCGACCAAATTTAGCATTGAATAATAATGGAGTTATTATGGCGATTAGTTTTAAAGGAAGACATTTCCCCAAAGAGATTATTTTAACAGCAGTACGCTGGAAGCTTGCGTACCCATTAAGTTACCGAAATATTGAAGAGCTCATGGAAGAACGTGGTGTTAGCGTTGATCACTCTACAGTACAAAAATGGGTGGTTCGCTATGCGCCCCAGCTTGAGGATAGAGCGTTATTTTGTCTGTAAAAACCAACTTCAGTACTTAGAAAAACCTTTAAAATTCTAAATGGCACTCTATTGTACCTGTCTCATCGCATAATATCTTAAATTAATTATGCTAATCAATCTAAAAAATTATTTATACCTCAAATTTTTCTCCTCTCAAAATAAATTATTAACTTTTAGGTAATAGCAATTATATCTCGTTAATAAGAACAAGAATGATCTATCCTAAAACCCTATGAAGCCTTATTATTCACTTCAACTTAAGTATCTAGGTGATCCGCTCCACTGGTCATCAATTTCCACTAAAACAGCTGATACGAGCCTTAGGCACGATTCAGTATTAGGGAAAATTCCAACTGTATGCGTCCTTCTTTTTACCTCTCTGTTTACGCGCTCAGCTATGTTACTGGTTCTTAATCTTTTTTGATGCGGCCTGTCAAAGTTCACCACTACTAAGCCCTCCGGTATATTCCTGAGAACTACCCAAAATTGTTATCTCCCTACCTGAACTGAATTCGATAATTCTTTTTGTTCTTCTTGAGAAACACTATTTTCTTTAAAAAATTGCTCTACTAAGTGATACGTTAGAAGTTTTCTAATACCCTTCGCAATAAAGTGTCGTGTCACCTTGCCCTTACCATCTCCTAATTTAGCTAGCATAATTGCGTAATCGTCATAAGCTTTTTCCTTACCTATCTCATACAAATATGAGGCCACATAAAAACATACAGCCAGTAGATTTTGTATCCCTTTAAAATTTTTTATCTGCATATTTTCCCAGCCTAGTCCTTCCTTGAGAAATTTAAAAACATATTCAATTTTCGCACGAGATAGATAGGCTATGTATACCTCATACGCCTCATCAAAAGTCGTTACTTTTTTATTAGTTAATAGCAGCATGTCATTCTTAAAAATTCTCCTACCATCTCTGCCTGTAATTTGGATTTTAATTGCATTGATGTTCTCAAACTCTCCAAAATAAATAGTTATTTTTCCGTCTTGTACGCAATTCTTTCCAACTGTTAACTTTTGGAATTGCTTTTCGCCTTGAGCATCAAAATCAGCGTTAATCAGCTTAAGCTTTTTACCATCATCACCTCTACCTTCTATTGTTCTTGTTATTTTTGAGCGAATAATAAAGTCTTGATCTAGGTTTGTATCAATTAGTGAGAGATAGTCATTATCCTGAGAACTACCCAAAATTGTTATCTCCCTACCTGAACTGAATTCGATAATTCTTTTTGTTCTTCTTGAGAAACACTATTTTCTTTAAAAAATTGCTCTACTAAGTGATACGTTAGAAGTTTTCTAATACCCTTCGCAATAAAGTGTCGTGTCACCTTGCCCTTACCATCTCCTAATTTAGCTAGCATAATTGCGTAATCGTCATAAGCTTTTTCCTTACCTATCTCATACAAATATGAGGCCACATAAAAACATACAGCCAGTAGATTTTGTATCCCTTTAAAATTTTTTATCTGCATATTTTCCCAGCCTAGTCCTTCCTTGAGAAATTTAAAAACATATTCAATTTTCGCACGAGATAGATAGGCTATGTATACCTCATACGCCTCATCAAAAGTCGTTACTTTTTTATTAGTTAATAGCAGCATGTCATTCTTAAAAATTCTCCTACCATCTCTGCCTGTAATTTGGATTTTAATTGCATTGATGTTCTCAAACTCTCCAAAATAAATAGTTATTTTTCCGTCTTGTACGCAATTCTTTCCAACTGTTAACTTTTGGAATTGCTTTTCGCCTTGAGCATCAAAATCAGCGTTAATCAGCTTAAGCTTTTTACCATCATCACCTCTACCTTCTATTGTTCTTGTTATTTTTGAGCGAATAATAAAGTCTTGATCTAGGTTTGTATCAATTAGTGAGAGATAGTCATTATCATCAAACTCTCTATCTAGAATATGGGTAATGGTTGCATCTTCATTCTTTGATTTTAGGCAGATTCCTATTTTTTCTATTTCACGAATAGACAGCAGCTTTTTATTAAAGTAATCACCAGATTCATAAAGACTCTTGGCCTCTTTATCTCCCTCAAATGGCTTTCCAGCCTCTATTTTCTTAATATGCTCAGCTTTTAAAAACTTAGGGTCTTTATTGCTGTAGCTTACATGCGATAGTAGATGCACAGCCTTATCACCAGGTACTAATGCAACTGCGTTATGCGTGCTGTAACCATTGATAATATCCCCGTCCAGACTCCTTACTTTACCTAGATTTTCAGTTTGCTTGCTATGTGGCTTTCTAATATCAGAAGGATCATGAAGAACATCAATTTTACTGGCGTGTGAAAGTTTTTCACAGCTCTGTTCTAGCAATACATCATTTGTTTTTATTGGATCTAAATCGGTGCTTTTATTTTCACCGGTAAGTGTACGAATCATCTTTTTATACTCATTGTTATCTTTTGATGAACTGAACAACTTACAACTACCTTCAGTTAATAGCTTTCCTACAATCGTCGATAGATTTTTTTAAAACAACTTTCCCAGTTAATTTTGAAAAAAGAGGGGCAGCGTAATCGGCGAAGTTTAACATTTATACTCATCTCGTTAGTCTTGTTAAAAAGACAAAGCATAGTCATTTTTACACAATATTTCAGCATTATTTTGCTGATTTAAATTTTGGGTAGTTTTCAGCATTATCATCAAACTCTCTATCTAGAATATGGGTAATGGTTGCATCTTCATTCTTTGATTTTAGGCAGATTCCTATTTTTTCTATTTCACGAATAGACAGCAGCTTTTTATTAAAGTAATCACCAGATTCATAAAGACTCTTGGCCTCTTTATCTCCCTCAAATGGCTTTCCAGCCTCTATTTTCTTAATATGCTCAGCTTTTAAAAACTTAGGGTCTTTATTGCTGTAGCTTACATGCGATAGTAGATGCACAGCCTTATCACCAGGTACTAATGCAACTGCGTTATGCGTGCTGTAACCATTGATAATATCCCCGTCCAGACTCCTTACTTTACCTAGATTTTCAGTTTGCTTGCTATGTGGCTTTCTAATATCAGAAGGATCATGAAGAACATCAATTTTACTGGCGTGTGAAAGTTTTTCACAGCTCTGTTCTAGCAATACATCATTTGTTTTTATTGGATCTAAATCGGTGCTTTTATTTTCACCGGTAAGTGTACGAATCATCTTTTTATACTCATTGTTATCTTTTGATGAACTGAACAACTTACAACTACCTTCAGTTAATAGCTTTCCTACAATCGTCGATAGATTTTTTTAAAACAACTTTCCCAGTTAATTTTGAAAAAAGAGGGGCAGCGTAATCGGCGAAGTTTAACATTTATACTCATCTCGTTAGTCTTGTTAAAAAGACAAAGCATAGTCATTTTTACACAATATTTCAGCATTATTTTGCTGATTTAAATTTTGGGTAGTTTTCAGTATATTCACTTCCAACCAAGAAGAAAGCTCTGGTGCTGTTTGCTGATATTTATCTACCGCCATAGCCAATAGTCTTTCCGACTCATGAATGTTTGAGGCATTAAATATAGCTGTAATCTCCTCAGCTACTGGTTCCTTCATTGAGCGCTTTGGTATGTGAGCCTGAGCATTTTGCTGCAAATGAAATTGGCAGCGTTGCCAAGGAACACTGGGGAACACAGCTCTTCTAGCGGCTTTTAGGCCAGTATGAGCGTCGCTAGTAATCAACTCAATACCATGTATACCTCGCTCAACCAACTGCTGAAGAAAATCACGCCAATGTACCTCAGCCTCTGATAACGCAACAGAAACACCTAGCACTGTTCTCTTGCCGGTTGATTCATCAAAGCCATAGGCTATCAATACCGCACAGTCTTGTACTGTGCCGCTAGTGCGCACCTTCTCATAACGTGCATCTAGCCAAAGATATTTTATCTTTCCTAACGGCTTATTTCGCCATTTCTTTAAATCTTCATCCAATAATTTAGCGCAACGGCTTACCTCTGTGCTTGAAATATCTGTTCCACAGAGTTGCTTTAGCACCTTTTCAACTTTGCGCGTGGAAACCCCATGCACATACATTTCAGCGACAGCCAGCTTAAGTGCTCTATCAGAGCGTACACCTCGCTCTAAGACTGATGGATAGAAGGGGTGCTGCCTTTATATAATGTAGAAAATATAGCATAATATACACTTTAACTTGATTACGGATGGTGTTTGGATGTTAGCTAGAATTCTCTCTGATGAAAATAATGAATTAACTATTGAGCTCAAGCTTCCACTAAAAGGATCCATGCTTGAATGTGAGGATGCAATTCTTGACGGCCTTAATGAGGTTGGAACATTAGCCACTGAAAAAGCTTTAAGTAAGTTTGATGCAGATGGCTCTCCTATCCATGTTGGAAAAATAAAGCTAACAGCACGAAGTAGAGATGAAGCAAATTACCAAACGCCTTATGGAGTTGCTCGAGTTAAGCGTTATGTTTATCAAACCTCTAAAGGCGGGAAGATCTTTTGTCCTTTAGAAGATAAGGCTAGAATTATCCAAGGATCAACACCGCGATTTGCAAAAATAATCTCACATAAATACTCAAGCTTACCTGCTCCTAGTGTTATTGATGATCTCAAGGTCAATCATAACCGTAAAATCTCACATTCATACTTGCAACGGGCAACTGATTTTGTTGGCGGTATTGCACAAGCCAAAGAGGCTGAGTGGGAATATGAAGAGCCAAAGCTTGATGCAGGCATTGAGATGCTAAGTATTAGCTTAGATGGTGCATATGTTCTCACCGTTGATGATGGTTATAGAGAGAGCATGGTTGGAACTATTTCCATGTATGATAAGCATGGTGCACGCCTGCACACAACCTACGTTGCAGCATCACCAGAATATGGAAAAGATGAATTCTTTAATAGGCTTGAAAAGGAAATAAAGCTGAAAAAGAAATATTACCCTGATGCTAAAACAATTGGCGTTGCTGATGGAGCAAAAAATAATTGGCCATTTCTAAAAAAACATACTGATACGCAAATTTTAGATTTTTGGCATGCAACTGAATATCTCGGCGAAGCATCAAAGGCAGTATTTACCAAAAAATCTGAAAGAGATGAGCGTGATGTTTGGCTCGAAGAGAGATGTCATGACTTAAAGCACAAGAAAGGTGCGGCAGGTAGAATACTTGCTGAGCTTAAAGAGCATCTAAATAAAAAACTGAATAAATCGCTTAGAGAAAAGCTAGAAGGAACAATTACGTATTTTGAAAATAATATTAAAGAAAAGCGAATGTCGTATCATAATTTGATTAAGCAGAATGCACCAATTGGCTCTGGCGTCACTGAAGCAGCATGTAAAACAATTGTTAAACAAAGATTAGGCGGATCAGGAATGCGCTGGAAAGACAAGGGAATGAAAATCGTTTTATGCTTGAGAACACTAGTAAAGACTAAAGGCAGATGGGATCAGTTTTGGGAGAAGGTCAATGATTTTGGCGTGCCAGCAGCAATATAGCCTACATTATATAGAGGCAGCACCCGATAGAAGGCTTCATTGGAGTCTCTAACCTGCGGTATCTGTAGCTCAAGCTGACCTTGACCTGTGTTAATTAACCTTGGTTTAAAGCCGTTCGCATATCCGTTTCTATCGCCAGTTCGCTCATAAGGACTGGCATTTAAATGGCGCTCCCTTTCTATTAACATAGCCTCATTCATCAACCTGGAGACAAGCTTAGGTAAAGCTTCAAACCCCTCCATCGCTAAAACATGTATGGCTTCTTCGATTAAGTTCTCATTTTTATAGCAGCTCATTGTCATTCCTCTTTTTTGGTTAAGTTTACCTTAAAAGGAATTTCTAATCTGACTGAGTCGCCTGCTTATTTTCAGCAAGTCAATGGAATTTACAGAAAGGATGGCGCACTAGCAGCTTGAGCAAGAGTTTCGTAAAAGCAAGCGCAAACTTGCTGATAGTTGGAAGATGGATGAGACTTATATTAAGGTCAATGGCAAGCAAGTTTATCTTTATCGTGCAGTTGACAAGTACGGTAACACCGTTGATTTTATGCTGTCAGAGAAGCGTGATCGTAAGGCAGTGCTAGCTTTTTTTAATAAAGCGATTGGATCAAGCGGGTTACCCAAAAAGGTTAACATTGATAAAAGTGGTGCAAATACAGCAGCGTTGGAAAGACTCAATACCTTATTATTTTTATCTGGATTCTGGTTTGCGATGGTCGAGGTTAGGCGCATTAAATACCTCAATAATCTGGTCGAACAAGACCATCGATCGATAAAGCGTATCACGAAATATACACTGGGTTTTAAAAAGTTCAATTCAGCTAAGGCAACAATAGCTGGTATTGAGTTATGCCATATGCTAAAAAAAGGGCAGATGCGAGGCAATAGCATGATGCCAGCCTGGCAGCAGTCCTACACGCTCGCAGACTAGTTGCGCCCAAAAATAGGCTACCTCATCTAGGTGTAAATTTTTCCACAGAACCACCCAGCTTAATCGCTTTCTCGTAAAGCGCTATTGCCGTCGCGTAATCTTTTGAGCCACCCAGGCCGTGTTGATGCATATATGCGCGATTACGCATCGCAGTGGCATTACCAAATAAAGCGCTATTATTATTGGAGATAGAGCCTGGTTGTTCTATCTGCACTTGTTCTTGAAGCGAATCTATAAGCTCAACGACTATTTCTGCACTAGTGGTATGCTCATATCTGCTCTTACGACAGGATAGATCTGGTCTTCGCTGATCCAATAAAGCATCCAATAAAATTGGATTTTTATAGGTTGATTTGTTAACAGCTGTTCGCAAATAATCTAAGCCGCTAGAACTCTGAAAAAGCGTTTTTAGATAAGCGCTTTTTCTGGGTTCATCATCCTCAATTAATGCTATTGCTTCCATGATAATTGAGTCAACTATCGTAAGCGATCCAGCAAGTACACCCTAGTCAACTAGTTAAATTCATGTGACTGTATGCTCCCGCAAATAGTAACAAGGAGCTTACGGTATGTCAGCAACAAATCCTGAAAATGAAAATGCTACTTACACAGATGCTTATTGGGAAAAACACCTTTCCGACTTTAAGCAAAGCAAGTTAACCAAAGCGAAATACTGCCGAGAGAATAACGTACCTTACACGCAGTTTCTCTATCGTTTGAGAAGAGAACAGCAAAAAACGCTAGCAAAGGTTGTTTGC
>CBDALO010000216.1:0-9505 GCA_965196985.1 Gammaproteobacteria bacterium | reverse complement strand
AAAAATTGAAATAAAGGGTCAAATATGGCTGAAAATGAAGGCTAAAGTAAGAGAAGAATTGGTAAAAAAAGATTGAAGAATGGGATTCAAATTGATATAAATTAAGAGCTGAATTTGCAGAAATAAATGGTGAAGAAATAGATGTAAAAACTGTGAAAAAATAGTTGAAAAAATAGGTGAAAAAGAGGGTGAAGAAAAAGGTGAAAAAATAGATGAAAAAAAAGATGAAAAAATAAGTGAAAAAGAAGGTGAAGAAAAAGGTGAAAAAATAAGTGAAAAACCATGTGAAAAAATAGGTGAAAAACAAGCGAAAAGGCGTGAAAAAAAATAATAAATAAAAGGTTAAATATGGCTGAAAATGAAGGCTAAAGTAGGAGAAGAATTGGTAAAACAGATTGAAAAATGGGACACAAACCAATAGAAATTAAAAGCTGAAGTTGCAGAAATAAATGGAGAAGAAATAAATGAAAAAACTGTGAAAAAATAGTTGAAAAAATAGGTGAAAATGAGGGTGAAGAAAAAGGTGAAAAAATAGGTGAAAAAACCAGTGAAAAAATAAGTGAAAAAGAAGGTGACGAAAAAGGTGAAAAAATAAGTGAAAAACCATGTGAAAAAAAGTAAAAAATAAGCGAAAAAGCATGAAAAAAAATAATAAATAAAGGGTCAAATATGGCTGAAAATGAAGGCTAAAGTAGGAGAAGAATTGGTAAAACAGATTGAAAAATGGGACACAAACAAATAGAAATTAAAAGCTGAAGTTGCAGAAATAAATGGTGAAGAAATAAATGAAAAAACGTTGAGAAAAAACATGAAAAAATAGGTGAAAAAAAGGTGAAGAAAAGGTGAAAAAATAAGTGAAAAATCAGGTGAAAAAATAGGTGAAAAAACATACGAAAAAGCGTGAAAAAAAAATTAGATTGAAAAATGGGATTCAAATTGATATAAATTAAAAGCTGAATTTGCAGAAATAAATGGTGAAGAAATAGATGTAAAAACTGTGAAAAAATAGTTGAAAAAATAGGCGAAAAAGAAGGTGAAGAAAATGGTGACAAAATAGGTGAAAAAAAAGATGAGAAAATAGGTGAAAAAGAAGGTGAAGAAAAAGGTGAAAAAAAAGTGAAAAACCGGGTGAAAAAATAGGTGAAAAACAAGCGAAAAAGCATGAAAAAAAATAATAAATAAAGGGTCAAATATGGCTGAAAATGAAGGCTAAAGTAGGAGAAGAATTGGTAAAACAGATTGAAAAATGGGACACAAACAAATAGAAATTAAAAGCTGAAGTTGCAGAAATAAATGGTGAAGAACTAGATGTAAAAACTGTGAAAAAATACATGAAAAAATAGGCGAAAAAGAAGGTGAAGAAAATGGTGACAAAATAGGTGAAAAAAAAGATGAGAAAATAGGTGAGAAAAAGGTGAAGAAAAGGTGACAAAATTCGTGAAAAAACTGGTGAAAAATAGGTGAAAAAAGAAGCGAAAAAGCATGAAAAAAAAAAGAAATAAAGTGTCAAATATGGCTGAAATTGAAGGCTAAAGTAGGAGAAGAATTTGTAAAAACAGATTGAAAAATGGGACACAAACAAATAGAAATTAAAAGCTGAAGTTGCAGAAATAAATGGAGAAGAAATAAATGAAAAAACTGTGAAAAAATAGTTGAAATTGACCCTTTATTTCAATTTTTTCTCATGCTTTTTCGCTTATTTTTTACTTTTTTTCACATGGTTTTTCACTTATTTTTTCACCTTTTTCGTCACCTTCTTTTTCACTTATTTTTTCACTGGTTTTTTCACCTATTTTTCACCTTTTTCTTCACCCTCTTTTTCACCTATTTTTTCAACTATTTTTTCACAGTTTTTACATCTATTTCTTCACCATTTATTTCTGCAAATTCAGCTCTTAATTTATATCAATTTGAATCCCATTCTTCAATCTTTTTTTACCAATTCTTCTCTTACTTTAGCCTTCATTTTCAGCCATATTTGACCCTTTATTTCAATTTTTTCTCATGCTTTTTCGCTTATTTTTTACTTTTTTTCACATGGTTTTTCACTTATTTTTTCACCTTTTTCGTCACCTTCTTTTTCACTTATTTTTTCACTGGTTTTTTCACCTATTTTTCACCTTTTTCTTCACCCTCTTTTTCACCTATTTTTTCAACTATTTTTTCACAGTTTTTTCATTTATTTCTTCTCCATTTATTTCTGCAACTTCAGCTTTTAATTTCTATTTGTTTGTGTCCCATTTTTCAATCTGTTTTTACAAATTCTTCTCCTACTTTAGCCTTCAATTTCAGCCATATTTGACACTTTATTTCTTTTTTTTTTCATGCTTTTTCGCTTCTTTTTTCACCTATTTTTCACCAGTTTTTTCACGAATTTTGTCACCTTTTCTTCACCTTTTTCTCACCTATTTTCTCATCTTTTTTTTCACCTATTTTGTCACCATTTTCTTCACCTTCTTTTTCGCCTATTTTTTCATGTATTTTTTCACAGTTTTTACATCTAGTTCTTCACCATTTATTTCTGCAACTTCAGCTTTTAATTTCTATTTGTTTGTGTCCCATTTTTCAATCTGTTTTACCAATTCTTCTCCTACTTTAGCCTTCATTTTCAGCCATATTTGACCCTTTATTTATTATTTTTTTTCATGCTTTTTCGCTTGTTTTTCACCTATTTTTTCACCCGGTTTTTCACTTTTTTTTCACCTTTTTCTTCACCTTCTTTTTCACCTATTTTCTCATCTTTTTTTTCACCTATTTTGTCACCATTTTCTTCACCTTCTTTTTCGCCTATTTTTTCAACTATTTTTTCACAGTTTTTACATCTATTTCTTCACCATTTATTTCTGCAAATTCAGCTTTTAATTTATATCAATTTGAATCCCATTTTTCAATCTAATTTTTTTTTCACGCTTTTTCGTATGTTTTTTCACCTATTTTTTCACCTGATTTTTCACTTATTTTTTCACCTTTTCTTCACCTTTTTTTCACCTATTTTTTCATGTTTTTTCTCAACGTTTTTTCATTTATTTCTTCACCATTTATTTCTGCAACTTCAGCTTTTAATTTCTATTTGTTTGTGTCCCATTTTTCAATCTGTTTTACCAATTCTTCTCCTACTTTAGCCTTCATTTTCAGCCATATTTGACCCTTTATTTATTATTTTTTTTCATGCTTTTTCGCTTATTTTTTACTTTTTTTCACATGGTTTTTCACTTATTTTTTCACCTTTTTCGTCACCTTCTTTTTCACTTATTTTTTCACTGGTTTTTTCACCTATTTTTTCACCTTTTTCTTCACCCTCATTTTCACCTATTTTTTCAACTATTTTTTCACAGTTTTTTCATTTATTTCTTCTCCATTTATTTCTGCAACTTCAGCTTTTAATTTCTATTGGTTTGTGTCCCATTTTTCAATCTGTTTTACCAATTCTTCTCCTACTTTAGCCTTCATTTTCAGCCATATTTAACCTTTTATTTATTATTTTTTTTCACGCCTTTTCGCTTGTTTTTCACCTATTTTTTCACATGGTTTTTCACTTATTTTTTCACCTTTTTCTTCACCTTCTTTTTCACTTATTTTTTCATCTTTTTTTTCATCTATTTTTTCACCTTTTTCTTCACCCTCTTTTTCACCTATTTTTTCAACTATTTTTTCACAGTTTTTACATCTATTTCTTCACCATTTATTTCTGCAAATTCAGCTCTTAATTTATATCAATTTGAATCCCATTCTTCAATCTTTTTTTACCAATTCTTCTCTTACTTTAGCCTTCATTTTCAGCCATATTTGACCCTTTATTTCAATTTTTTCTCATGCTTTTTCGCTTATTTTTTACTTTTTTTCACATGGTTTTTCACTTATTTTTTCACCTTTTTCGTCACCTTCTTTTTCACTTATTTTCTCATCTTTTTTTTCACCTATTTTGTCACCATTTTCTTCACCTTCTTTTTCGCCTATTTTTTCATGTATTTTTTCACAGTTTTTTCATTTATTTCTTCACCATTTATTTCTGCAACTTCAGCTTTTAATTTCTATTTGTTTGTGTCCCATTTTTCAATCTGTTTTACCAATTCTTCTCCTACTTTAGCCTTCAATTTCAGCCATATTTGACCCTTTATTCCTTACTTTTTCTCATGTTTTTTCACTTGTTTTTTCACCTATTTCTCACCAGTTGTTTCACGAATTTTGTCACCTTTTCTTCACCTTTTTCTCACCAATTTTTTTAACTTTTTTTTCACCGTTTTTTATCTATTTCTTCGCCATTTATTTCTGCAAATTCAGCTTTTAATTTATATCAATTTGAATCCCATTTTTCAATCTTATTTTTTTTTCACGCTTTTTCGCTTGTATTTTCACCTATTTTTTCACCTGGTTTTTCACTTATTTTGTCACCTTTTCTTCACCTTTTTTTCAACTATTTTCTCATCTTTTTTTTCACCTATTTTTCACCTTTGTCTTCACCTTCTTCTTCACCTATTTTTTCAACTATTTTTTCACAGTTTTTACATCTATTTCTTCACCATTTATTTCTGCAAATTCAGCTTTTAATTCATATCAATTTGAAATCCCATTTTTCAATCTTTTTTTACCAATTCTTCTTCTACTTTAGCCTTCATTTTCATCCATATTTGACCATTTATTCCTTACTTTTTCTCATGTTTTTTCACTGGTTTTTTCACCTATTTTTCACCAGTTTTTTCACGAATTTTGTCACCTTTCTTCACCTTTTTCTCACCTATTTTTTTAACTTTTTTTTCACCGTTTTTTTATCTATTTCTTCGCCATTTATTTCTGCAAATTCAGCTTTTAATTTTTATCCACTTGTGGCTAAAAAATAAGAATTTTATCACCCGTTTTCCAGCCAATTCGAGTTTTATTTTTCAAATATCTATAATCGATTTTCACCCTTTCTCTTGCTAATAAGCTTTTATTTTCAAAACCGGTTTTTTCCCATATAATCACCCTTTGCCTGCCAATTCACCTTTGGTATTTCATCCATTTTTCATCCTTTTCCCTCATATTTTTCCCTATTTTTCTCCTTTTTTCTAACGATTCAGCTTCAACTCTTCATCCGTTTTCACACATTTTCCCCCTTTTTCGTGTCATTTCAGCCTTTAATGGTATTCACCATTCCCCCCTTTTCTACTTTTTCAGCCTTCAGCTTTTAGCCTTCATTTTCCCCATTTTATTACCCGTTTTCCAGACGATTAGTATTTATTTTTAATCAATTTTTGCACGATTTCTAAACTCTGCTTTATAATTTAATCTTAACGAAATGGAATTCTTAACGAAAACAAAAATGAAATATTTTGCATTCTTAACACCTCATCAAAAAAATACACCTAAATAAAAACAAAAATTTCTCTGCAAGCCCGCCGAAAATTTTTTTTAAGTGAAATGCCGACAAATTCGCATTTGCATATGCGAAATGATCAATAATCTCTCCCTTTCGACCCAAAATTTTACTTTGAAAGTTGGTCATTTTTGGAACAGAAGCAGATTTAACCTTGCTTCTCGCCTCGAAGTTCAATTAAGAACAAACTTGATTTTATAGAGAATAGTATTAGATTGACCGTCTTTGTTGCCAAAAAATTTATCAAAATTCTACATTGGTCCGGTTTAGGCATTTAAAATAATGTTTATTAACCAAAAAATGATTGTCCAGTAATATTACAATTTACTCTTTATCGAAAGGGGAAAATTTGTATTTGATGTACGAATTATAGACGAGAAATTTCAAAAAATACTCTATGATATTGGCCACTTCGATACTTGGATGGCCAACTCAAGGAAATTAATAGAATTCTCAGAAACATGTCTAAAATATATTCAATGCACATCATGTTTTACGAGAAGGGGCATCACCTTATGCTTTGTGTAGGGGTAGGGAGGCGCCTGCACTTGTTCATGCCATTTTTTTATTTCGAATAGCCAAAATTTTCAAAATTGTTGATTACAACTTCACGTGACGCCCGTGTTCAACAGAAAAATCTTTGAACATATACTACCCTAACCAATAAAAAGACAGGCAAAAGGTGGGTACCTTCGCGTTAAACATTCAGCGTTAAAAGAATTCCTCCTGACAAAATTATCATGTTATTCCAGTGCTATATATGACCGTGGATTGATCTTTATATTCTATTGACAAATTCTTCATGGTAAAACATCAAGACTGACCATACAAAAGGATACATACAAAAGCAGATACATATTTATATTTGATTTAAATTCTAGTGAAAAATGCTGTTGACATTGTCTTGAAGAAAGCAATACATTGGTTCCTTCAAAAGATTGTCCGAGAAAGTTTAGAGACAAGGGTAAAAACCTATTACTGGAATAAAAGGATTATGGCAAAAAAAACCAGATTCTTGTCAACATGATAATTATTTCTACTGTTAAAGTCTGCAAATGGGAAAACAATGCAGAAAAATGTTTAAAAGATATCATTTCGATGGAATTCTGGTGTATCAAAAAGGAGTGGCCTCTTCTTCACTTCACTTTGAAGCGAGGGTCTGAATATCAGTTAAGGTTTAATGCTCAAAATTCTAAATGATAAAAATAAAGAGAATTGCAATACAAAATATGCACAAAGCCGTTTCAAGAAATGTCTACAGGTATTGAAAATCAAAATGCAGAAAAATTGAATATTCCCCTAAAATCAGAAAAGTTGCACCTTAAATGCAATGATCAAAGATTCTTTAATCTATGAAACATAAGGAATAATTTTATGTTCTGCTCAGGACTGAATCTATTGCTTTAAGTTGCTAGCTGCACCCGTTTTCCTAGGAGAGGCATTCACAAGGAAAGGCAAAAATTACGTCACATGTTTCCAATTTACCTCTCTATCAGAGGGGCCGGGGAGTCACACTTGTTTTTTAACTAGGGTACGTTACGGCCCCTAAAACAACGTGAATGTAGGAAAAAACGTTAATATCTCGAAGGTATAAAAATTTGCCAGCTAGTTGCCCACTAAACCGTAGAAATAGTCGAGTATGATGAATGCTGATTTGTATCAATGTATTGATTAAACATGTCAATAGGAAATCATAATTCTGGGTATGATAATTGATGTATACACCAAGCAGTTTAATATCTCAACAAATATCCACCTCATCTAAAAATAACTTGATTAAATAGCCAATTTCTTCAAACAAGAACGCCTAATGGACAAAATTATATTTAATTTCGATGGGCTATGATTTTGAACCAATCAGAATCATATGTTAAGTGTATACCTCTCCCCTTTAAAATTTAAAAAGAAACAAAAATATTTCTGTTGGGTTCATTTCCAGTTCTTCTTTTGCTTTCTATTTTCACTATTCTATGTACCACATAGTAATAAAATAATTTTAAAATGCAGAAAATAATCAAAAGGAAATAGATTTTTTCTTGATAGAAATGGTCCAGTATTCTAGTAAATCTGCTGCAAATCCTCAATGGTGAACAAAATAGTAGTGAAGATAATATTACATAGGCATTGTCACAACTGGATTGGAGGATGGTTCATTGGAAAGGCAGCAAACAATGCGAATTTATGTTAAAGTGGAATGGTACAAACATGAACAAAGTCAGCAAGAACAGTAATTTTCATAATGTGTGGCATTTTAAGGTATAACCTAATGCTGTGATTAAAGCACGACGGCTTGGTATGATCTTGACAGATGAAAACAAAAATATATGCAAGATAATTGATTTCATAGTTCCTTTTGATAGCAAAGTAGATGCAAAGGAAGTGGAGGAAAATTAAAAATATGAAGAATTAGATGGAAAATTAAAAGGGATTTGGCACAAACAAGTTAGGGCCTGAGGAACATCTCTAAGAGTGTTAAGTAAGAAACTTGAAGACACATTGCCATTAAAACAAATGTGGTAGAATTGCAGAAAAACCATTCTTCTACTCTGCAAGGATCCTGCCTCAGGAAAGTTCTAGATATCTAAGAAGTCTTGTTGTTATTTAGCCTTAAGATGCGAGCTCTATTGAGGTAGACAGTATGCATTGTGGTATACAAATACAATATATTAACAGAATAATTCGACTTGCAAAGATAGAGCAGCTATCTAAAAGAAGCGCGTAGAAAAAATATAAAATTGAGTACTTAAACTTATAAACTCAAAAAATAAATAAACCTGTCAATGTGCATATTAAAGTTAAAGCCTTGATATATGTAACTGCTTGGGCAGTAAAAACATCAAATCTTTCCCAATCATTAAAAATTAGTGGTATAGAGGTAACAAAAATCATTGCACTTCATAGCATCTAAAACGACTAAAAAACGTCTCAAATTTCTATATTATGCAACTGTCAAATGCCTTTGAGATATTGCAGTCTTAGAGCAGCTCCAAGAATTATGCATTATATCATTAAAAAACTAGATGCAAAAACGAAAAAAGGTACAAAAAATTCTGCACATCAATCTAAGCCCTTTTGAAGCAAAGCTTTGAAAAAACTTGACGAAAAATAAATTTAATGAACAGAGTTCTTATGGTACCAGATATAACCACAATGAAATCGATAACAAAATTCCAATCTATTCTGCGTTAGCTAAACCCTCTGAACCTTTTTTCTTTTTTTCTAATATAATGTAACTTTAGATTGAAATGAAAGTGGCATTCATGGTGAGGGCTCAGTGACCTTATGTCCTTCCTCTCCATAGATATCAGATGTTTTCATTATTTACTTTAATTGGAAAGAATTAAGAATGTAAAAACTGACAGTCCAGCAGCAACAAAGAAAAACGATATTGAAAAGGATACTTATGTAATAATTTGAACATTCCTGTTCCCAAGTTCATAGGAATTCCCATGATTATACATTCACTAACACCTTCAATAAAAAAAGCAGAAATAAAACCTCAGAACTATAAAAATCAAATACTTCATGTAAAATAAGTCAAACATCATTTCATGGGCTTTTAAAGGTACTAAAGTAATTTTTCGTATAACTTAAGGCGTATTGCTGCTGATCTCAAGTTACCAAAAAATGTCTTCAAGTGGGCAAAAAGTTTCTGGTGGAGCAAATATGTAACAACCTATTATACCAACCGAGAGACCATCTAACCTTCCCACCATTGAAGGCAGTAGAGTTTTACTTTCTTCTTCAGAGTCTAGTCTTAATAAGGTTTTTAGCAGTTTTTTATTTCGATTAGATTTCAACTAGATTTCAACTAGATTTCAACTAGATTTCAACTAATCTTAACAGCTTTAAATCGCGTAATGTGTTTCTGTTATAAGGCCCTTTCAGCTTTGGCCGAAGGGCTACCCTCTTAACAAATTGTAATGGGAATGGAATCAATTAATTTTTCTATTTTTACTACAACAACAAAACCTCGCTATCTAGGTTGTGTGTACGCGCATGATTAGTAATAGCGAACAAAAATAATAGAAAAGTAAGGCAATATGAAAGTTCAAGATCCGTCTGCTGTCTCTGCAGCAAAATGCAAGCTAAGGTGTGCGTATGACTAAGGAGAATTTTAGGAGCAAGATATGGGAGACATTTTTATAAGAG
>CBDALO010000215.1:0-21295 GCA_965196985.1 Gammaproteobacteria bacterium | reverse complement strand
TATTACAGCGCCTTCCCGTAAGGCGAGCCCGTTATGAATACTCAGATGAAACAGGCATCAATCCTTATTGGCATTTAGCGAGTAAGCGCCACGCCCCAATATGCCAGGATCAAGCCTTTATCTTTGCTTTGCGTGAAGATGGTGAAGTGGTGCTAGGCGTTAAAAATCCTCATGAAGAAGGCGAACTCAAGTTCGATTGCTTTTTAGAAGCAGTTGCACCTACTGAACATCATGATTGGATTAATTGGACTGATCGTTATGGCCATCCGTCATTACTACGGCAAGCAGATGGCTCTACAGCAGGGTGAGCTTGCGGCAAGCATGTGTGCATTAGGTCAGCTAGTTACTTTATCCTAAAGGACCGATAGTAAAACTATTTAGAAAGGTTCTATTATGTTTGGCAAAACATTTGATAAAAAAGTCGTTACACCCAAGTCAGCAACACCTTCAACACTAGATAATATTGCTCAATCGCTCAAGTCATGGCGTTCATCATCAAAAGAGCCATGGGAGATTCCAGAAGACCTTTGGGTGAAAATTATTGCGCTCTATCCTGCTTATACAAAAAAGGACATTACTGAACGATTATCAATCAGCTCTAAACGGCTCAACAAAAAAATTAATGAAAAAGAATTATTAGCCAGCAGTACATCAGTTGCCAATTCTGATGATGACCAAGCCGATGAATGTTTTGTTGAAGCCACTATTCAGGATTCAGTTGTGCTTTCACAGCAACTGATTAGCATTACAAGAACTGATGGCGTCGTGTTACAACTGCCTAAGCCGGAGTATGCTGAAACCATTAATCTGATTCTTACTTTTTGCAAGGGGTAGTGTATGCTGCAATTCACGCCTCAAATGAGGCTATTGTTATCAGTCAGACCTGCTGATTTTAGAAAGGGTATTGATGCTTTAGTTGCGCTTTGCCAGCAACGGCTGGGTGAGGATCCATTCTCTGGTACGGTCTTTGCTTTTACGAATAGCCGCCGTACCTCAGTGAAACTTCTAGTTTATGATGGCAATGGATTCTGGCTTTGTCTAAAGCGTTTTTCGCAAGGAAAGTTACAATGGTGGCCAAACTCCCACTCAGCCACGTACCATATCGATAGCACGCAGCTAATGATTCTGCTTAACCAAGGTAACCCTATCACTAGTCATCTCGGTGAGCCATGGAGAAGGCTCGCTAGTCAACCTCCTGTAATAAGTCAAGCGGCCTCTTCATCGACCAAACCTCCTTTATCTTCAATCTGGTAATTCCATGGCAACCATAAGGAGGGTTCCTTAAAAACACTTGATTTATTTTCCTGCAAGGCAACTAAGTAATCGAGTGGGTTTTCCCCGCACAATTGAGCTGTAACAATAAGAGATAATAAGATGCTACCGATGTTAGCGCCATGCTGAGTTTTATAAAACATTGCAGCTTTTCTAATGCGAATAGGAATCTTTAGTATCGCCTCGACAATGTTGTTATCTAGTGGCGCTCCTGGTGTCGTTAAGAATCGCCGAAGCTTTTTCCAGTGCTTTAACATATACTTCATCGCCTTACCAAGGTGACTATTTGGTTCTACCACTTTGTTAGATAATTGCTTATTGAGCCAACCATGCAGTTTAAGCATCAATGGTTTGCTATGCTTTCGATGATAAAGTAAGCGTTGATGTGGGTCCATTTGCTTTGTTTGCTCATCATTTCGATAAACCTCACCCAGGATTTGCATAACGTGCAAACAAGGCTCAGGATAATATTCAAGTAAATCACGAAACTTTCTAAAACCATGAGCTAAGCAATTGCAGATGATAGTTTGTAACTCTTTCGGCATGTTGGCTGCTAACGCATCACACATTTGAATCACCTTCTTTTTTTCAGCCACCCTGTTTGCTAATAGTTGTGATAAGTTTTCGCCGCCGTGATGCTCGCCTGCATAAAATAGAGCAACCTGGTGAGCACCAATAGTCTTGCTTAAAATGGCTGTTGTATACATCCCTTTTCTTGGTTTATTAAGGTCCGCCTTGTTATCAGATAGTATCGAAAGTATCTTTGCGAATGTGTCATCATGCTGAATAATATCACCGTTCGCGCCATACTGTTCTAAAACATCAAACACACGATAGCCGATATCAGCCACCTGCTCACAAAGCTCGAACTGTGTACTTGAGGGTAACGGAAAGCCTAGTAACTCTTGGAACTTTTCTTGACGGTAAAAAGGCACGCCAATGTAATACTTTTGCAAGCACAGCTTTGCTTTAAACTTAGCGTCATACTTTGGTTGCTTCCTAACATCCGTGGGTAACTGGGCAGTGATAATAAGCCCACACAAGGCGCAGCGAAGCTTTTCCAAATGATACCGTGTTGCCATGCCTAATGAGTTGCCAGTTATACGAATAACTACACCGGCTTTTTTAACCTTATACAGTTTCCCACCACATCCTCCAGGACAGGCATCGCCACATGCATGGTCAGCAACATGGCAATAAACATCAGTGGCATTCCGGTAATCCTGATTACCTCGCCTGCCATGACCGGATTTCCCTTTCTTATCTGATTGACTATCACCTTTTTTATTGCCTGATGTATTATCGTCAGAGTTATTGCCAACACCCTCAATATTACTTTCAGATTCTTGGCCCTTATTCTCCTGATTCTTCTTGGGTGACTGATTACTGTCAGCTCCAAAAATAAGTTCACGTAATTGTTTAATTGTAATTTTCTGCTGTTGAGGCACCTCGGGCAACCAAAGAGCAAGGTCCAAACAACCACCTGCAAGCTCCTTATCCTCATCACCAAGATTGGACTGATTCAAGCGAGCACGAAATTCTGCAATTTCATGCTCTGATTTAGTCGCTATATCCGGTATTTCAGTTGCGGTTGGCATAATTATTTCACGTGATGCGTAAGAAACTGTCGTCACAATAAAATAATTTTCTTTTCTAAGTCAATAGGTTAATGAAGATAATGGATAATTATCAAGCCCAATAAAGTACTCGGCAACGAAAGTTTACCTTATCCAACTTATTGGTTCACACATACTTACCGCAAGCTCACTACTTGTGAATTTATTAGACAGCAACTTATAATGGTAAACTTTATAATAATAATCGAATCATTATGCCTGGCTTACCTTATTTACAAACTTTATTACAGCGCCTTCCCGTAAGGCGAGCCCGTTATGAATACTCAGATGAAACAGGCATCAATCCTTATTGGCATTTAGCGAGTAAGCGCCACGCCCCAATATGCCAGGATCAAGCCTTTATCTTTGCTTTGCGTGAAGATGGTGAAGTGGTGCTAGGCGTTAAAAATCCTCATGAAGAAGGCGAACTCAAGTTCGATTGCTTTTTAGAAGCAGTTGCACCTACTGAACATCATGATTGGATTAATTGGACTGATCGTTATGGCCATCCGGGTGCTGCCTTTATATAATGTAGAAAATATAGCATAATATACACTTTAACTTGATTACGGATGGTGTTTGGATGTTAGCTAGAATTCTCTCTGATGAAAATAATGAATTAACTATTGAGCTCAAGCTTCCACTAAAAGGATCCATGCTTGAATGTGAGGATGCAATTCTTGACGGCCTTAATGAGGTTGGAACATTAGCCACTGAAAAAGCTTTAAGTAAGTTTGATGCAGATGGCTCTCCTATCCATGTTGGAAAAATAAAGCTAACAGCACGAAGTAGAGATGAAGCAAATTACCAAACGCCTTATGGAGTTGCTCGAGTTAAGCGTTATGTTTATCAAACCTCTAAAGGCGGGAAGATCTTTTGTCCTTTAGAAGATAAGGCTAGAATTATCCAAGGATCAACACCGCGATTTGCAAAAATAATCTCACATAAATACTCAAGCTTACCTGCTCCTAGTGTTATTGATGATCTCAAGGTCAATCATAACCGTAAAATCTCACATTCATACTTGCAACGGGCAACTGATTTTGTTGGCGGTATTGCACAAGCCAAAGAGGCTGAGTGGGAATATGAAGAGCCAAAGCTTGATGCAGGCATTGAGATGCTAAGTATTAGCTTAGATGGTGCATATGTTCTCACCGTTGATGATGGTTATAGAGAGAGCATGGTTGGAACTATTTCCATGTATGATAAGCATGGTGCACGCCTGCACACAACCTACGTTGCAGCATCACCAGAATATGGAAAAGATGAATTCTTTAATAGGCTTGAAAAGGAAATAAAGCTGAAAAAGAAATATTACCCTGATGCTAAAACAATTGGCGTTGCTGATGGAGCAAAAAATAATTGGCCATTTCTAAAAAAACATACTGATACGCAAATTTTAGATTTTTGGCATGCAACTGAATATCTCGGCGAAGCATCAAAGGCAGTATTTACCAAAAAATCTGAAAGAGATGAGCGTGATGTTTGGCTCGAAGAGAGATGTCATGACTTAAAGCACAAGAAAGGTGCGGCAGGTAGAATACTTGCTGAGCTTAAAGAGCATCTAAATAAAAACCTGAATAAATCGCTTAGAGAAAAGCTAGAAGGAACAATTACGTATTTTGAAAATAATATTAAAGAAAAGCGAATGTCGTATCATAATTTGATTAAGCAGAATGCACCAATTGGCTCTGGCGTCACTGAAGCAGCATGTAAAACAATTGTTAAACAAAGATTAGGCGGATCAGGAATGCGCTGGAAAGACAAGGGAATGAAAATCGTTTTATGCTTGAGAACACTAGTAAAGACTAAAGGCAGATGGGATCAGTTTTGGGAGAAGGTCAATGATTTTGGCGTGCCAGCAGCAATATAGCCTACATTATATAGAGGCAGCACCCGGCCATCCGTCATTACTACGGCAAGCAGATGGCTCTACAGCAGGCGCTTATTTTGCCGGCTGGGTTATTACACGTGAAGACTCATTACAAATCCTAAGCTACTCAGGGCGATTTAGGCCGACCGATAAAAGGATGTTAAGTTCAAAGATAGAGCGTTATTTTGTCTGTAAAAACCAACTTCAGTACTTAGAAAAACCTTTAAAATTCTAAATGGCACTCTATTGTACCTGTCTCATCGCATAATATCTTAAATTAATTATGCTAATCAATCTAAAAAATTATTTATACCTCAAATTTTTCTCCTCTCAAAATAAATTATTAACTTTTAGGTAATAGCAATTATATCTCGTTAATAAGAACAAGAATGATCTATCCTAAAACCCTATGAAGTCTTATTATTCACTTCAACTTAAGTATCTAGGTGATCCGCTCCACTGGTCATCAATTTCCACTAAAACAGCTGATACGAGCCTTAGGCACGATTCAGTATTAGGGAAAATTCCAACTGTATGCGTCCTTCTTTTTACCTCTCTGTTTACGCGCTCAGCTATGTTACTGGTTCTTAATCTTTTTTGATGCGGCCTGTCAAAGTTCATCACTACTAAGCCCTCCGGTATATTCACTTCCAACCAAGAAGAAAGCTCTGGTGCTGTTTGCTGATATTTATCTACCGCCATAGCCAATAGTCTTTCCGACTCATGAATGTTTGAGGCATTAAATATAGCTGTAATCTCCTCAGCTACTGGTTCCTTCATTGAGCGCTTTGGTATGTGAGCCTGAGCATTTTGCTGCAAATGAAATTGGCAGCGTTGCCAAGGAACACTGGGGAACACAGCTCTTCTAGCGGCTTTTAGGCCAGTATGAGCGTCGCTAGTAATCAACTCAATACCATGTATACCTCGCTCAACCAACTGCTGAAGAAAATCACGCCAATGTACCTCAGCCTCTGATAACGCAACAGAAACACCTAGCACTGTTTTCTTGCCGGTTGATTCATCAAAGCCATAGGCTATCAATACCGCACAGTCTTGTACTGTGCCGCTAGTGCGCACCTTCTCATAACGTGCATCTAGCCAAAGATATTTTATCTTTCCTAACGGCTTATTTCGCCATTTCTTTAAATCTTCATCCAACAATTTAGCGCAACGGCTTACCTCTGTGCTTGAAATATCTGTTCCACAGAGTTGCTTTAGCACCTTTTCAACTTTGCGCGTGGAAACCCCATGCACATACATTTCAGCGACAGCCAGCTTAAGTGCTCTATCAGAGCGTACACCTCGCTCTAAGACTGATGGATAGAAGGCTTCATTGGAGTCTCTAACCTGCGGTATCTGTAGCTCAAGCTGACCTTGACCTGTGTTAACTAACCTTGGTTTAAAGCCGTTCGCATATCCGTTTCTATCGCCAGTTCGCTCATAAGGACTGGCATTTAAATGGCGCTCCCTTTCTATTAACATAGCCTCATTCATCAACCTGGAGACAAGCTTAGGTAAAGCTTCAAACCCCTCCATCGCTAAAACATGTATGGCTTCTTCGATTAAGTTCTCATTTTTATAGCAGCTCATTGTCATTCCTCTTTTTTGGTTAAGTTTACCTTAAAAGGAATTTCTAATCTGACTGAGTCGCCTGCTTATTTTCAGCAAGTCAATGGAATTTACAGAAAGGATGGCGCACTAGCAGTTCAAACTACGAAGACATTCTTTTAGAACTTTCAACAGCTATACAGTTTATCGATATTGACTACCATTTATCTGTTGAGTTTTACTGGCCTACCTCCCAGACTGCAGACGTATTAAAGGACTTTCTACTAGATAAACAAAAGGCTCTACAGCATAAAACAATTTCATACACTTTCCCTACGATTTTTTTACGAAAAGTAAAAAAAGCAAATGGTGAAGATGATAAGGATACCCTTAATAAGCTTATTTTAGCTGCTTACTGCTATCGAGAACTTATAGCCCTGGGAAAAAGACCGCTAGCAGAAAGCTTCTTATTAAAAACAGGTAAGTTAGAAACCAACCTACCTAAAATCTGTTTAAGTTTAAGGAAACGTTTTGGTAATGACTGGCTATACCTACCATCATTTGCGGCATGGCTTGTTCAACTGGAAAAAAGCATCATAGACAAAATGGCTTTAGGAGCCAGTAAAACTCAGGTCCTGACTCTTTTAAGTGAGCTCTCAGCACAGCTTTATCAAGAAGTCACTCCAAACTGCTTTGTTGGTTTCTTTTCACGTAAGCAAACAGTGCTACCTAATAGCTATGAACTAGTTATTCGACTATCTAATACAATAGCAGCCACAAGGTTTGATTAGGGCTTGAATAGTGAAAGATATTTTGCTGATTATCTAAAGCTACTTTACTTAGTTACCATAAATAATCATTGGCATCATGCCAGTTTACAAATTCTCCGACTAATCGATAACCTTTGTAAAGTCTACGGACCTAGCTTTTGTTATAATACACCCTGTGTCACTATTCACCCCAGCTATTTTGTTGAAAGCTCAGAGGAAAGTAGCGGTGAGAGCACCCAAGAGACGAGTAGCGACAACGGCTATTGCTATACTGAAGATGAACACTCTTTTGGAGAAGGACTTCACTCTGATGAAGGGTGCTGCCTTTATATAATGTAGAAAATATAGCATAATATACACTTTAACTTGATTACGGATGGTGTTTGGATGTTAGCTAGAATTCTCTCTGATGAAAATAATGAATTAACTATTGAGCTCAAGCTTCCACTAAAAGGATCCATGCTTGAATGTGAGGATGCAATTCTTGACGGCCTTAATGAGGTTGGAACATTAGCCACTGAAAAAGCTTTAAGTAAGTTTGATGCAGATGGCTCTCCTATCCATGTTGGAAAAATAAAGCTAACAGCACGAAGTAGAGATGAAGCAAATTACCAAACGCCTTATGGAGTTGCTCGAGTTAAGCGTTATGTTTATCAAACCTCTAAAGGCGGGAAGATCTTTTGTCCTTTAGAAGATAAGGCTAGAATTATCCAAGGATCAACACCGCGATTTGCAAAAATAATCTCACATAAATAGTGACTGACAGAAAACCTACTAATTCTTAGTCTTTGTTGTTTTATTACACTTTCATTTTTTTATATCCGCGCGAGATCATAATAAAAATAGCATGTTAAGCCCTGGCCGCGTACAAAAAAATGAAATCTCGCTGTTTTGATACGAAAAAAAGCATCCTGCTTTCTGGAATACAATGGGATATTCTGAGGCTGACTAGGCAGCTAACGGTGGGCTGCGACCTCGAATGCGTTTTTTTAGTCGCGCTGCTTTCCTTTGCTCAGCTCTTTGTATAAGACTTCCGATACGATCTATGTTTTTTCCAACAATCGCTAAGCCAACATAACTCTTAAAGCCATCAATGCCGTGATCTAGGCATTGATCCAACCCATGAACTTCAAGAGCATTAATACTGGATTCTACCGCAGAATGCTTTTGTTTCGCTTTCACAAACGAGTCTGACTTTTCAATTTCCTGTGCTTCCTTTGAGAGTCGACCTTTTCTCGGCAATGCAACAACTTCCAAAATATCTGCTAACGCAGATTGATTTTCTTTTGAATGAAAGCCCTTATCAAAACTACATGTGTTTAACTCTGGGAACTTTTGTTGGGTCTCTTGAACCATAGATACGGCGACCTTGTCATCAGTCTCATTCTCCATCACACGATGATGCAATATAAATTGGTGTTGATCCTCCAAGACACAGACTTTCATTCCTAATTCGACTGGTACACCAGCCTTTCCTTTTACAATCCATTCAGTATGTGGCTGAAAGACAGAAAAGACTTTTTCTTCATGCGGGATCTTTTCATCCAATAATATTCGGCGTTTAATTTGATCAACTTGGCGATCTGCATGAACCGTGAACATTTCTATACTTTCAACCAGTGGCGCATCTTGCGGCTTCAGTAGATCGGCTTTCTGGATAGCGTTTATTGAGGCATGTGCTTTATCTAAATATTTTTGCGCAATATTGAGATACTCCTGATGAGCATCCTTGATTGCCTTGTCCTTTTTGTTTTGTTGATCTGCTTGCTTGCTCTTACTGCGCTTTTTTAGTTGAGCTATTTGCATGAGCCGTTTCAGATGCTTGATGTTATATCGATATTGACGCCAGTCACTCAATCCGCTGTGTTCACACAGCTTGGCCACCTGCTGAATTATTTTGCGCATTGCGTCAAACAGTAAGCTTATGTCTGTTGGAAAATGTACGTCTGTTTCAACCACAAAGGAATCGCAACGGCCTCGCAGAGGCTCACTTTTTTTTAACAATGAATGACCAGCTTTCACAACAACTTGATTAATCTCATCTAACAACTCGGGAGTGAGTAGCGAGACATTGTCTTTAATTGTTTGCAGCTGATACTCTATTTTATCGAAAAAATCAGCATGCCCTAGCATTTCACGAATGGTTTTATGTTGATTCACAAGTTCATGCAGTCGATCATAATCACAATTTAGACTCAGGCGGAGTACTCCCATGACCAATATTTTCCATAATTCCATACCAGGGCGTCCATTATTCTTGTCAACCTCAGGTGCAATCTGAGCCTCTAGTAGTTCGAAAATCTCCTTCCGTACAGAGGGTGTACTATAAATAAACTGTAGCCCTTTTAATAATTTTGGAATGTCATCCCGTGATTTAGAGCTGATTTGAATTTTAGAAATATCTACTTGGCCAATTTGCATTTGTGGATTTTGGGCTAGTCTTGTCATTCTTGCTTTCCAGTGAAGAGTTACCATGCTGTGGCGAAAAATCATCGAAGATTAAGGCATTATATCGAAAATAAGCTGTAAATAGCTGGAAAACGAGTATTTAGTGCTGTTTTTTGAAAATCTTCATGTGACCAGTTCGCCCCGAAACATTGAAAATAAAAGGCTTTGCGGGTTTTCTGTCAGTCACTAAATACTCAAACTTACCTGCTCCTAGTGTTATTGATGATCTCAAGGTCAATCATAACCGTAAAATCTCACATTCATACTTGCAACGGGCAACTGATTTTGTTGGCGGTATTGCACAAGCCAAAGAGGCTGAGTGGGAATATGAAGAGCCAAAGCTTGATGCAGGCATTGAGATGCTAAGTATTAGCTTAGATGGTGCATATGTTCTCACCGTTGATGATGGTTATAGAGAGAGCATGGTTGGAACTATTTCCATGTATGATAAGCATGGTGCACGCCTGCACACAACCTACGTTGCAGCATCACCAGAATATAGAAAAGATGAATTCTTTAATAGGCTTGAAAAGGAAATAAAGCTGAAAAAGAAATATTACCCTGATGCTAAAACAATTGGCGTTGCTGATGGAGCAAAAAATAATTGGCCATTTCTAAAAAAACATACTGATACGCAAATTTTAGATTTTTGGCATGCAACTGAATATCTCGGCGAAGCATCAAAGGCAGTATTTACCAAAAAATCTGAAAGAGATGAGCGTGATGTTTGGCTCGAAGAGAGATGTCATGACTTAAAGCACAAGAAAGGTGCGGCAGGTAGAATACTTGCTGAGCTTAAAGAGCATCTAAATAAAAAACTGAATAAATCGCTTAGAGAAAAGCTAGAAGGAACAATTACGTATTTTGAAAATAATATTAAAGAAAAGCGAATGTCGTATCATAATTTGATTAAGCAGAATGCACCAATTGGCTCTGGCGTCACTGAAGCAGCATGTAAAACAATTGTTAAACAAAGATTAGGCGGATCAGGAATGCGCTGGAAAGACAAGGGAATGAAAATCGTTTTATGCTTGAGAACACTAGTAAAGACTAAAGGCAGATGGGATCAGTTTTGGGAGAAGGTCAATGATTTTGGCGTGCCAGCAGCAATATTGCCTACATTATATAGAGGCAGCACCCCTGATGAAGAAGAGTTTCCTGATCAACACCTACTACCTAGTGACCCCATTTTCGTTCCTCCGCTTGATGATTCTTTTAAACCTAAAGATTATTACCTAATGTTACTAGATCCAATTCAATTTAATGAGCTCATCGCTGCACTAGCAAGAAAACATGGCGTTGAACCACCACCAACTGTTTTGCCAGCAGGGCTCACTATAACTATACACTCCGTGATATAAATCAAAAATAATTAAGCTTTCTTTAATAAACTAAAATAAAACCCATCATGCTCTACTTGTGGTAACAACTGAATACCCAAAGGGGTACGCATCACTGTTTTTTTAACCGATTCACTTAATCGCTCCTGCAGTAAAGCCTCGCAAACCTGGCACTCTTTAGACTCTTTGAGAAATGCAGCTATAATCTCGTCGTTCTCCGCCTTTAATACTGAACAGGTCACATAAAGTAAATAACCACCTGACTTTAATAGAGGCCACAACGTTGTCAGCATAGCTTGCTGAGTTTTGGCAAGCTGACCAATGTCTTCAGGGTGACGCAAATGCTTAATATCAGGATGACGACGAATCACACCTGTTGCAGAGCAAGGCGCATCTAATAGAATCGCATCAAATAAGTCACCATTCCACCACTCCTTAACCGCCAACACATCTGCACACTGAACCTGTGCTGTTAATTGTAAGCGAGAAAGATTTTGGTTAATTTTCTCAACACGCTCAGCTTGATTGTCTATTGCCACTAAATTAATACTTGGCTCACGCTCTAGTAAATGCGTGGTTTTACCGCCTGGTGCTGCACAAGCATCTAACACATGCTGCTTAACTTGCAGTGGTAATAGTTCACTCGCCAACTGCGCAGCAATATCTTGCACAAAGCAACTCCCACCAGTAAAGCCAGGTAATCGCCCAACCTCACAAGCCGCCTTTAAAACAATACCATGTAAAACAAATTGACTAGCTTCTGCTACTAAATCTGCCGCATCAAGCTGCTCTAAATACTCATCGCGTGAAAACTGTTGCTGGTTAACTCGCAAGCTCATCGGTGCCTGCTGGTTATTGGCCTCAAGAATAGCTTGCCAACTCTCAGGATAATCTTGCTTTAACTGCCTTATAAACCAATCTGGATGATTAAACAGCCCTTCTTCAGTTAAACTGTTAGTTAACTCAGATGCTTTAGACTTTCGCAAAAAATTACGCATTACTGCATTAACCAAGCCTTTCGCCCAAGTTTTTTTTAGTTTAGCTGGCACTTTAACCAATTCAGAAACCACAGCATAATCAGGCTTACGCATATAATTAAGCTCAAATAAACCAATAATCAACAATAAAAAGATATCTACCTCTTTATCACGCAATGGTTTATTAAGCAGCGTTGACAAATATTCGTCTAGCTGCCAATAATGACGTAATACACCAAAGCATAATGCTTGCAAATAGGCCGGCTCATCACCACGGCGAACTGCCTCCATTAACCGACCCAGTGAGCGTCCTTGAAAGATAACTTGATCCAGTATTGTTATTGCTTGCTGATAAGTTTTAATCGACATAACTAAATCGCTCACCCACTTGAAAATCAACTTGCTTGCCATTCAACACATCACCAACTGGCATAGCTTTTTTACCTGGCAATTGTAATACCTTTAAAGCAAGCACTCCTTCCCCTGTTGCAACTTGTATGGTTTGTTTCCCTAAAGCGATTATTTCACCAGGATATACCTCACTCTGCTGATCCAATAGCTCAGCCTGCCAGATACGAATCGTTTTACCCTGATAAAAACTAAACGCAACTGGCCAAGGATTAAAAGCTCGTATTTGTCTGTCAACTTCAACTGCTGGTAACTGCCAATTAATTTGCGCCTGCGCTTTGCTGAGCTTACCAGCATAAGTACTTCGCTCGTTCTGTTGTTGTTTAGGCTCTAGTCTCCCCTGCTCCAATAAACGCAAAGCTTCTAATAAAGCAGGCGGGCCTAAAGCAGCCAACCTATCATGCAGACTAGCACTGGTTTCTGTTGGCTCAATAACACAGCTTGCTTTTAACAACATATCACCCGTATCCAAGCCCGCGTCCATTTGCATAATTGTCACACCAGTTTCAGCATCTCCCGCTAAAATTGCTTGCTGGATAGGTGCTGCACCTCGCCAACGGGGCAGTAAGGAAGCATGAACGTTCAAACAACCATACTTAGGTGCTGATAAAACCTCTTCCGGTAAAATCAAACCATAAGCAACTACTATCATTACATCTGCCTGTAACTCACGTAACTCTTGTTTAGCTTCTTCGTTACGTAAACTACGTGGCTGTTTGATTGGAATTTCTTTATCAACAATAAGCTGCTTGACTGGCGAAAAACCAAGCTTTTGCCCACGCCCTCTGGGACGATCTGGTTGTGTATAAACCGCAACAATCTCGTGCTCAGAGTTTAACAAAGCCTTGAGATGGCTGGCAGCAAAGTCAGGCGTTCCTGCGAAAATAATTTTCATTAGAGACAATATCTTCTATTAACTGGATAAATCGATTAATGCTTGTTTAGCTTGAGCAGCAAGGTGCTGCTCACCTAGTGCTTCACTAGCTCTAAGCAAATAGGCAAAAGAAGTAGTATTTTTTTGTAAAGCCAGCGCTCGCTCAGCATAATCTTTAACTAAATTATAATTCTTCTCCTCATAAGCGAGCTCAGCTAACAAATTAAGTAAAGCAACATTTTCACCATAGTGAGCCAGCCACTGCAAAGCCTTTTTCTTGCGCTTAACCAAATTAAAGCTATGCAACTGCATATAAGCATGGGCCAGCTCTTCACTAAAGGTCAATTTCATACACACTGAAATTATTGACTCCGCCTCAGAATCTTCATGAAAAGCCAACAGTCGCTTCACATAGGCTTCAGCCACTTTGACTTCAGCCTGCAAAGCTTTTGGCAAGCTGCACCATAATTTTTTAAGTTCAGTCACATCGCCATCTAATAAGTTAAAAAGCTTGCTATAAACCAATGTTGCTAAGGCATGATAATCACCCTTAGCAAGAACTTTGCGTTTTTGTAAGCTAGGTAGCAGCTTTGCTAGCTTAGCAAAGTCACCCTGAGCCAAATAAACTTGTTGCAGTAATTTCAACACATGCCCATGTTTAGCCTTTTCTTTATTTAGTCGCTCAAGCAATTGACTTGCTTGTTCATAGTCTTTTTGCTGAAAAAACAAGTTCACTTTTGTCACCTCAACAGCAAAACATTCTTTACCTTCAGCAACAGCCTGTGCTTGGCGCAAATGCTTATCACGATTTTTATAATTTTGACGCTGCTGCGCGGCCCTTGCTGCATTCAAATAATTGACCACAGGCACACTACTACTCGTTGCTCCACGCAATAATAGTGCCTCTGCTTCTTGCCACTGAGCCTCTTCTAACGCCAATAACCCAGCACCTGTTAAGGTGTGCGCCTTAACAAATTGTTTCTGGCGATACCAACTAATAAGGTGTCCATGGCTACGAATCAACAAACCAATAAACTTAATAAAATAATAAAGGACAAAAATAACCACTAATACGCAAAGCACTGCAAACCACAAAGAAGTCTCTACAGTCCAATGTTTATAAGCAATTAACACATAACCTGTATCTTGCTCCAAATAAAGTCCCAAACAAACGGCAACAACAAGGAAGAGAGTATAAAAAATTAAACGCCACATTATTTTGCTCCTTGCTTAGCTGAGACTTTACTAGCAGCAAGCTTTTTTGGAGCCCCACCCAACAACTGAGCACGCTGTTTTGTTTGCAAATAACGTTGTAAAGCATCAAGTGAGTCGCTCACGTTAGGCAGTTGCGGTGCTATATTACGTTTAACCAAATGATCCAACTTAGCAAGTATTGCCTGACTTTGATTATCTGCAACAAAATAAGTAGTAATTAATTCTATTAACTGCTTTAGACTACTTTGATAGATCATTTGCTGGCGCTGCATAACGCCCCATTGTGCTTGCGCATAAAGAATATAGGTTGCTTGTAGTAATAACCGGTGCTGATTGGGGCTCAATAAAGGTTCAACTGGAGATTGACGTTTTCTAATAACAAGCACTTTGCTTAATGCATTAGCTGTTGAATCAACCGTACGTTGCCACCATGAATCACTTGGCTTAACTGACCTTGTTAATAAGTTATCAGCTTTATTTGGTTGGTAGTGGCTTAATGCCAATGGCAACTTCATAGTTTCTTGACGTAAGGCTTGTAATTGCAAATAAAGCGTTGAAACAGCGACCTTGGGCACAGTTTGCAACTTAATAATATCGTTAACTAGTAACTTGCGTACAGGATAAAGCTTTGGGTCCCCCGAAGCAGCTAAACGTTGGTTAGCTGTTTTTAATAAAACTATTGTGGTTGGAATATCATGCTGAAAATACAAAGTTAAATTAGCCAACTTAATAAGATGCACCGCATCAGTAATTAACCAATTGCTCTTATCAGTGCTAATACTTTCCAGTAAGCGCGATAAACTAGCCTGATTTTCCTGAAGTTGGCCAGCCTGTTGTTTCAAACCCTGCTGAAAAGTCGTTGCTTGCTGGGTAAGCATTGATTGATCTTTAACACTATGAGATAAAGTTTGATTTATCTGTAACAACCGTATATTAGTTTGTTTTAGCCGCTGCCAAAGCACACTGCAAAGCACCACACTAATCACTGCGATAATAATCGCCAACCAAGCCAACCAACTTTTTTTGTTAGGTTTTGTTAGGTTTCGGCCTGATGGCTCTTCTTGATTGTCGGTCTTTTCAAGCTGATTCATAAAGCTTTCTCTATTTAGTAAACGTCAACAGCCAACTATTCTACGGGCTCTTAGCAAAGCTTTCCAGCGATCTGAGTAAAGTCTCGTTACTTGCATTATCAGCCAGCACCGTTCGCACTTGACTAGCCTGCAAATGAACGAACCGCTCAATCCTTGCACTAGTTACTAGCCAATGCCTATTCCATAGCTCAGCTCGTAGTGACTCTGGCGTCATGGCAATAAGGTTTTCAACACTCTCTATACTCGTTGCCAAAATCACATCTATTTCTGCTAGCTTCGCTTGATCAAGCAACTTATTAGGCCGCAACCGCTGATAGACAGCGAACTCTGTCACCAAAGCTCCTCTTGCTACTAAGCTATCACGTAAAAACTCACGGCCACCGAGCCCCTTAACAACGGCTATTTTCTTACCATTTATTTGCTGCAAAATAGAGGTCTCCAAGAGTCCCTCACTGGTAAGCTCATCTGGGACAACGACATTAGTAAAACCCAGTTCCTGTAAAGCTGAAGCAGAACCCATACCAACTGCAATAAGCTGCTGTTTATTTGAAAGGTTTAAATACTTAGCACCGTACTTAACTGCATTAGGGCTAATAAAGATAACGAACTCTGCATAAAATAACTCAGTTAACGGTTGAGGCTTTTTAACTGGGTTAATAATGAGCGCAGGGAAATGAACGGCCTCTATACCTCTTTGCTGTAGCAGCCTAACCAGCTCTTGCCCCATAGGTTCAGGCCGAGTAACTAACACTCTCATAACAAACTAAGCAACTTATACAAATCAAACTGCCTCTATCATTTGCTTTGCACCAAGCTTTATCAACTTAATAGCCATCTGCTCAGCAAGCTCTTCAGCTTGATCAAGCGGGCAGCTTAGTTTGCAAGCTATCCTCTCATCACTTTTAATATTAGCGACAAACGCACAAAGAATAAACTGCCCCTTCTCTATTCGCGCATGAACACCCAGAGGTGTATGACAACTTGCTTCTAAACGCTCACTAACCAACCGTTCAGCTTGCAAACAAAGTGCAGTCCGTTCATCCATTAAAATATCAAGCAAGTCTTGAGTTTCATTATCAACCTCGCAACACTCCAAACCAATTGCCCCTTGGCCAACTGCTGGAACAAACTGACTCAATGGCAAATATTCTGTAATGCGGTTATGTAAATCTAGTCGCTGCAAGCATGCTGCAGCCAAAATAATAGCAGCAAACTCCCCTTTATCTAGTTTATCTAATCGTGTTTGAACATTACCGCGCAACGAGGCTACCTTAAGGTCTGGGCGAACAGCTTTAAGCTGGCATTGGCGCCTTAGGCTTGATGTTCCAACCACAGCACCTTTTGGCAAGCTACTTAAAGAATCAAAGTCATTTGAAACCAAAACGTCTCTGGCATCTGCACGTTTCAGGATAGCTGAAATAATCAACCCTTCGGGCATTTGCACCGGCACATCTTTCATAGAATGAACAGCCAAATCAGCACGACCATCTAATAACGCTTGCTCTAGCTCTTTAATAAACAAGCCCTTTCCACCAACCTTAGCTAACGAAACATCTAAACGCCTATCACCCTCAGTTACTAAAGGCACATCTTCTAATTGCAATTCAGGGTACTCTTCCTGCAAAAGAAGCTTAACTATTTCTGTCTGACGCAAAGCAAGCAAACTTTGACGTGTGGCTAATCGGAGCTTTTGCATTGTTTCCTCATCTCCTCTAAAGCTTGGTTCTTTTTATCCCAAAGGTCATTAAGCCAGGCCTGAAACCTCACGCGATACTCCCTATCATTAATATAGTCACCCAGTATCGCATCAGTAATAGGCTGAGTTTCTACCTTTACAGTAACTTTCTTAATTCGTCCAGATAGGTAATCCCAAAAGGTCGCATCAGGTTTTGAATAACAAATCGTCACATCGACAAACTGGTGCAAATAATCTCCCATAGTCATCAAAGTATAAGCCAAACCACCAGTGCGAGGCTTTAGCAAGTGTGGATAAGGGGATTTTTGCCGTTTAGCTTTTTGCTTCGTATAACGAGTTCCCTCAGCAAAAGAAACGATTGTCATTGGTCGAGATTTAAATTGCTCGCACATTTTTTTCGTTGTAGCTAAATCCTTTCCCTTTAACTTAGGATTCTTAGCAATCTGATCCTTGGTATAACGTTTCATAAAAGGATAACCAATAAACTTACACCCCAAACCTAAAATTGGCATCCAAATTACTTGCGACTTAATGAAAAATTTCAGCACAGGCAAACGATGATTAAAAACACGATGAAGCAACAATATATCTGTCCACGATTGATGATTTGCTGTCATCAAATACCAGTCATTCATTGTTAAATTTTCTGCGCCAATGACCTCAATCTCTACACGAATAAAGAGCTTAGTAAAAAAAGTGTTTAAATCAGTCCAAATCACTGGCATTTGGTTAAGCCAGCTATCCATTAACTTCCGCCAAGCTTTAATAGGAATCAAATACTTTAAAATACCTAAAGGATAAACCATTAAACCAGAAATGGTCAGACTAATGACATAACCCAAAAATAATAAAATAGCCCGAACATCCGGGGGCAAAAACCGACTTAGCATGGACAAACCTCTTTATTTAAACTGCAAGGAGTTTATCAGGAGTTGATTACTTTAAACAATAGCAGGCTAATTTACAGTCAAGTTAATTAGTTGCCGCCAGCAATTAAATATTGAGTAGGATTATCTGGACATTGCTTCAAGCCACACTCAGCAAAAGTACTTACCAAGTTACCCACAGCAACAAGCAACAGGCAAATAAATAGTACGTGAGAAAGTTTCTTCCAACGTAATGTATGTTCAGCAGATAAATACTCACGATCAAAGCTCAATAAAGCCACATTAAAAATAACAATCAGCACGGCAATAACAAATGACCAGGTATACATATGTAAACCAAAGACTGCCGAACCATAGCTACCTGTTCCAGGCACAATGTGCAAAGCAATTTGGCGCAAAGCAACAAAGGCAGTAAATAGAGCACTTAATAAAGACAACCCATAATGGCTTGGCCGCAAACCATAACGCAAATTAAGCAAAAAACCAAAAGCTATGCCCAATAAACCAACCCGCTGCAATAAACAAAGCGGACATGGCAGCTCTTTCAAAACAAACTGAAAAGAAAAAGCCATAACTAAAACTAATATAATAATAGCTAACTCAAGCAGGTTAAGCGTGGTGACAACTGACTTGATAAATGTGTTATTCATAACGCCCCCTTATAACTGCAAATTAAGATGTGAGGTAACATGGTGACCAAACCAAATAACAGATAAGATCAAAGTAAGGATAAAGAGCGTTATTGCCAAATTACGATGCTTGTACCAAGCTAACGCAAAAGCTACTATCAGTAAGAGAAAAATTAATACAAGCATGAACACCACCTTCCTTGCCTAGTTAAACCTGAAAAACGCCATATTTGTCCGTTAGCTGTGTTGGGCCTGCGCTCTCAGTGCTCACGTACGTCTCTGCACACTCCGCACTGGTTCTCGGCCCTCCTTGCTAACGAACAAATATGGCGTTTTTCAGGACTAACTACCTAAAGGCTTCTCTTAAAAACCCTTCTTTTGTATCCCACTCTTCACCAAAATGCAAGTAGCTCCTAATACGCTGACCCAATGGATAAATCTCTGAAAAGAGTATATTCCAATCGTAAGATGAGCCTGAAGCAGCATCTGAACAGATGTCACCATGATGGTCCATCGGTTAGTCTTCAGTGCTGATAGTA
Source organism: Gammaproteobacteria bacterium (assembly GCA_965196985.1). Taxonomy (GTDB): domain Bacteria; phylum Pseudomonadota; class Gammaproteobacteria; order UBA12402; family UBA12402; genus 2-12-FULL-35-23. The sequence goes on along the minus strand of CBDALO010000215.1, from coordinate 2,112 downwards.
TCAGCTATTTGCTCTTTTGTTATTTTCTCAAATAACGTCTTCTTTGCTTCCTGCATCTTTTGTGCAGATTCATGATCAGTCAGAGAATACGCTAATTTATCTAGTCGTTCAAAGGTTTCATTTTCCTTTAAATACTGCTCAGCATTTTCAATTGATTTGAACTTTTCGTAAGGAGTCATAATGGCCTCGTAAGGGTAAAGTTTAGTTTGCTTACCCTTGCTATTAATGCTGGTTACAGGGAAGTAACAAGGTCTGTGAAAATTAATATAGTCGTTAAAATGCTGGTTATAGAATTCATTAATTTGCGGGGCAAAACGTTGTTGAATATGTATGTAGCCAAAATGCTTTCTAACAACCGAGCCATTTTTACTTTCCACCAAACCGTTGTCATTACTATGCCTTGGCCTCGATTTAGTGAGTTCAATAAATAACTTTTGCAATAGTTTAGCTACATGCTGATTAATGTACTCTGAGCCATTATCAGCATGTAGGCCTAACACTTTAAATGGAAAGGTATCGATTATTTGCTCTAAGACAGGGATTAAGTAAGCCTCACTAATTTTTTCAACAGCGCAGACTACTTCCATCTGTGTCACCTCGTCAACAGCATTAATATGATAAACACCCTTGATTTTATCCATATCTCCTTGGTGCACTGTATCAATACGTATAAAGCCAGGCCTACCCTCTGGAGTTGGTTTTCGCCTTTCACCAATAGAAACCTGCGTTGCTTTAGTTTTATTAAAGTGTCGCCGTTTGCGCTGGTAGGTTTCAGTTTGTCGAAGATTGTAAAGATGAGAGACTGAGATAAAAGCAAGACGCGCATAACGCTTATCTCCAAACAAATGAAAGGCTCTCTCGCAAAGTTTTTTTGTGGTAGGCCCGCTAAGCGTTTGATGAACCTGATCCGTTTCAGCTAACAACCAAGTATCCTCATGCGTATAGATTAAGCTAAACTTATTTCTAGGTGATCGTTGCTTAACAACAACTTTTCCTGACTTTTGATACTGAGCAATTAGCCTAGTAATTTGTGAACGTGAGTAACCAGTCATTCGTTGCAGGTAATCACGAATCAATCCTTTGTCCTTTTTGCACATACCGCAATAAGCAAATTTTTTTAATGTGTTCGTAACCCATAGGTAAGATTCTGCTCGTAATGTAGCTTCAAAGGTAAGCTGGGTTGATGAGGATAGAAATTGCTCAATCTGGGCAAGTGTGTTTAATTCTATGTCGTTCATATTGATATTCATCCATATAGGATGAACGATCACGCAACAACTTCAGGCCCACTTTGCATTGGAAAGTGGGGGCTATTTCAGGCTCATCTTGCATTGGAAGAGACTAAAAGTCGCAACTTCCAAATGATATTGATACAATAATCCCTCAATTTACTTTAGCTTAAAGAGCCGCCCATGATGAACGCCAAGCTTCTTGAAGAACTCACTAAAAGCATCCTCAATTTGTTGCCAAGCAACTTAACCCTGCTAAAAAAAGACTTAGAAAGCAATGTACAACAATGTTTAAAGAAAACTCTTACTAAATTTGATATCGTCACTCGTGAAGAGTTCGATACGCAAACGAAAGTTCTAACAGAAACACAGGCCAAGCTTGCCAAACTTGAAAAACTACTTGCAGAGCTTAACAATACAAGAAGTCATGGAGAGTAACCTAGTGAGAACGCTAATCAATACTTTTTTATTCTTAACTTGTTTATTACTACCAACGTTTGCAACTGCTATGCTACCCCCTTACTACTTATCTGTACATGATTGGCAAAAGTGCACTCAAAGCAAAAAAATATCAAGCTTTTACGTAGTTTGCCTACCAAAAGAGAAACCGAATCAGTGCCCTAAAGACTCATGGAAGGATTTAAAAACTAATAGTACGCTTGGTTCTTGCTAATAGATACTTGAGCCTGCAAGCCTACCTTACACAGCCAGGCAGCAAACTCAAGCGTTGATCTACTACTAACTGACAATAGGCCCTGATTTAGTATAATTAAGCCCTTGTTGAGAATCACAGCTAGTGATGGTTACCGTAATGTTACCTTGAGCGTCCATCTTAATTTTCGTATTGGGCACCGTTCCACAGTAGTACAACTTATCAGGACCC